>JAUYMA010000009.1 GCA_030698805.1 Nanobdellota archaeon
ATTGACTCTTGAAAATATAGGTAATGTCAATGCAACTCTTTATCTCAAAACCGGCAAGAACTCTACACAGTTTATAGGTGGGAGCGATCCGGCTTATCAATTTAATATCAGCAACAATGAAACAGGGAGCTGCTGGCAGAATAATAATACCGGCAATTTTACCACTATCGGCCTTTATTATGAGGTGAATGCAACAAATGGAGACGGAACTAAGGTTTGCGATTATTTTAGCTATGAGGATTCTAAGGATGCACTTAGAATAGACATCTTGCTTAGAGTTCCAAGCAGTTCCAATACTGGGACTATAGAAGATACTATTACTGCAACTGCTTATACGGCTAGTTAAGGCCCCATCTTAGAAATCTATAAAAACCTTCTAATTTTGCTATATTCATGAGGTTGAAAAGAAGAGGCATAGAAATAATTATTTTTGCTTTCATTTTTGCCTATCTATGCACGAATGTTCAGGCAGTTATAGGCATTTCTCCAGGCGTATATGAAATAGATTTTAAACCTAATCATAAGCAAACTTTTCGTTTTAACATAATCGGAGACGATTATATGAAATTCAGGCTGACTGCCGAGGGAGAATTGGCAAGATATGTCACTCTTTCTCCTAGATCTTTAGATAAACCTGGAAGCGTCCAGGTTACCTTATCCTTGCCGGAGAGTATTGAAATGCCTGGAGAAAATATAGTTTATATCGGTGCGAGGCAACAACCAGTTGGAGGAGGAGGAATTCAGTTATTGGGAAATGTAAAAGGAGTAATAAAAATCAGAGTCCCTTATCCTGAAGAATTTGCCACCGCTACAATAACGGCTTCAAATGCAAATGCTGGCAAGCCGATTGATATTTCAGTCACTGTAAATAACTTGGGAACCAGAGATATTTCTTCAAGAGTCACAGTCAATATAATTGATTCTGCTAATCGTTCTGTAGCTTCCTTGCCTCTAGGGGAAAAAGATATCCCCAGTTTATCTTCTGAGAGCATGCAAACCCAATTAAATACAGAGAGTTACTTGCCGGGATATTATAGGGCAGAAGTAGTTGCCGGATATGGGGAAGGAAAGGAAGCAAGAGCTGACACTTCCTTTAGGCTTGGAGAATTTTTCGTCAATATCACTGGGCATTCTAATGATTTTAATAGAAACGTTCTAAATAAATTTGATATAGGCATCGAGAGTTTTTGGAGCGATCCCATAGAGAAAATATACGCTAATGTATCTATAATTAATTATTCCCAAATAAATTTTGTCACTTCTTACATGGATCTTCCAGGCTTCACCACTTCTACTTTAACAGGTTATTTCGACACAACTGGAATAGTCGAAGACGAATTTGCAGCAAAGGTAATTGTTCATTATGGGAATAAGACTACTGAAAAGATATTCTCTTTAAGATTTAAAAAAGAGAAGGAAAGCAAATTAATGTATTACCTTATAGGCATTTTAGCAGCATTAGTGGCGATCTTGATTCTTGTTTGGATCATTGCTAGGAGGATAAAGAGCCATGGGTCGAGGAAAAGGTAAGTCTCTTTTAATCTTCTTAGTTTGTATATTAATAGCAGGATTTGTTTTGGTTTTCACTATTTTCTATTCTCTCCCTTTGGAGAGAAAGACAGTGGGAGTCAAATTTATAGTGGGAGAACCTCCAGGGTTCGATCTTAATACGAGTGAAATTACCTTTGGGAGGGTTCCTCCAGGAGGAGGCTCATATAGAAAAATAACTCTGGGCAACCAGCATAACTTCACAGTTGAACTAAAAGCTTATGTAAGTAAAGATATAAGCTCGTTTGTGACTATCCAATCTCCTATCATAATCACTCCTTATAATGTCACTACTGTTCCTGTAAATCTTGTAGTGCCTCAAGATACTGCCTGGGGCCATTACAGCGGTGAAATTCTATTCGAAATAAGGAGAAAGTAATGTTTTTATACATTATTTTGTATCCTTTTGTATGAGAGGTTTTGCGGTACAGGCTATTTGTGTATACATATTCATTTGTGCTATTTTTATAATTCTCCCCTTTTATTCATTTAAGATACATGGTTATGGGATTACAGGCTCCTTATCTATTTTTATCAATGGAGAACCGGTTATTACTATACATGAGCCTCAAAATACTACTTACTTTTTTAGCGTCGGCAGTAACTATACTCTCTCCCTTAATGTATCTGCCAGCAGTGGAAGCGACATAGAAACGTGGTGGTACAAATTAGAAGATTTGCAACATAGCACGGTAGTTTATGAGAAAGTTATTTTCACCCCTAATATTACTTTTGATGCTGTGAGATGGTCAAATCAGATAACTGTTTTTGCAAATAATACTCAGGGAGAGATGGGGAATGCAAGTGTCATATTTATTATAGACGTACCAAATTCACCCCCTGTTTTAGATAATATCACTTCTCCTTTATTGGTATGTGAAGATACAGATATTAATTATCAATTTAATGTTACTGATGTTGATGAGAATGAACTGACTTTAGATCTATTCCCTAAAGATCCTTTCTTTGTTTTTCCGACTTTCTTTGATAACCAATTGCCCCCAGTCACCTCTGCGCTAGTTTCAGGGATTTTAAACAAAGAAGATGTAGGCATTTATAATGAGACTCTTTCTGTTACTGACGGCGTTCTTTCTGATTTCAAACAATTCCTTATACATGTTATTGGAGTAAATCATAAACCCTCGATTACAGATCCGGGCGTTCAAACTGTTTGGGACAAAGGAGATAATAGTAGTTTCTATGTTGACTTTTGGTCAAGTGATGTTGAAGATGGAAACGAAAGCGGGGGAAACTTATCTTATGCCCTTTATTTCCTAAATGAGGCTTCGTTCTTTAGCATTGATGCTTCTACGGGAATTATAAATTGGACGGCTACTCCTCCATATGATGGTGTGCATAATCTAACAGTATGCGCTTGGGATTTGGGATTGAGCAACCCTCATGCAAATATAAGCTTGTGCAATAGCAGCGGAGTAAGTTTAGGGGGATGCGTTAATTTTAGCCTCACTGTAACTGACGAAAATAGGGCCCCTTACTTTGTTTCGTACAAGCCTTTAGAAAGAAACTTATCAGTCGATGCGGATGCTATATTGGAGTTCAATGTTACTGTAAGAGATCCGGATGGTACAATCCCTGATATTTATTGGTATGTAGATGAATTAAATCCTGGCAGAAATAAGACTTCTGGAAGCTTAAATGATAGTTTCAATTACAGCTTTACATGCAACCAAGGAGGATTCCACGAAGTAAAGGTGGAAATAACCGATGGTTTACTGAACGCTTCTCTTAATTGGAGCGTATTTGCAGACATTACTGACTGTCCAGTCCAGCCTTCTGGAGGAGGTGGAGGAGGGGCAACTGGAGGCGGAGGAAGTTTAGGAGGAGCTCCTGAATGCGAAAATAAATGGGTGTGTCAGGATTGGAGTGTTTGTCAAAGTCTTGAGTTCTCATACGTGGCTGGGAATATATCTGAAAGAGATTATTCAGACTTGCTGGTGATGTGCAGTTTGTTTGGCTTAAATAAGAAAGACTGCGGATTTCAGGTAAGAGAGTGCAATGATCTTAACAGTTGCACTATTTTAAGCAGACCCTCTGAAATACAATCTTGTTTCTACACGCAATATCCTAATTGCAGAGACGGTATAAGAAATTGCCACAATAGCGGATGCGAGCTCTTGACAGATTGCGGAGGCCCATGCCGTCCATGCCCCACATGTTCAGATGGCATTAAGAATCAGGAAGAAGCAGGCATTGATTGCGGAGGCCCATGCCCTTTCACATGCCAAGATAAGGATGGGGGGAAGAAGAAGATTAAGTTTAATTACGCTTTAATATTGATAACACTCTTAATTTTAGCCATAGTTATCGTTATAATTATGAAGGTGATTCAAATAGTAAGAATGAGGAGGGAATCAAGAAACTTACAGTGGTATCGACTTAAATGAGGAAATTAAAAAAAGAGGTTTATTTTAGTCTTGGAGGGTTTGTCTTATTCGCAATCTTCTTAATCGGGAGCTCTATTGCTACGCAGTCTGGATCAAGCGAAAGTGCTAATCTTACTATCCTGGATGATACTGATAGCCAGGAGAAATATAGCCTATGCCAGGATGATTATTGCGCCAATAAAAATAAAGCTTCTCCCGCGAATTATAATTTTTATTTCAATGCTAACTACACAAATTCTTCTGGCGCAGTGATTAACGTATCTAATGGAAACGGCAATTGCACCATAAGGATAAATCAAACAGGTAGTTATGGGGCTATCCAAGACATGGCTTATAATGCTAGCAATAGACTATGGCAATTATATACTAATTTAACTCGCAAAGGCAACATGACTTTTGATATTAATTGCACTAGCTCATATGGCAATGTATCTCTTGTTGATGAGGTAATCATAACAAATACTATTCCGTATATTATCCAAACTGCTGGAGGGTATGTTGATTTTGACGGAGATGGAAATAATAATCCTTGGCAGTGTTCTGAAGATACCATATGCTATTATAACTTCAGTTCTAATGTGAGTGAAGACGATCTTAATGACGTTTTGAATTATTCTTATGATGCTGGGGCAAACACTACTCTTACTAACTTCTCCTTAAATTCTCAAACAGGCCTCCTTACTGTGAATTACACTTCCTTGAACTCTTCTCTAGGATTGAAGAGGGTAGAATTGGGAGTAAGAGATAGTGAGTCTGCATTGCAATTCGCAATTTTTGAGGTAAATATAACTGCAGTTAATGATGCGCCTAATTTCACTAATTTGACCGATCTTTATTTTAATATGTCTACTTCTTCTGATCCTTATGTTTTTGAGCACATTACTAATGTAACTGATGAAGAGAATAATTTTCCTTACAGCTTGAATATAAGTTTCTTAAATTGCAGCGTAGCTAATTGGTCCAGCAGAAATTGCAGCACGGCTTCAGGAAGAGAATTATTCAACAGTTCCCAATATAGATTTAATGCGACATCCGGAGTTTTGAATATAAGCTTTTCTCCTCAAAGAAATGATGTGGGAAACTATACTATTAATTTTACAATAACTGACTTAAATAATCAACTTTTACCTTATAATGCTTCCACAAGCAAGGTGGTTCACTTTAATGTATTAAGCAGGAATACTGCCCCGAGCTTTACTTATCTTTGCGAGGATGCAAGGAATGGAACGGAAAATACTGTGGTTATTTGTTATATTAATGCAACTGACTTAGAGGAGCAGAATAATATTACTTATTCTGCTAATTATAGCTGGTTTAAATTTAATGGGACTGACTCAAATTATTCATATGGGAATATAATTCAATTTGCAAACGCTACTGATAATTTCACTTCTTATGCTTTAGTTAATTTCACCCCTACTGACGAGGCAGTCGGTAATTGGACAATTAATCTCTCTTTGCTAGATACTGGATCATATGGAGATATAGCTGATGGGTATTCACAATACATAAACTTTACAATCATAAACATTAATGACCTGCCCGTCTTAAGTTTTATCTCAAATTTAACAGGTGCAAACACAGTTTATACTAGCAATACTTATCAAATACCTGTAAATGCTTCAGATGATGATATCTTAATTATCGATAAAAGTATTCACAATGAAACTTTAAATTTCACTGTAAATGTAAGTTGGATTAATTTTACAATAACTAACGTAGGAATAAGTGCAGGAAATTTAACTAGGGCAATGATGCATATTTATCCTGATTCTTCATTGTCGGGCAATCATAGTGTTTTAATCAATGCAACTGATCAGAGCAATGCATCTATCTCTCAAATAATTTTAATTGAAATAATCAATAATACTGCCCCAGTATGGGGGAATATGTCTAGCAATATTACTGAGTTGGAAGGAGACCGGATTTCTATTAATCTCACTTCAAATATTACCGATATAGAGTCTAATAGCATTACTTTTTCCTATATTAATTTGAGCTATTTCCCTTCTTTTTCACTGAATGCCAGCACCGGAGTAATCAATTTTACTACAAATGATCTGGATGTGGGAGAGCATATTATTATAGTAAATGCTTCAGATAACATAGCACAATCTTCATTGACTTTTAATTTTAGTATTGTAAATTTAAATGAGACTCCATCTATTCTGACCACTTTGGATGGAGTGAATGTTACTGTGAACGGCCTTAGGATAAATACGACTGAAGATACCCCTGTGCGCATTTATCTGCTTGTTGATGATGAAGACCTTAAGGTTCTTCAGAAGTCCCATTATAATGAATCCTTAAGTATTACTACTACATTGGTTAAAAATGATTCTTTATCCAATTTATTCACTTTCACATCTTACCAGTATCCATATATTTCTAATAATAGGACTCAGTACCTAGCCACTTTTACCGCTAACAAGTCAGACGTTGGAAATTATACTGTTAGAGTAAATATAACTGACTATTCAGGTTTAAATTCTACTCTTTCCTTCAATGTTTCTATAGCAGAAGTGCAGCATGTTCCAAGCTTATTCTTTGATCAGAGCTTTAATTTTTCCATTTATGAAAGGTTTTATTTGGATGTGAATGCGACTGACGTTGAAGATGGAAGTGAATTTCTAGACTCTAATAATACTAATTTTACTTATTCCATAACAAATCTTACGGAGGCAGGGAATTTCTTAGCAATAAATTCTTCTACTGGAATAATCACAAATCTTTCAGGATCTTCTAATTTTTCCCTTAACGAAAGTTCTTCTTATCCAGGGGATTGGAATTTCAATGTTACAGCAAGGGACAGCTCGGGATTTAATTCCTCTAGAACTTTCAATATAAAGATTTATGACTATCCCCAGATATACTTGCCAAACTCCAGTTATAACTTTTATCTAGCTGAGAATGTGACATCGAGTATTGATTTTACGGCAAATCATAGTGTAAGGGACAATCTTAATTATTCAGTTTACATCCGGAATAATTTCAAGATTTCAGGAGTAACTTACGGAAATGGATCAGTTGCTTATCTAAACATCACTCCTAATTTCACCGACGAAACTGGGGCATGCGCAGGGACAGCTACTATTCTATTAAATGTATCCAATCAAAAATTGAGCAACACGACTAGCTGGAATATTACTATCAACCATACTAATTATCCAATTAGAATTATTAAAGATGTAAGTGTCGGGGGAAGCATAAATATCAGCGGGACTGATTCGGTTACTCTTTATCTGAATGAATATTTTGAGGATATTGATGCGATAGACACTTGTCATAATCAAACTATCGGATTTAAGCAGGTTTTCATAGCTTCAAACGGCAGTAATGAGAGCGACATAAATGTAACTATTGTAAATTGGACAAATAGAACAACCCCTACCATAAATTTTGCTGCGGATTCAAATGCCACTGCATATTACTATCTCAATATAAGTGAATTTAGCGAATCTGATGGATCTACAATATTGACCGCAAATCTCACAACTAATAAGAGCAATACATTCATTATCAATATACTTGAAAGTACAACTGTTGAGGAGACTCCGGCTTCTGGAGGAGGATCTAGTTCAGGAAGTTCGGGAGGAGGGACTACGGAAGTTCCTATTCAGGCCGATCCTATTCTTCTGAAATTGCTTTTGCCTGATCCGGTTTCCGTAGACAGCCAAGGCAAAATAATCTTACCTATTTCTTTAGTAAATGACGGAGTTATTGATCTTAAAGATCTAAGCCTTTACAGTATTGTTTCAATTAATGGGAGTATAGCAGAAAATATCACTTCTTATTTTGATAGGGACTTTATTTCTTCTCTTCTCAAAGGCAAGAGGGAGAATTTTACTTTGACGGTAGATGTTGATACGGAGCTTGAAGGCCTTTATGAAATTACCGTCAATGTAAGCGTAAAGACTCCAGAATATTTTGATTGGGGTAAGATTTATATGAACGTGAAGAAAGGGACTTCTATCAAGGAAAAATTTGTATTTATCGAGGAGTTGATGGTCAGCAATCCCGAATGTATTGAAATAAAAGAACTTGTTAATAGGGCCAGAGATAGTTTAAACAAGGGAGATCTTACTTTAGCAGAGCAGCAAATTACCGAAGCAATAGATGCATGTGGGCAGGCTATCACTCAGAAGCCTAATCCTGGAAGCAAGTCTTTAACTCAAGAGGCTTTGCTAAGCTATGTCAGCTTGTCCACGTTAGCATTTTTAGTAATGGGGATAGTTTATTACCTCTATAGAAGGGGCAAATTTATGAGGGAGGCTAATCTTGAAGGCAATTAAGGTCTTAAAAAGGTTTAAAAATAAAAATGCCCTCTTGAGTATAGAGAGGTGTTCATGGCCGAAGAAGAAATAGTTTCTGATAAAAGAGCAAGTAGTTTTAGAGTCAAAGAGATATCTAAGACTTTATTCCAGATGCGAAAAGAGGTGTCTAAAGTTATCTTTGGGCAGCAGGCATCTATTGATTCACTTATAAGAGGCCTGCTTTGCAATGGCCACATTTTATTGGAAGGGGTTCCAGGGATCGCAAAAACTCTTCTTATCAAAACTATGGCTCAAGTAAGCGGATGTTCTTTCAAGAGAATTCAGTTTACAGCAGACATGCTACCTGCGGACATTCTTGGATTTATGACTTATGATCCAAAGAACGGATTTCAGATTTCTAAGGGCCCGATATTCTCCAATTTCATAATTGCAGATGAAATTAACAGAAGCCCTCCCAAAACACAATCTGCCATGATTGAAGCAATGCAAGAGAAACAAGTCACAATAGGCAAAACTACTTTTCAATTACCTGCTCCTTTTTTTGTCATGGCAAACCAAAACCCTATTGAAAACGAGGGAGTTTACTCGTTGCCTGAAGCCCAAGTTGATCGTTTTCTATTTAAAATAATTATAGACTATCCAGATATGGAAAGCGAAGAGAGGATAATGTCTGAGAACACGACTTTGAAAAAATTTGAGGATTATAATATTAGGCCCATTACCACCCCTAATAAGATAACTGCAATGCAAAAAACTACTAATGAAATTTATTTGGATCCAAAGATTAAGCAATACATCTTGAAAATTGTTAAGAAAACTAGAGACAAAGATTTTGATACGGGCCAGTATATAGATTTGGGCTGTTCGCCCAGGGCCAGCATATCTTTGTACATTGCCGCTAAATCAGAAGCTTTACTTCAGGGCAGGAATTATGTGATCCCTGCTGACGTCAGAGTTATTGCAGAAGATGTAATGAGGCATAGGCTAATCTTGTCTTATAGGGCCAGAGCAGATGGGATAACTTCTGAAAAAATAATAAGCGATATTTTCAAGTCTCTTCAGAGCGGAAAATAGTTAATGGAAGAAAATAGGAAATTAAAACTAGATATATTTGGGAGTATAGAGCAGTTAATCTCAGTGTTTAAAGATTTTGAAACAAAAAGAAAAAATTATAAACTTTTTTTCAGAGGAAAAAGCTTTGATTTTGAGACTTTCTGCCAGTACTATCCCGATGATGATGCCTTTAACATAGATTGGACAGCAAGTGCAAGATATGACAAGCTTCTTGTTAAGCAATATAAAGAGGAGGAAAAATTAACAGTGATCTTTTTCATAGATGTGGGGGATAATATGGTTTTGGGATCGGGGGAGAAAATTAAATGCGAGTGCGCCGCTGAAATAGCTCTATCTTTAGCTTTTTTGGCAATTATGAGGGGCCATAGGATAGGATTTGTTTTGTTCAATGATAAAGTAAAGCTCTTTCATCCTCCAAAGGGTGGCAAGAGGGCTTTCTTTTCTTTTGCAGACATCTTAACAGACGGCAATAATTATGGGGGCGGATCGAATTTAAATCAAGTTTTGGATATAGTCGGGTCTTTCCCCCATTATCATGGGGGAGTTGCTGTTTTAATTTCAGATTTCATTAGATTTGATGAGTCTATAAAGAATAAACTTTCTTTGCTTTCTCTTTCCTTTGAAACCTTTTCTATAATAATCCGAGACTCGATAGATAAGGAACTGCCTAATGTCGCGGGAGAATTCGTCATAGAAGATATTCAGGATGGGAGACAGATTGTATTTGACCCTAGATTGGCTAAAAGGAGATATAAAAATTCTATGAGGGACCAAGAATATATGGTGAAGAAAATATTCAATTCGGCAGGAATCGACTCTGTAGAAGTAATGCCTAATGAACAGTTTATCTTAAAAGTGGGGCAATTTATGCACGAGAGAATTAAACTGAAGGACTTCAAGAAATGAACTTATTCTTTTTATATCCTCAATATTTGTTTCTGCTTTTTTTAGTACCTTTATTGATATTTTTGCATTGGGTCTCTTTAAGAATGAGAAAGAAAAGAGCTATGAAATTTGTGAATTTCGATGCTGTTGCAAGAATAAAAGGTATCGAAATATATTCTAAAAATATTACCTCTTTAGTCATGACTCTTTGCATCTTGATTCTCTTGATTTTTTCTATTGCAGGCCCAACTTTAGAATACGAAGCAAGCACGAGTTCAGTAGCTTTTATTGTTGCCATTGACAATTCCAGAAGTATGGAGGCTCAAGATTTCCCTCCGAACAGATTGGAAGCCGCTAAAAAAAGCGCTATTTTGTTTTCTAGTTCTTTACCTGCTGGAACTTCTATGGGAGTTATTTCTTTTTCAGGCAATTCAGTTATAGAGCAGGCAGTGACAAGGGACAGGTTATTAATTGAGAGGGCGATTTCAAGTTTAGAATTCAGTTCTATTGGTGGCACAGACACTATTGAGGCAGTCAGAGTTGGCACAGACATGCTTAACAAATATCCAAAAAAAGCAGTTGTAATTATCAGTGATGGCCAGCTTAACGTAGGGACAATTGAACAAGCTATTGATTATGCCAAGGAAAGAGAAGTAATTGTTCATACTATTGCAGTAGGAACAAAGGGCGGAGGGCAGACTAGTTATGGATTGTCTCAAGTGGATGAAGATTCCCTAAGATCATTGGCTTATAACACCGGAGGATCTTTCTTCTTTGTTAGCGAGGAAAGAGAGCTTTCTTTATCCTTGAGAAAGATTGCAGAGGTCAAACCAGGAATAGTTGCGATGAGCTTAATTAATTATCTTTTATTGATCTCAATAATACTTTTATTTATCAAGTATGCTTTAGTAAACGCTAGATTAATGGAATTTCCTTAATTGTAGTTTTCTTGAGCGTTCTCAGCAGGATTTTTCTTTCTTTGCTGTATTTTTTCCCTTATCCTATCCAGATCATCTATACTTTCAATTAGTTTGTCTTCTTCAGGCTCTACTTCAGGAGCGCCTTCTTCTGAATTGAGGAGATCCAAGGCCGTATTACTCCCTCCGGCAGCGGGCGTATTGTAGTTATTATTCTGAATAGGGACGCTGATACTTTGTTTTTCAAGAGGGTCTTTTTTCTTCGAGAGCTTGGAGTTGATAAGGGCCTTTGTCTTCTTGCCTAGATATTCTTCTTTCACAGCTTTTTCTTTTTTAGTCTCAAAAAGGCTTATTTTGTCTATCAAAGAATAAAGCTTTGGATCTTTTTTGCTTTCATATTCGTTATGGCCTGGATCTTCCTTTAAGATAATAGATTCTAAATCCGTAATCAAGTCTTCTATATTCCCTCCAGTAAGAGTTTGTCCAGAGTATAACGCTTCATTCATCCTTCTGCAAAAGTCAATTATTTGAGGTTTATTCTTAGCAGTAAAGAATTCTATCAAATCTGAATATTCAATTGCTTTTCTTATATGGAATTTTTTCTTTAAGAAATCCTGTGCTATGACGTCGAGCACTTCTAAGAGAGTTTCAGGAGATTCTTTTAGCCTCTTTAATTTTTCTATCTGATCTAGATGTCTAATGTTGCTGGCATATTCTTCAGGTTCTACTTCGAACTCGGAATTCTTGCTCTTTGGCCTCTTGGTGAAATTTATGCCAAATATCAAACTTATGGTCCCAATGTTGCCCAAGGCAGATAAACTTTCTTTTATAATATTTATCACCTCGATATCCATATTCGTAATAAATCCAGGAACTATAAAAGCTTATTGCTGGGAAGTCTTAAATAGACTATTTTCCCTCTTTCTTTATGGGCAAAATAAAAATAAAGTTTGGGAAGAAAACCTCTTATCTGCCTATAAAGCGCACTTCTTTTTTTGGCAAAGCTTTTGGGCTGATGTTCAAGTCCAGGAATACGGATAGTCTGCTTTTTGATTTTAGGGAAGACACAAATGCTAGAATTCATTCAATATTCGTCTTTTTTCCATTTCTAGCCATTTGGCTCGACGATAAGAACAATGTCAAAGAGTGGAGCGTTATTTCCCCTTTTCGTTTTCATATTTCTTCTCCTGAAAGTTTTAGAAAAATAGTCGAAGTGCCCCTCAATAGTAAAAATAGGCAGATAGTGGAGTTCTTCGTCGGAAGCAGAAAGGTTTAAATATATAGTCGAATAAACTATATTATATTTTTAAAAGGAGGTATAGATGCGAAATGGGATCAGTAATTGCCAAGAATGTTGTTAAGAGAAGGCCAGGCTACCTTTACTATGTAGATAGCAAGGGGAATGTATGCGAAGCTAAGATGGCTCGTGGCGGAAGAAAGAAGAAAAAGAAGTAATATTCAATATTTCTATTGACGGTCGTGTCGAGACTTTTCTTTTTCCTCTTCTTATTTTTTATTTTTATTTTTTTATAATTTCTTATTTTTCTAATTATTGAGAATTATCTATAAATATATTTAAATCACATAATTATCTATCTTTTATATGGATAAGGTAAAAATAGTTGTATTTGTACCTCTGACTCATACTGAGATAGTGAGAGAAGCTATCGGGAATTTTGGGGGTGGAGTGATTGGGAATTATTCTCATTGTACTTTCTCTTCAAAAGGCGTTGGAAGATTTAAGCCGAATGAAAGAGCAAACCCTCATATTGGAAAAAAGAATAAATTAGAGGAAGTTGGGGAGGAGAGAGTAGAATTTGTATGCGGGAGAAACGAGGCTAGGAAGATAATTGACGCGATTAAAAAAGTTCATCCATATGAAGAAGTGGCACTTGATATATATCCTTTAATCGAAGAGGATGAATTATGATCTTGGGAATTGAATGTACTGCACACACTTTTGGCGTTAGTGTTGTTAATAAGGGGAAAATCCTTGCTAACATTCGAGATATGTATAAGACTGATAAGGGAGGAATTATTCCCATAGAAGCTTCTAAACATCATACCGAGATTGCTGAAAAATTGTATGGCGAGGCTTTGAATGTAGCAGGAGTTAAGGAGGAAAAAATTGATGCTATTGCTTTATCCAATGCCCCCGGACTTGCTCCTTGTTTGCTGGCAGGTATGAAATTTGCTAAGGAGAAAGCTTCCGGTTTGAAGATCCCTATTGTTCCTGTTAATCATTGCATTGCTCATTTAGAAATTGGGAGAAGTTTGGGATCCAAGGATCCAGTTTTGCTTTATGCTTCAGGAGCAAACACTCAGATTATTGCTTACGCGGCTGGTAAGTATAGGGTTTTCGGAGAGACTTTGGATATTGGTGTTGGGAACTTTATTGATAAATTTGCTCGTTATACTGGCTTGGGATTTCCAGGAGGGCCAAGAATAGAGGAGCTTGCTAAAAAAGGAAAATATATTGAGCTTCCTTATTCAATAAAAGGAATGGACGTTTCTTTTTCAGGAATGCAAACTAAATTACAGCAGCTTTTTGATCAGGCGATATCTTTGGCTGATCTAGCTTTTTCTTTACAAGAAACTGCCTTTGCTATGCTGGTTGAGTCTTCTGAGAGAGCTATGGCCCATACAGGCAAGAAAGAACTTGTTTTAGGAGGAGGGGTGGCTTGTAATTCCAGGCTACAAGAGATGTGCAAAATAATGTGCAAAGAAAGAGGCGCGAAATTTTACTGCCCTGAGAATTCTTTATTGACTGATAATGGAGCGATGATAGCTTATCTAGGAGAAATTATGTTTAATTCAGGAATAAAGCAAAAAGCAGAAGAAGTAGATATAAGGTCCCGCGAGCGCACGGACGATGTGCAGGTTAAGTGGAGGAAATAATCTTATGAAAAAGATTATCATAAAAAAATCTAAAATCGGGCAGTTTGATAAGGGCGTTTTTGCTAATAGGGATTTTAAGAGGGGTGAAATTGTGATAAAGTATACTCTTAAATCTTTGACAAAGCAGGAATTTTATAAATTATCAGAGGCAGAAAGAAATTTTGTCCATAACCATTCGAGGAAACTTTACCTTTATTCTTCTCCTGAAAGATATGTAAATCACTCTTCTGATCTTAACACTCTGCAGAATTTTGAAAGTAGATGTGATGTTGCCACAAGGGATATAAAGAAGGGAGAGGAGATAACAACTGATTCTAGAAAAGATGATTTCTCTTAGATTATCTTTAAATTAAATTTGCACAAAACATTTATAAACCTATTTTTGGAAGTATAATCAGCCGATGAGGCCAACGCGGAGGTCAAAAAATGGACTTCTACTCAATAATAGAAAAAGCAAGAAAAACAGGAAAAGTGGATAAGGGAACGAATGAAGTAACTAAAGCTGTAGAAATGGGAGTTGCTAAATTAGTTGTAGTTGCTAAAGATGTCGAACCAAAGGAGATTGTCAGCCATCTTTTAGCTCTATGCAAAGATAAAGACATCCCATGCGGCGAAGTAGATTCTAAACAAAAATTAGGTATTGCAGTGGGAATCCCAGTTAGTGCTTCTGCTGTTGCAGTCATTAATTCTGGCGAGGCTGAGAAAGATATAAGCCAATTGAAAGCCAAGAAGTAAATGATTATTTATAGAAAATGGCAAAAGAACAAAAGATAAAAGACAAGACTGGCGGAGCAGCTTCTGGTGCAAAAGTAGAGAGTTTAACATCTGGAGAGGCAGTTAATGCAGTTGTGGAAGAAATAGTTGGAAGAACAGGCGCTAGAGGAGAGGTCACCCAAGTAATGTGCAATGTTCTTGACGGAAGAAATAAAGGTAGATCTATGAGGCGAAACGTCAAAGGTTCTGTAAAAATTGGAGATTTATTAACATTAAGAGAAACTGAAATTGAAGCCCGAAGAATAAGGGGTAGCCAAGATAACAGGAGGCCTAGCAGATAATGGTTAAATGCGCTTTTTGCGGAAAAGAAGATCATTATCATAAAGGCGTTCATTTAATTAAAAATGACGGATCTATAAATTATCTTTGCTGCAGTAAATGCAGAAGAAATAGTTTAAACCTGAAAAGAGATAAAAGAAGAGTAATGTGGACCGAAGCTTACAGAGAAGAATTACATAAGACTCAGAAAGCTGATAAGTTTAAAGCAGATGCTCAAGCTGCAAGGGCAGAAGCCAAAAAACAATCTCAGTCTGAAGCGGTTTCTGCAAAGAAAAACCCTTCTAAAAAATAGAATTCTTTGCGGAATTTTTAAAGTTTTTCTTTTTATCGTCGGAGAAAACCAAGGGTTTTTCCAATCATATACAAAGATTTTTAAATATAACTTTGTTGTTTTTTATATCAAAAAGGGTATGAAAAATGATAGCAGATAAGGAAAAAGCTTCTAAGGATTATGCTTCTGGGAATATAAAAGTTCTAGAGGGACTTGAAGGTGTAAGACTGAGGCCGGCAATGTATATTGGAAGTACCAGCAAGACAGGCCTTCACCATCTAGTATGGGAGATAATGGACAATGCTGTAGATGAGGCTATGGGGGGCTATTGCGACGAAATTAAAGTTTCTATTAATAAAGATGGTTCTGTAACAGTTGAAGATAATGGCAGAGGTATTCCGGTTGAATCGCATCCAATTTACAAACGTCCGGCTGTAGAAATTGTAGTAACGAAACTACATGCGGGGGGAAAGTTTGATAAATCCAATTATAAAGTTTCAGGAGGCCTGCATGGAGTAGGTATCAGCGTCGTAGCTGCTCTTTCTAAGCTAATGAAAGTAGTTATAAAGAAAGGAGGCAAGATTTACCAGCAGGAATATAAAATAGGCAAGCCGGTTTATGATTTAAAGATTGTAGGAGAATGTGAAAAGAAAGATACAGGAACAATAGTCACATTCTGGCCAGACGATTCTATTTTCTCGACATTAAAATTTGACTTCTCAGTTTTGGAAACCAGATTTCGAGAGATAGCTCTTCTTAATAAGGGGTTAAAAATAATTTTGAGTGAAGAGTCATCTGGCAAGAAAGAAACCTTCCATTTTGAAGGAGGCCTGATAGAATTTGTAAAGTGGATGAACAAAGGAAAAGAAGAAGTTCACAAGCCTATTTACTTTCTTAAAGAAGAGAGTGGAATTGTAGTAGAAGTATCAATTCAATATAACACTACTTATCAAGAAAACGTTTTAAGTTTTGTAAACACCATTAATACTGTTGAGGGTGGAACCCATGTTGCTGGATTCAAAACTGCAGTAACCCGAGCAATTAATGATTATGCAAATAAAAATAAGTTAAATAAAGACGAGAACTTGACTGGAGATGATGTGCGAGAAGGATTGACAGCAGTTATTTCTGTTAAAGTTCCAGAACCTCAGTTTGAGGGTCAGACTAAGACAAAATTGGGAAACAATGAAGTAAAAGGGATTGTAGACAGCATTTGCATGACTTATCTCACTATGTTCTTTGAGGAAAACCCTACAATTGCTAAAAGAATTGTTTCAAAATCTATTGAGGCTCAGAAAGCGCGCAATGCAGCAAAGAAAGCGAAAGATCTAGTAAGAAGAAAGAATGCTTTCAGTGTAGGCGGCCTTCCTGGAAAATTGGCAGACTGTTCAAGCAACAAGACAGAAGAGAGCGAATTGTATATTGTCGAGGGAGACTCCGCCGGAGGTTCTGCTAAAATGGCTCGTAACAAAGAATATCAGGCTATTTTGCCTCTCAAAGGTAAACCTCTTAACGTTGAAAAGGCAAATAGCGTAAAAGTATTTTCGAACGAAGAAATAATGAATATCATAACTGCAACAGGGACAGGAGTGGGAGAGCAGTTTGATGTTGCTAAATTGCGTTATTCTAAGATTATAATTATGAGCGATGCTGATGTAGATGGAGCACATATCCGAACACTATTGCTAACTTTCTTCTTCAGGTTTATGCCAAAATTGATTGAAAATGGGAATATTTACATTGCAGTTTCTCCTTTGTATAAGGTAAGAAAGAGAGTAGATCACTATGTATACACCGAAGATGAACTAAAGAAAATAGTCTCAAAACTCGGAGGGAATGTAAATGTTCAGAGGTTTAAGGGTTTAGGAGAAATGAACCCTGAACAACTGTGGGACACGACTATGAATCCTAAGACAAGATTATTAAATAAGGTCACGATTGAAGATGCAGCAAAAACAAATGAAGTATTTTCTAAATTGATGGGTGATGATGTAGAACCTAGAAGACAATTTATTGCAGAAAGGGCACACGAGGCTCAAATAGATATTTAACATGGCAAAAGATGAAAACGGAAACGGCGAGAAAGAAGAAAAAGTAGAGCAAGAGATGCTTGCTGAAGAGGCAAAAAGAAGAGAGAAGGAACAGGTTGGAAATGAGAAAGGAGTGGCTTCTGCTGAGATTGTTGAACAAATGGAACAGGCTTTTATTGATTATGCAATGTCTGTTATTGTAGATAGAGCATTGCCGGCAGTTGAAGATGGTTTGAAGCCAGTGCATAGAAGAATTCTATATGCGATGCACGCCCTCGGTTTGGAAC
This sequence comes from Nanobdellota archaeon, assembly GCA_030698805.1. Taxonomy (GTDB): domain Archaea; phylum Nanobdellota; class Nanobdellia; order Pacearchaeales; family GW2011-AR1; genus VGKP01. Next base: position 17,643 of record JAUYMA010000009.1, read on the forward strand.
CAAATAAACCCACAATGAAATGTGCAAGAATTGTTGGAGAGACTATGGGTAAGTACCACCCTCATGGTAATATTGCTATTTATGATGCTTTAGTAAGAATGGCTCAAGACTTCTCACTGAGATATCCTTTAGTGCATGGTCAAGGAAATTTTGGTTCAATGGATGGAGATAGCGCTGCTGCAGATAGATATACAGAAGCTAAGATGAGCAAGATATCTGGTGAATTGTTAGAAGATATTGACAAGAAGACTGTGAAAATGAGGCCAAACTTCGATAACTCCCTCGAAGAACCTGAAACTTTACCGGCTAAGATTCCAAATCTTCTTCTAAATGGTGCTTCTGGAATAGCGGTAGGCATGGCAACAAACATTCCCCCTCATAATCTAACTGAAGTGTGCGATGCGACTATAGAATACATCAACAGACCTGAAATAAGCATCGATGAACTTGCAGAAATTGTTAAGGGTCCGGACTTCCCAACTGGAGGCACAATTACAGGTTCAGGGATTAAAGATATGTACAAGGTTGGAAAAGGAAAAATAATAATTCGTGCAAAAACTACTATAGAGGAAGACAAGAAAGGAAGATCTAGCATCGTAGTAACTGAAATTCCTTATATGGTAAACAAGGCAGAGCTAGTAAAGAATATCGCTAGACTTGCAACTGAAAAGAAGCTGCCTGATGTATATGATTTGAGAGATGAATCTTCCAAGGGCAAAGTAAGAATTGTTATCGAGCTCAAAAAAGATGTGGATCCAAAGTATACTCTTAATAAACTTTATACCCTCACAAACTTGCAAACATCATTCGATGCAAATATGCTTGCTTTAGTTGGAAAACAACCAAGGGTTCTAAATCTTAAAGATATAATTTCGGAATACATCAAGTATAGGCAAGTAATAGTTAGACATAGAAGCGAATTCGAATTAAAGAAAGCTGAAGAAAGATTAGAAATTGTTTTAGGATTATTAATTGCACAAAAGAATATTGATGCAGTTGTTGAATTCATAAAGAAATCTGAAAATGCTGCGGTTGCTCACGAGGGATTAATGAAGAAATTTGGGTTGTCTGATAGGCAGGCCAAAGCTGTTTTAGAGATAAGATTACAACAACTTACAAGATTAGAAACGGGAAAATTAAAGGAAGAAGAATCGAAGCTCAATGAGGAGATATCTGTATTAAAGAAAATCTTAGGCGATGAAAAGGAGATACTCAAGGTGATTAAAAAGGAAATACAAGAAGTCAAGGCTAAATATGGGGATGAAAGAAGAACTAAGATACTCAAGAGAGTAGATGAAATTACAGAAAAAGACCTGATAGAGAAGAAAGATGTTGTGGTAATGCTTACAAATGGAGGGTACATCAAGAGAGTGGATGTTTCAGATTATAGGGAGCAAAAGAGGGGAGGAGCAGGAGTGAGTGGCCAGGAGCTTAAGGATGAAGACTTCGTAAGAAAGATGCTTACCTGTTCTACACATGATTATCTATTATTCTTCACTTCTAGAGGAAGAGTATTCTGGTTGAAGGCAAACGATGTTCCAGCATCTGAAAGGCAGAGCAAAGGGAAAGCTCTTGTGAACGTATTAGATTTAAGGGAGGAAACAATCGCGAATGTAATGGCGATCACTAATTTTGACTCGGGCTACTTAATGTTTGCAACAAAGAAGGGCCAGGTAAAAAAGCTGCCTTTGAAGGATCTTGCGAAGCCTAGAAGTACGGGAGTGAGAATAATGAACCTGCCCGTGGATAATTCAGACATTATCATTAATGTCCGTCGTGTTATTGACAGGCAGGAAGTTCTGTTGATAACAAAGAAGGGACAAGCTATAAGATTCAATTCAGATGAAGTGCGTCCAATGGGCAGAGCAAGCTATGGCGTAATTGGGATAGACCTGGCAAAGAATGATGAAGTAGTTTCTATAGAATCTTTGCCCGCGGATGGGAAAACCACCATTCTTACGGCTACAACAAAGGGCTTTGGAAAACGTACAGATCTTGGAGAGTATAGGATAACTGGCAGAGGCGGAAAAGGAGTAATTAACCTGGACGTTACAGATAAAACTGGCGAGGTGATATCTTCCTTGTCTGTAAATGATAAAGATTCAGTGATTGTTACAACGACAAAAGGAATGGTAATAAGAGTTTCAATGCGGGACTTGAGAGTAATGGGCAGAGCAACTCAAGGAGTTCATATTGTCCGCCTGAAAGAAGGGGACAAACTTGCAGATATAGTTAAGGTTCCAGTCGCAGAGGGAATCCCTGTAATTTCTGGAGATGGCCAGAAAGAATTGGAAGTTTAAAGTTATCAATTTAGGACTTTATTTTAATTCTCCCCTTAACTCTTCAAATTCATTATAATCTTGAGTCAGTTCTTCTCCTTTTTTGATGTCTTTTTTTGCAATTAGCTTTCCATCTTTTAATGTAAGATTGCTTGCCTTTTTATGATTACAAAACCTTATATCATCATGGGCAAGATGCCATTTTTTTAATTTTTTATCAAAGTAGCCATAATGTGAAATATGGGATCTTTCTGTAGGTGGCAATTGGTTAAATTCATCCTGTGTTAATAGCAAGTCTAGAGCAGGATCGGGCTCATATATTATTTCACCTTTCTTTATGTTCTGATCTGCAAACAGGCCGAGGCCATGAATTGGACTCGGTTTTACAGAGGTTTTTACGTGAAACATTTCTATTTATATTAAACGTGTTATTTAAGTTTTTTTAAGGAACTAGTTTGAATTCTAAAACTTTTTTTTCCTCATTCTCTTTGAAAATATTGGCAAATGGGTTTATCCATGTCACATACATCCCTCTTAAGATTTGTTTTGTATTCGAAGGGATTGGGGAATCTCTCCATATACCAACATATGAGCCAGTTGGCCCAATTTCATTTGCTTCTTTAAAGTTGTAATGAAACTCCACTGTCCCATTTGTATTTGGAAGAACTATGAAACCTCCTGGGTAAATAACTACTCTTTCCGTTAATCTTTCTCCTGAAGCATCTTTTTCTCTCTTCATTATATAAAGCCTCATATTGTGGTTAGTGGGGTTTATTTCTCCCGGCTCTGCAGTATAAGAGAAAAATACTTCCTGATTGCTCTTTAGTATTCTAGAAGGTATAAAATTAGTCCTATTAGATATTTGAACTCCCGGAAAGAAGTCATAATGAGAGGAAGTATAGTATCCATTGCGGGATAATAATCTCTCAGGAGTCTCCGCATCTTTTCTCTCAGCCCATGCTTCGTATTTTCTGCCCCATTCATCTAATTTCTGCAATGGGGTCGCAAGAGTATTCCCTATTTTTGGCATATTATTTTTATTATGATTATTATTTTCTGGAGATATTGTTGCACATCCACCGCTAAATAATAGTGAGCCTGCTAAGGTGATACTGGCTAAATTTCTTTTATTTTTCATTTTATTCTGAAATATTTTTCATTTTAGCAAAGCAACTCTATAAATATCTTTATGTAGTCTAGATTGTCTATCCAATATTTCTTGCACAGAAAATTTAAATACTAAATTATCTCAACTTTTTTATGAAGATTTCAAATTGTTCAATTGGGGCTAAGGCGCAAAAATGCGCTGGTTGTTTTTTCAAGGCCTGAGAAAAAAATAATATCTAGCCTTGCCAATCTTCTTTACGAATCCCTATCGGATAGACATAAAGTAATATTAAATTATGTTTTGCTTGAGAGACATCAGAGCATTACTGCTCTGATAAATAAGATAGCATTTGAGAAGAAATGGGCTAAATCTACGATATGGTATAATTTAAGGAAACTTCAGTCTTTTGGATTAGTTTTTTCTTCTGGTAAAGTAGGGCTGACAGATTTAGGAAAATGTTTAATAAAGGAGGGAGCTCGATGAGTTTAGCAAGAAAGTTTGTGGTATTAGGTCCAGAAGCAAGTTTCAGTGATGAGGCTGCAAGGAATTATCTAAGAAGGACTAAGCAGGAAGCTGAAATTGTTTATTGCAACTCAATACCTGAATGTTTTAAGGCGGTTAAAGAAGGGACGGACTTGACTATTGTGCCTATCTTAAATTCGACTGTGGAGGCTTCCTGGATAAATTATACTCTGGCCGAACTAAAGGCGAATGGTCTAAAAATTTGTGGTGAAGAAATTCTTCCTATTAGGATGAATCTTCTGGGTGTTAAAGGCGCCAGACTGGAAGATATAACTGAAGTATATACTATAGAGAAGGCTTTTCAACAATGTGGGAATTATCTTGCTCAGAATTTGCCAGGAGTTAGGAAACAGAATACTGGAAGTACAAGTGCTGCTGCAAAACTCGTTAGAGATTCGCAAGATATTGGAAAAGTAGCTATTGGAAATTTGCTGGCTGCAAAGATATATAGCTTAGAAGTCTTGGCAGAAGATATTCATGACAATCCCAACAATGCCACTCGCTTTATTGTACTAGGACATTATGAGCCTCCTCCGAGTGGAAACGATAGAACAACATTAATTTTAGAATATAAAGATTCCTCAAGAGTAGGAGTGTTAGTGGGGGCTCTTCAGCATTTATCTTCAAGAGGAATTAATCTTCTTTATATACAATCCGTTCCAAATAGAACATTGGATAATTTTACATTCTATCTAGATATGGAGGGACATAAAGATGAGGGGCATATAAAGGAAGCTCTGCAAGAAATAGGAGAGATAAGAGAGATTAGTTTACTTAAGATAGCAGGTTCTTATCCGCGATTTGCACAATGACTTAACGTGAGAAAAATATGTTAAGGATTTTAGCAATCTTTAATAATATTCAAGAATATTGTAAATGATGAATATTTTTCCAGATTTGAAGGGTAAGAGATGGGTGCATATAGACCTCAACGCAGAATCTCTGAAGACATCTTTGGATTTATCAAACTCAGAGATATGCAAGAGATGGATAGATGAGATTCATAAGAAGAAAGGTGTTGAGCATAGCTATGGCGGATTTCTTGAAGATAGATCTAATTTATGGAAGGATCACTATAATAAAGAAATAAATGCTTTTGTTCATCTCGGAGTTGATTTTAGTGTTCCTGCTAGAACTAAAGTAGCCTTAGTTAGAAGAGCTAGAGTTGAATCCATTCTGATAGACAAAGATCAACATGGGGGATGGGGAGGAATGATAGTATGGAAATTGTTGGATGAAGATTATTATTTATCATATGGACACTTGAAGCATGAAATAAAATTAAAGGTGGGGGATATAAAAGAAGCTGGAGAAATATTTGCTGAAGTTGGAGAAAGTGATGAAAATGGGGGATGGTGGCCTCATCTTCATTTACAATTAATGGATCAAGGATTTATCGATGCTTTTGGAGGAGATTGGGGAGAAATTGATGGTTATCTTTCTAAAGGAAGCAAGCTAATTAAGAATGTATTTAATCCTATGAGATTAGTTGAGTTTTGATGCTTCTGCCGGACTCAGACCGTTTTTGCATATAATAAACTATCAAAGAACAGACTTTTATTGTAAATTAGTTTTGTATGACCTTTTTCCAATAATGGTAGCAGATCCTGGTTGAATCTTGCCGGCGAGATCATACCCTTTGTCAGTCTCCCACCAACCAGGTTCAAACTTATCGGTAAAGTAAAGTTCATTGAGTGCTTTAACTTGCTTATATCCATACAACTGAAAATCGATGAGCCTTGCTGGAAATCCCAGTTCGTAGGTAAGCGGTTTACCATCTATCTCCCAGCAAATAAGAGCGTTATTATTAAGGGACTGATTGAGCGGGATTGATGATTCATAGACTATTCCTCTTGGTCCTGGAATGCTTATTTGTCTAATATACAGCTCATTTAGTGGAAGCTTAGGTTTTACATGCTCAACAATGTCTTTTAGCAAGACCCCTTTAACAATATTAGGTTCCGCCCAATTACACACACATACAAAAAGCCCTGATTGTTCAGTAACTGGAAATTGTGTTTGAAGGTCGTGCAATGATAATTCAGCCATTTTCTCAACTTTTCCACTTATTTTAAGCCTATAGGAGTTTAGCGAGATATGTTGAGGTATTCCCTCTTGTCTAAAAGGAACAGTTGGTCTTTGGATTGAGAGAGGTATAGAAACGTCAGTACTTTCTTTGAGACTATAATTTGGAGGAGTGCCATCCCACTGAATTAGACGAATCCCTGTTTGATTATCACGAGTTCCGACGTAAGTAGGAACTCGAAAGAATGAATCGATAGCGTGTGGGATGTGCCAATGCGATCCTCCCCTTAGCACTGCCACATCAGAACTCAACTTCTTTAAATCTCTAGGCAAGCACCATTCGCCAACATTGCCTATTAAATCTGAAATTCCATCTGGAGAGCTTCCATGAGGATATGTATTGATGGGAGCAATTCCCGGTTCTGTAAATTCTCCAAAGAAAGATAAACGTGCTCTTTTATCTAAATCTTGTACATCATCTCCCCAAGGAAAACGAGTACCTCCTTTATTGGTAGCTATATATTCCCAAACTAACTCGTTAGGTAGTTGAGCACTAGTAAAATGAGCAAATGCTTCCGCTTCAAAAAATGAAATGCCTGTTACCGGCATGTCTAATGAGGAGTAACGCTTTTTCTTCCAATAAGCAGGTTTGTTAAATAATTGTGATTTTTTCCATTTCCACCCATCTTCTGACCAGAATTTTCTTGAAAAATATCCGCGTGATGTGATAAAATCGGAGTATTCCTGAACAGTTACTAGGTTTTTGCTCATCAAGATATGTTCATCAATTTTAATCCATTCTGTCATCGTAATAAGGGTAAATCGCCGCAGAATTTCTGAACAAGCTTATCTTCTCCTAAGACACCAATACCTATGATTGTCACTTCTTCAATGGATTTTCCTTTTACTCTTTGTATATACTCTTCATAACTTATTGTAGATTGTCCTTCTCTTGTAAAAACCATATACTTTAATTTATTCTTTTTGGCTCGATTAAGCAAGTCCTTCCAATCTCGATTATTCTTTTTCACAATAAGAATTGGAATCTTCGTGATAGGAATATATGTAAAATGCTGAGCATCTATTTCTGTTCCAATTAAATCTTGTTCATTATGGAAAAGACCAGAGGCAATACACGCTGAAGCATTTGCTAAAAAGCCTTGCCCGAGTGTCTCATCCAATGCAATTGCTATTTTCATGAGACTTAGGTCACAATTGAAGTATATTAACTTAATGTTAATTTATTAACAATTATTGAGAAATGTATTTAAAGGAAAGAATACTGGTGGGAGAATGGTAACTGTTCAGCATCTTGTTAAGAAAGAATTAGAGAGAAATCCATTTTTAATAGATATTCTACAGCAACAACTCATTAATATTACTGCTCTCGCACTAAAGCTTCAACCAATCATTGAAAAAGAACTGCAAAGATCTGTAAAGATAACTGCAATAAGTATGGCGTTAAGAAGACATTCTACAGAGATCGCCAAAAGATCAGTATTTCATTGGAAATTTCCGAAAGATTTAGAAGTTTCTACAAAATCTCAAATCTATGAGGTTGCAATAGAAAAAACTCCCAAATCAAAGAAAATTTTTGACCAATTATATACTAATATTAAAAGACATAAAGGAGAATTTCTTTCATTTGTTGAAGGGACATATGAAATAGTGGTTTTTACAAATCAACGTAACAAGAACCAAGTTAAGCATGCTATCAAAGGTCAAAAAATAACTTCTGAGCAAAATAATCTAGCGTATGTAACTGTAAATTGGGCAAAAATCACAAAAGATATTCCTGGAATTTACTATAGGATTACAAGAGAATTAGCTTTCAAAAATATCTCCATTCAATCATTTCATACCATTGGAGCGGAAATGATTATTTTCTTTAAAGAAGAGGACTTTGTAAGGGCCTACCAAGTAATTGATAGTATCCTACATAATAAGAGCCAAATGTAATTTATATTACTTGAGACAATTCTCTTAAATAATAAAAGTCTTTAGTTTGTATAACATCACACTTACAAAACTTTCACCATGAAGATGCCATAAAGGTATTATGCCCCGACCGAGCAAGCAGAATGAGTTAGATGCCCTAACAGTAAGATAAATAAGTACGTCTTATATATAAATCTTATGGGTAAAGAAAATAAAAAAGAAGAGATAGACTTAGTTAAATGGTATGAAGAGGAAGAAAAAAGAAAAAAAGACGCTCAAAAAAAAGAAGAGGATAGAAAGGCCGAACAAGAAGTTAAATTAGAAAAAAATCGTCGTGATAAAATTCCGAAGAAATGTCAATTGTGCAACTCTTCTTTTAATATCTTCCCATATATTTGCCCATATTGTAAAAAATATCATTGTGATAAACATAGGCTTCCTGAAGATCATAAATGTCCTAATCCCAAATTACCTTTATATATGAAAAAAGGTTTAGGAAGTAAAAAGAAGGGCCTATATAAGATATATCCTAATAAAGAAGCACAAGCAGAAGTTACTTGGTGATACGTCTAAAGAAAAATTATTAAGTTTAAATCCTATATTAATATTACAATTACTGGATCAAGGATTTATCGATGCTTTTGGAGGAGACTGGGGAGAAATAGAGGGTTATCTTCCTAAAGGAAGCAAGTTAATTAAGAATGTATTTAATTCTAGAAGGTTAGTTGAGTTTTAATGCCCTCTCGACCGGAGCAAGCAGAATGAGTTAGATGCCCTAACAATAAAATAAATAAGGAGCGGTTCTATATAAACCTATTGTTTAATTCTCCTCTTTTCGTTTTGTTCTATCCCAAAGTTTAATAAAACTCAATATAGCAGAAGGAAGAGTGAAACATACTATTGCAATTAATCCAAATATGTATGCAACTACCTTTGATTGTTTTTCTTCATAGTCATTAGGATCTAAAAAAGTATAATCTCTTGCTACTGAAAAAAGTCTACTTTGATTATTTTCATCTACTCCAGTTATTACAAATTGAATCCTTTTCAAATTATAAGGTGCAATAAACGTTCCATTTGTAAAGTCTAGAGTTAGGGACGTACTATCCTTAAAAGAGAAGATAACCATTTTAGACCCTCCGTGCAAGCTAATATCTGATATAAAGTTACATTTTACTAGCTCTCCTGCAAGATAAACTAATTTTTGAGTCGACTCGATGCATTTCACCTCTCCTACTTTAGTCCTATAGTTCGTACTTCCATCTAATAAATTTTGCTCTAAAGATTTAACTCCCCATATAGAATCTATAATTGGAATTCCGGTAAAGATTATAATTGCCCCCACTGTGAAAAATACAGCCAACCCCCAGTTAAAGCTTTGTTTTTTATATTTTGAGAAAGAAAACCGAATTTTTAATATGATAAATGCTAGAGAAATAAAAATTATGGGCACAATTATTGCGAATGATGTATAGATATTTTGAATTCCTATTGACCGGAGGATAATTTCCCAATAAGCCCCTATTAAAGTCTTAGCTGGAAGAAGATCTGATTTAAACAACCAAATCAAGATTATTATAAGATAAACCACGAAAAAAATGGACAAATAGTGCAAAACTTCTTTTGAATTCTTTTCTTTATCTCTTTTAGAGGGGCTGGTTAAAGATTTTTCATTCATTGATTTTGAAAGAGCACAAATCTTTTATATCTTGTCTTTTCAAATAAAGCCTTCTTCAAATGTGGGGTCAGGAGCAGCTTTCATATCTTTTAATTTCATTTAATAGTATTTGATAATTAGTAGTTGTCGGGTCATCGATGAATGTTCTATAAGTATTTCCAAATACTACATAGTTGCAAGTGTCAGTGGGAGATTTAATTTCAATATTAAAGACAAAAGCATTTTTTTCCATTACTGATAAAGTTGACAATACATCCACTACCTGCTCCTCCCGATTTCCTAAAGATTTCATTACAAGCATAACACTTACTTTATTAGAGTAGCAAGAATCGTCCAGATTAGGGCAGATAGTATTGTCTTTAATTTTATGCCATTCAAAAAATGGGGCTCTTGCAGAAATATTAATTGCCCCTAATAATAGCACCTCATATCCCCTATCTGCAAGACTCTCCCTTGCCCATTTCTCACTGAGTTCCTTTTCACTTAGCGGGATTTCTTTATTGCTTGGGGAAGATAGGAGACTTAGTACCCAAAGAATAACTATAATAAAAATCACAATTGCCCACCATCGTTTATACCAAGCTTTCTTTTCTTTTGGTATTTCTTCTTTGTTTTTTGCCATTTAACCCTATATCTATAATTACACAGATTTCCTATAAAAAACTATCGGTACTTTTACACAGATGGGAAGAAGGAATATTTTGAATGTAATTGAAGATATTCTTAGAGCTTTGAAGAAAAAAGATGAAATGTCGGTTAAGAGTATTTCTGAAGAAGTAAAATCTCAATGGGAAACCACTATAAAAGCTTTAGAGTTTATGAAGAGAGTTAATTTAGTCAAAGAAAGAGAAGGTAAGAAAACGCATAAAACGGAAGGGCCCTTCTCCTTAAAATGACTATTTCTAAAAAATTTGTCTAAGATCTACCTATCTCCTATTTGGTTCTTTCCTAAAGGTCGCTAATACTATCAATTCCATGCTACGCTATCGCTCCGCATGGTTGTTCTATGTCTAACCTTCGCTTACGCTCAGGTTTCAAAGCCAGGGGGGAGACAGGGGAAGGGGAAGGCAGCGCAAGAGGGGTAAGGGGTGAATTGCGCTGCAGCATACAAGCCACAATCCTTTCCTTTGTTTCGCCTATTTGAGAGAGTTCGAGCTTTAAGAGCTAGAAGAACTTAAGTTTGCTTTCAGCAAACTTAGTCTGGATAGATTAAAAGCCCAGAGCGCTAGCGAATGGGCGAAATGTCAAGGTTTAGTCTTTTGTGGCCTCTTTATCAAACATATTAATCCTTTCTTTAGCCTTGGTTACATTTAAGATTAACACTCTGGCATTTGCACTTCTTTTTTTAGTTTTGATCAATTGGAGGCGTTCTAGGGCAAAAGATAAAGATATAGCATTAAAACTAATAGGTATAGAAGAAAATAATTGAAGTCCGTTTAAGAGTTCAGTTGTAGTATAAGGCTTATTATCATCTGGTAAAATAGATATATATCTTAAAAGCAAAACGTGTGCTTCATCAAGTTCAGATTCTTTTCTTTTTTTCGAGACCTCTGAGAATATTTTTAAAGCATTTGCAAAAGTATCTGCCGAAATAAGAGCAGACATTATAAGCAGGGGAAAGCATATCTCTAAAGTTCTCCCACTTATCCCAGCTTGCCATATTAAGTAATATATACAATGACAGGATGACAAGTCTGACGGGATAATGATATGGCAAGGAGATTTATCTTCAGAATCCAGAAATTTATTCCATTTATCTAAAATATCTGTCATAGCGGTCATTCCTGTCACCTTGTCACTAATTGTTAGAAGTTTGGTTCTTAGTGTAAAGAGACGTTTATCATAATCTTCAATACGAGAAGTAATTATAGGATTAAACGATTTTTCTAAGAAGACAATGAGTGCCCTATTCTCTAGAACAGAATCTATACCATTAATATTGGCAAGGGCGACTGGCATATAGAGAGAATGCTCTTCTTTTCTCCAAGACTCTTCTCCTTTCTTCTTTATCTTTATCATCCTAGGAACCTTTGCTCCTCTTTTATAACAAGAATTAAGTAAAAGATTAATACGGGTCTTTTCTGTTGCTGAAGGTTCAAATTCGTCAATACATAAGGCGGAGCCCTCTGAATGAAATAAAGCGCTTTCGCTAATACTGTTTTCAACATGCCCTTTAAGGCCTAAAGATAAGTGGGAGACTAAATTGAGTGTCCTTGTCTTGCCACTTCCTCTCATAGCATTTAAATAAAGTATCGGGAATGTAGGGAAGTCTTTGTGAAAGTGAGAGGCCATGATCCATAATGCAATTAGAATTGCAGTATCCTCTGGAACGTCTAAGTAATAATGAATTACTGACAAAATTTCTTTAAATAATTCTTCAAGCGTACAATCATAACATTTTGGATACGAAATCAGCTTAACTTTGGCAGACCCGCATACATTACAGGAGGGCTCATTCTCTCCCTGATTTGCAATTAGTGCAGAACACTCCTTATTTTGGCACTCCCAAGTGAATTTATTCTCTTCGTTCATATTGTATAAAGAATAACTCCTTTTGTTGCTACGATGTTAATAAATCCAAAATCTCTGAGAGTAAACAATAATTCCCAAGCCTCATTTTTACGGATACTAAAAGAGCGACATAGTTTTTCAAAAACATCTGGAAAAGGAATAAAGCCATCAGGTCTATTATCGCTACATTCTTCTAGCCTCCTATAAGCCAGACCATACAGGCCGAAGAATCGAGGTTTATTATCTGTTTTAGTCTTTCTCATTGTACATAGGGGGAGAAAGGTTTCCTTTCTCTTCTTTTATTTCTTTAATTATCATTAATGTCTCGCCATAAGTCTTTTTTATTTCACCATATCTAGAATGATTAGTTTGTTGCATTTTCTATCTCACTTAGTCTTTTTTCGATTAAAGGCAAAATAATAGAAGTCAATGTTCGCCTCTCATTTTTAGCAATCTCTTTCAGCCCATTCTTTAATTCTGGTTCAATCTTGAGAAAAATAATATCTTTCTTCATATAGATATTTATAGAAAGGTATTTATATCACTTTGGTGATACATAATTATATCCAAATATGAAAATTAAAAACAACCATTCAAAGAAACATCTTGAATATAGAAGTGAATTGAGTATTCTTTCGAGTTTAATTGAGAAACCCAAAGGTATACATCAGTTAAAAAAGTCAAAGGTAGCTAATCAAAGGACTCTGTATAAATACCTTCCCGAATATGTAAAATCTGGAATTGTGCTTCAAGATGCTGATAAAATATACCACATTACAGCAAAAGGAAGAGCTAGCTATAGGATGAAATATTCACAACATGACGCTAATAATCAAATGCCTAAATTCAGTTTGATGGATAGTGTCTCTGTTGCTACTATCTCAAAAAATGGCAAAAAGAAGAGTGTTTTGGGAGGACATCTTTCTGTTTCAGAAGTTCTAACTGAAGAAAAGAGTGAGGCCATGAGAAAAGATTTCAACAAGAAAGTAGCCCCTGTTATTGCTGATTTTTTTGAAAAGTATAAATCTTCATCTGGAGCAATAATTATAGGATGCAGAGATTACGATATTCTAAGTCAAAAAGAAGAAGAGTCTATTTCTAAAAAGTTGACTAAAGCCAGAGGCATCTAATTATAATTTAGCGCTATTGCCTGAGGATATTTTTCTTCTTTAAACATTCAATTTCTTTCTTTAGACTTAAAAACATTTCAAGATACTCTTTTTCTTTAGAATCGAAGCTCTTCTTCTCTAATTCTTCTTGTATAAGTCTATGGGCTTCGCCTTTATCAAGAACTAGACCGCAGAGTTTGCAGAATTTATTTGTGGCTTCATTAATTGTCTTGCAGCGTAAGCAAGGCAGAGGTTTTAATTGAGAGTCTTTCTTTTCTTTCTTAACCTCGATTCCACTTGCTCTTAAGATGGCTTCATCAGTAGATTGGCCGTTTAAATGGATATAAGTGGCACACATCTTTGAGTCTTGTCCCCATCCCAAATATTGTTTCATGGAAGCTTCTGTCATTGTGGAAGCTAAAATAGTAGCTCTGGAATGTCGGAGAAGGTGCGGATAGATTCTTTTCTTTATTTCTGCTCTATGGGCTGCGCCCTTAAGAATGGCAGTTATTCTAGCATAGGTTAGAAGCTCTTTATTTTGAGGATTGTACCATAAGTAAGCTTCAGGGTTATTGTTTTTAGGATGTTGGTTAATCCATTCTTGAAGGTAAGGGGTGCTGTTAATAATTAGGATTCTCCTCATGCCTGTTTTACCTTGAACTGTAAGCCTTGCGCCATATTCTTCAAAAGTTACATGCTTAATCTTAAGAGTCCCTATTTCTGAAACTCGACAGCCAGATTCAGCGAGAGAGGAAATAAGGGCTTTGTCTCGTACGTTCCCGCAACATCTTATTATTTCCTTCATTTCTTCTTCTGTCAAAAGTTCTTCAGGGACTTTATTTTGATTCTTAGGAATAGCAATAGAAATCCACTTTACTTCTTCAGGATAAACCCCTTTTTCATCAATACCTCTAAGAAAACGATAAAGCTTTCTTAGCATTATCTTAAAACCTTTTTTTGTCTGAGGCGCTAAGTCAGTTTGTTCCATCTCTGCCACAACTTGCCTTATATCTTCTTTATTTGCCTCTCCAAAGGGCTTTCTAAGCATGCTATTTAGCTTTCGTATGTCAATGAGGTATCTAACAATCTTAGGTGCTCCAATGCCTTCGCTTAGAAGATGATCTTTGAATCTTAGGGCTATCGCCTTATTTTCTTCAAGAAGGTCTTTTGACTCTTTTATAATATCAGTCTGGCGTTCAAGTTGCCGTTTGTAATTGTGAATGTCCATAGTCTACCATGTTTTCGAGACCTATTAAGTCTCGATGATAGAGCATGTAACTTTCTCCAGATGCCCCGACCGGGATTCGAACCCGGGTTTAGGCCGCGAAAGGGCCTCGTCCTTGACCACTAGACTATCGGGGCAGTAGTTTTCAATGGTTTGGATGATTTAAAAACCTAACCACGCTGCTAAAATCTCGAATAAGAAGCATTTATATAGGGAAAATATACTATACTTCCGTTTCATATTATGACTCTGGAGTGAAAGCCATGAATATTATTGAATCAAAAAGCATAAAAAGCCTAAAACCTAATAATTATATGCAAGTCAATGATCTTATTTTCAAAGAGCTGATCAAGAGAGGATATGCTCTGGAGGGAAAAACACGAGTCTGGAACATAGCAGATTCTAAGTTATGGTATCTTTCAACTGAGCAAGCCCAGGCATATTTGGATTTGGAGAAACATAAAGATTACAGTAAATATATGTTTGAAACTGAGATAGAAATGCTCAAAAAATACATGCCTGAGATCGCTGAAAAGGTACTAAATTCAGGAAACGTTAATATTATTGATATAGGGTGTGGAGATGGGAAGAAAGCAATCCCTGTTCTCGAAGAATTGCATGGCAAAGTTAAATTGAGATATTGTCCTATTGACATAAGCAGTTATATGGTTTCTAGGGCTATTGAAAAAATAGGCAAACTCAATAAGGGAGAGGTAGTGCAGTTCCAATGGAATATCTCTGATTTTGATAATTTGGAAAACGTCGCTTCCTTATTAAGAAATAATGATTATAGGCAAAACTTTTTATTGTTCTTGGGTGGAACATTGGGTAACTTCGAGATGCATGAGGTTATGTATGAGATAATGGAGGCAATGGATAGTAGCGAGGATTATCTTCTTATAGGAGTAGCTCTCACAAATGCAAAACCTGAGGACATCATAGCATCTTATAAACAGAGTTTAATGGATCAATTTTTAGTCAAAGTTCTTACTCAAATTGGATTTAAGAGGGAAAATTTAGAGTTCGGAGTGAGGTACAAAAATTCTAGAGTGGAGATGTATTATACCCTTTTAGAAGACATGACTCTAAAGTTTGGAGATAGAAGCATTACGTTCACTAAAGGCGACCAGATCCTTGTTGCAATTTCATATCGTTACAGGGAACAGGAATTGAAGAAAGCTATCAAATTGTATTTCAAAGATGTCAAGTTCTATATGAATGAAGACAAGACCTGGGCCCTGGTATTATGCCACAAGTAAATTAGTTTTTATTTAAGATTGTCAGTTTTATAATCAAAGATCGATTCTGAAATTTTGCTTATAACCAAGTCTGCATTTTCTTGGGTAGTATTTTTAGCCATTATGCATAAAATATAGTTTTCTTCTGGAACGTAGATTATTCCGCAGTCGTGGAAATAACCTGTGCCGTAATCAAATCCAACTTTATGAGACACTTTTACCCTCTCATCCACTCCTGCTGGAATTTGAGAGTTGAATTTTGTGTCAAGAAGAATTGTGAGCGCCAATTCTGAGAAAGGCCTTCTTAGGTAGTTAGAGAAGTAAAGAGAACGGAAAATATTGCTATACTCTTTTGCAGATACTTTTGTTCTCGAATCTGTCGTAGTAGGCAGACCCATTATGCTCAGAGCTTTAAAGTAATCTCCATCATCTAGATATCTATTGGCTAAGGCCCTCATAGCAGTGTTATCTGATTCGGTTATCATTATATCTATTAATTCTCTCATGGTGGTTTGGTATCCTGCTCCTTTTAGGTATAGCAAACCAGAATTAGAATCTAAGTCATTAACCGTGAGAATTACCTTATCGTCCAAAGAATGCTCTCCCGTCTCAACTTTTTTAAGAATAGACATCATTAAAGGAACTTTGAATAGACTCATTGGGAGATATTTCTCTTTTTCATTTATTCCTATCGAGGCTCCAGTATTCAGATCTTCAAAATATACTCCATAGGTGCCTATGGCATTAGAATTTATTATTCTAGTGATATTTTCTTTCAAGGGCGCGTATTGAATATGGTATTTTTTCTGTTTTTCTAAGAATTGCCCTGCATCATACCAGGCTACTGATTCAGAAATTAGCTCGAATTGGATCTCTTTTTGGTTTATTCTCTCCTTTAATCTCGCATTTTCTTCTTTTACTTTTAAAGTGGTAAACAAGGAACCTAGAAGTATTATTATCAATACTAAAATCAATATGCTTTGTTTGCTTATCTTTTCTTTTAACATTGTAGGAGGCCCGTAATAATACAAGCCTTTCTCCTTATATGATCCCGCGGAGATTCGAACTCCGGACCCCTGCCTTTCTTAGCATTTTCTGCACGAAATTATACTTCTAACGAAGCATACTCTTATAAGAGCAGTGCTCTAACCAGCTGAGCTACGGGATCTTACTGCATATCTTACAAGAGGTTCGTATTTAAGCTTTTTTAAGAAATTTTATAAGGCCTTTTTATATGCCCTTTATAAAGTTATGTATTAATGTCACTTATACGTGGTTACAGTAGAGAAACCTTTAAATATCGAGGAGAATGATCCAAAATATGGCCGAAAACAGAATGACTATAAGGAAAATAACTCCGGCAATCTATTATGTGGAGTATAAGGAAAGATTCAGCATGGCTCGGGCTTTGATGAGACTCTCAGAATATTACGATTCGCCCCATTTTAAGGGAAAGATATTTGGTTCTGAGGAATTGATTAAGTGGTATATTTCTAACTCTAAAAAAGGGAAGGAAACGGGAAAATTCACTTATTATGATGACTGGGAAGGCTTTAACTTTCCCTCAGAGATATTGGAGCCATTTTATCATGGAAAATTCGATCCTTTAAATACGGAAGAAAAAGAACTATTAGAGAGTTTCAGGGAGAAAATAGAGGCAGGAGAGAAGTTTTATATCATTGCAACGGCGCTGGATATATTCACTAAAGAAGTTTTTCAGCATGAGCTTGCCCATGCATTCTTTTATATGAATTCCAGCTACAAGTCCCAGGCTTTAGATATTCTTGGAGAGCTGAGCAATTCTAATTTAAAGATTTTGAGAGATTATGTAAATAGCATACATGGAATTGGCTATGCTGAAGAAAGGATTACAGATGAAATCCATGCTTATCTAATCACTTATGATGATGTAAAGGCTGAGGGCCTGGATTATCCTGAATTTAGAAAGGTCCATGAGAAATTGATTTCTCTTCTTAACAGGTTTTATGAAACTGAAGGAAATGGTGAATTCTCGCCCTATTTTAATAGTACTATATAGTAGTAACAAATAATAAGATTTAAATAGACCTTCTTCTTATATAAATTATGGAAAAGAGCAAAGGAATGATAGAAACAGAAAATAGACAAGGCATTGAAAAGATAGATGAAGTGGCGGATGGCATTTATCATGTTATCTATCCAGATGATCGAAAACTTGGATTAGCTATGATAAGGTTTGCAGAATTTTATGAGTCTCCTCACTTTCAGGGGAGAAATTTTACTTTCCAAGACTACGCGAGATGGTATTTAGCTAATTCACAAGGGGGCCAGAAAAAAGGAAAATTCACTTATTATGATGACTGGCCAGGATTCAATCTTCCTTCAAGAACTCTTGAGCCATTTTACAATGGAGAATTCGACCCTTTGCGCAGAGGAGAATTGGAATTATTAGATTCTTTTAGACATAAGCGTGGAGAGAAATTTTATATTATTGCATCCTCTCAAGAGGCAACTCCTGATTTAATAAGGCACGAGATTGCTCATGGGTTATTTGATATGAGGGAAGGATATCAGCGGGAAGTCCTTAGAGTATTGAAGGAGGAAAGGAGGTCAGGAAATCCTGCCCCAGATAGGTTGAGAAATTATCTCCTTAACATGGCAGGCGGAGTGGGCTATGCAGCAGACAAGCTTCTAGATGAAGAACAGGCTTACTTAGTTGCTTACGATGATATTTTAGCCGATGGGCTCGATACTCCAGATATGAGAAAGATCCATGATCGCTTGATGCCTATTTTTGACAGATTTTTTATTACAAAGGAATAACAGGTTGCTGAAGTTTATTTTTTTCTTTTTGTCGTCGGTTTTTTATTTGTTACTGTCTTGTTAAAGCATAGCTATTTAAAGAAAATTCATGAGGGCAAAGTATGATCGTTGGAATAACTGGGCCAATTGCTTCTGGAAAGAGTGTTTTGGCACAGATGTTAGTGGAAAAGGGGTTTATACGTTTAACTTTATCTGAGGAAGTCAGAGAAGAATTAAGAAAGAAGGGCGAGGAGATTGAAAGGGCAGCCCTACAAGATCTTGGCAATGAAATGAGGGCCAAGCATGGCAATGGCTTTTGGGCCAAGAGATTAATTGCTAAAATGTCTTCTGGAAAGAATTATGTGGTTGAGGGAATTAGAAATCCCGGAGAAGTAGAAGAATTTAGAAAATTAAGAAATTTTGTTCTTATCGGAGTAAATGCTCCTATAGAAAGAAGAATTGAATGGATAAAAGCGCGCAATAAAGACAGCGATCCTAAGAATATCTCCGGAATAAAAACGATTGATGCAAGAGACAGGGGCGTAGGAGAAAAAGAACACGGTCAGCAGACCTCTGCCTGCTTTGACTTGGCAGACGATTACATAGTTAATAATACTGATCTTGAAGATCTGCGGGCAAAAGCTTTGGAATTAGTACAACAGTTAATTGGATAGAAAAAGTACTTGCAGCTAGTGGAGACATAGTTTTTTAAAGATTTTTTATATTGGAATAGGACTTTGGTACGGCCAACATGAATGAATTACTTGATAAATTACGTACAATTACTTCTTTACAGGAGTCTAACACTGGCCAGGATTTGGTTATCGCAGACACTTCGGGCCTTTTAAGTCAAGGAACTAGGGATTTTGATAACTTCATTTCTCGACGTTATGGGGCTGCAAAACAACCTGTTATTCTTCTGCCTTTTTCGGTGGAAGCTGAGATGCATGCTCATCCAAATTCTGGCGACCGCATGGCTTATAGAGTACAAAGACTTCAAAGAAAACACATGGCTATCCCTATTGATGTTAAGGATCAGGCCAGATCGTCTGAGTTCCTCCATCATGAGCTTTCTTTTGTTCTTCCTGCCATTTCTCTTATTACTACTAAATCCATTCTTGACAGTGTCATTAATGTTTTTTGCCCTACTTTCTTCGCTGATTTTGCCTCTGCAATCTATCAAGCAGCAGTTGTTACCCCTCACAGTCCTGAAGAAAATTGTTTAACTCCTCGTGTGGAAGCTACTGTTGATGAACTAAATGGGTTAATTGCAAGATACCCCTGTCTCCCTTCTCGACCGCATGGCATAACTGTTGGGGAGCCCCTTACGCGCCAGTATGATTCTTTGGATTATCTTATTTTCTTAAAACAAATTCTCTTGGATAAATATGAGGAAACTTTCAAAAATAATTTAGAGCTTATCAATGCAGATTTAAATGGGGAATCTATTGATTTTACTAAACTTAACACTTGGAGGAGAGGAGAACGCTTTCGCGGAAGTTATTCTGCCGATTTGAGAAAGACTTATAATCGCTTTGTCAAAAATATGTTTTCTTACCTTTTATACATGGGTTTACAGCAACGCTTGCTTGGAAAATCTCAAGAGAGTGTTAAAGGTTTTATTGCTGATTGCTATCATCACCGTTTTGGCCCTCCTTCCGACACTGATTGTGAAGTTGCTGCAGTGTATGCCTATCCGCTGCGACAGATTGCTGCACGCCTTCCTAAAAGAAGACTGGAAGATTTTAGCGGCATTCGGATACTTACTAGGGATACAGATATTATACAGCTAGTAGAGCTCCGCAGGGATTATGTAAAAGGAAGATAAAATTCTTATTATCTTGCTTTTCTTCGGTCCAAAGGTTTAATAATCAATTTTTTTTGTTTCTCTGATGTGCTACACTCCTTTTATTTCAGCCTTTACAGCAATTATAGAATGGGTGCTAGCTTTGATACTCATTGCATTTTATAGAAAATCTTGCCTTACTCCTTTTTTTGCGGTGCTTCTTTTTCTTTTGGGGCTTTATCAAGCAAGCGAGTATTTTCTTTGCATGACTGAGAGGCTAATATGGGTTAATATTGGATTTATTGCTTATTCTTTCTTGCCCGCCATAGGCTTACATAGCGTATTGCATTATTATAATTTAAAGAGAAATATTCTACTATTGTATATGATTCCTGTAATTTACACTGCATTTTCACTTCTTCAACCTAATTTTGTCGTCTCTGGAACTTGTATGCCTGTTTTTGTGCAAGCTGTCACAACTTTATCACTCAACAGCCACATAGGATGGCCATATATGGTTTATTATGGGGGCTTTATTGGGGGGGCTTTGGCAGTTGTTTGGTATCGTTATTCTAAAATCCGAACTGCTTCTCAAAAGAAAATATCTTTGGCTTTAATCATAGGCATTCTATTGATGACTCTCCCAACCTATGCTTTAATCATGGTATTGCCCAGCTTTGGCATTATGTTCCCTTCAGTATTATGCCATTTTGCTCTTCTTTTGGCCATATTTTTCTTCTGGGCAGCTTACTTGGACGCTAGAAGGTAGTTTTATAATCTCTTTTTACCAGTTTTTTTTATGTTAGTAGGTATCGTGGGCAGACCTAATTCAGGCAAAAGCACTTTTTTCAAAGCAGCAACGCTTGCAGATGTTCTTATTGCCAGTTATCCTTTTGCAACTATAAAACCTAATCATGCTATTGCTTATGTAAAGATAAAAGATCTTGCTGCTGAATTTGGAAAAATAAGCAATCCTCGAGAGGGGTATGTCAAGGCAGGATGGAGATTTGTGCCTTTTGAATTGATGGATGTAGCTGGACTTGTTGAAGGCGCGAGTGAGGGAAGAGGATTGGGCAACGAGTTTTTGAGTGATTTGGCTAGTGCTGACGCATTTATCCATGTTGTTGACATGTCTGGAGATTTTGATGGTGAGGGAAAACCTGCTAAGAATTATTATCCGGGACAGGACATAAGCATTATAGAAAAAGAATTGGACTTGTGGTATTTGGGGATATTCAAAAAAGCTTGGGGAACTCTTTCTAGAACTATTGAAATTCAGCACACTAATTTTGCAGATACTATTGCCAAGCAATTTTCAGGCTTAAAAGTCACAGGAGAAGATGTTAAGCATATCATTCTTAAGTCTGGATTAGACCCTGAAAAACCTGTTAAATGGACTGCCGATGATCTGGCTAATTTTGCGCGTATGCTTCGGAAATATACCAAGCCAATGATAATTGCAGCTAATAAAGTAGACACTCCTAATGGGCCCGAGAATTTCAAGAAAATTAAAAGCGAATTTGATTATCCTATTGTTGCATGTTTTGCGGATGGGGAATTGAGCCTAAGACAGGCAGATAAGCATGGGTTGATTAATTATATTCCTGGCGAAGGAGATTTTGAAGCCAAGGGAGATCTAAACGACAAGCAGAAAGAAGCTCTGGAAAAAATAAGAGATGTGATGAAAGAATTCGGATCTACAGGCGTTCAAGAAGTCTTGGATAAAGTCGTTTTTGATGTCCTGAAATATGCAGCCATTTATCCTGCAGGAGCTAAATTGAGCGATAGCAAGGGAAATGTTCTTCCTGACTGCTTTTTAATGCCTCCCTCCTCCACAGCATTGGATTTCGCTTTTAGGTTGCATAGCGATATTGGAAAGAATTTTGTTAAAGCAGTTCATATCAAAACAAAGCAAGCAGTCGGGAAAGACTATATTCTGAAGAATGGTGATGGTCTTGAGATCATGACAAAATAAGTGTTAACTATAAGGGTTAACCCCTGTTACATAAAATAGAGAATTCTTTTCTCTTGGCAAAGTCCAGTTCTTGAAGAAGTTCCTATAGAAGATGAGAGAAGATTATGAGTGCAAAAATCTTGAATTTTACCATCGGTGTTTAGTGAAAAATATACGGAAAGGTTTAAATTCGTTTTATTTTATAAATTATCATGAGAATTGATTATAATTCTGAAAAGGGAATTGTTTCTTCTGTTAGAAAAGGATTATTGGGATTGCTTGGGGCAGCAATGGTTGTTTCTGCTTCTGAGCCAATGCTACAAATTTCTTCCACTACTGTGCAAACTTCTACAGGCCCAAAACCTGGAGTTTCTTTAGTTTGGAGCGATAGTATGTATGTAACTAATAATATTGCAGTTACTAATGGGAATAATGTTGTAACTAATCAAGAAGTCAGACAAGTTCAGTCTAATATTACCGATACTAACAAACTTTATACCCTTCAATCTAGAACAAATCTCTTAACAGGAAGATGGGGCGATGTATCTTCCTTGCCTGGAAATGGGTATCAGATGAGTACTAAGCAAGTTTCAGATGGGGCTAAATTTTATAGAATAGTCGCCACGCCTGTAAGTTCACCATGAAATCAAAATATTTTATTTATTCAACCTTAGCACTATTTTTTATCAGTTTTAGCTTGATAAATGCAGCAGCGGAAGAATTTAGCATAGAGTTGATAAGTCCTACACCTGCCGATAATTCTGTTTTGAATATAAGTAATGAGTTTACAATTGCTTTTAATACGAGTTTAAACCCTGTAAATGTAAGTATGACAATCGAAGATTCCAGCGGGAATCCCACTTCTTATGATTTGTTGAACGTTAACACGCCATATATGGCCAACTTCACTCTTCCTTTAGGCAGTTATTATTATTGGGTCAGTGCAGATAATAATGGAAGTGTTAACATGACTGAAGCTAGGAGAATTACAACAGATGCTTATGAACTAATAGTTGAGCAGTCAATTAACGATCCAAATGCCATAGATAATGATTCTTTTATTAATAATGCCACTTTCAATACTAAATATATCAAGGCATCTACAAACCTTGTTTCAGATTATCTTGTTGAGATATTTAATTCTTCCAATAACCTAATAGCTAATTTCGAAACTGCTGGCAAGTCTGAGTTTATTGTAAAAATTAAAGATATGGGATTGGCTGACGGGCAATATTCTTATTATGTTTTTGCAAATTATTCAAGTATAAAGAATATAACTTCTGAGCTTAGGAATTTTTCAATAGACACAGCAATTCCTGCCGCGGAAAATATGAGCCTTTCATTATCCTTGCCTTTCAGCATGAACAATGATGAATCTAAGACTATTCAGTTCAACAGTTCCTTTAATGACCTTCCTGTTAACTTAACTTTTTCAACATGGAATGCAAATACTAATCAGGTAATATCTAGCTTTTTGGTTAATGGGGGCACAATTCTACCTTTGGATATAACTGTTCCAAGCGGACTTCCAGTTGCAACTTATAATTTATCTGTAAGTCTGAGGGATGCAGCCGGCAATTCAAAGGCTTATGATTTAGGTTCATTTAGTATTAATGAGGCCCCTTCGCCGCCTGCTAATCCAGGTAATAGCGGATCTCCTGGTGGAAGCGCCCCTCTCCCGGTTGTAGAGTCTCCAAACGTAATTTTAAACAATACTAATTTAACGGATCTTAACTTTCCTTTAGGGAATTTAAGCGATATCAATGAAACTGGAAACAGCACTATTCAAAATAAAACAGACAATAAGAATTTCTTTAATGCAATAACTGGTGCAGTTACAGGAGTCTTCCAAAATAGGTCCTTTGTTGTTATTATAGTTGTTCTTGTTATCTTAGTATTGGCCTGGATATTTTCAGGATTTTTGGTTCCAGCAGAAGAGAAGAAGAATATTAAGGAAGAGAAAATTTCTAAAGATAATTAATATTATAAATAGAAGTCTACTATCAATATAATGGAAGTTGTTGTTAAAGCACGTTTTAACTCTTCAAAAGAGAGGGTGGAGAACTTTGGAAGGAATAGATATGTCATGTATCTTACCTTCGAGGAGGATGAAGATTCTATCATTGTGATAAAATCTTTTCTTTCGCGTTACATGGGCGTTCCTGAGAAAAGTATTGAGCTAAAAAATAGGAATTCTGTTACCGGAGATTTTGTTTTTGCAGTGAATTGATGCATGAAGATAAAAGTTAAGGTAAAACCTAATTCAGATTGCAATTGCTTGATTAAAGTCGTCGATGGAGAATATTCTGCACAGGTAAAGGAGCCTGCTGAGAGTTGCAAAGCCAATACAGCTCTTATTAGGTTATTGTGCAGGGAGTTTAAGGTTAATTTTAAAAAAATAAAGATAAAGAATCCGACTTCTAGGCATAAGGTTATAGAGATAGATTAAAAGCAATTGTTACTATTATATAGTAACAATTGAAAGATTTAAATAGCAAAATTAATAGTTAGAAATATGAAAAATCATCGGCTTAGAAGCACAACAAAGGAAGATGAAAAAGATAGAGTCTTCGCTGAGCTTAGCGTTGCAAGCCATAGGAAGAGAAGAAACAGAGAGTTTTATGTTAACCTTTTACTTTCTTTGACAATGGTAGTTGCATCTCTACAAGCTTTTATAGTCATGGGAAGGAGAGTTATTTCTTCTGCATTAAGCTATTTAAATCACTAGCGCAATGCTTAAAAACCCTCTTTATCTGAGTTAAATTATGGTAAAATACAACATTTCTGAAAAAGGAAAGGCATGGAGAATAGAAAATCAAGATGAAGCTCTAGCTGGCAAGTCTATCGGAGATGAAATTGATGGCAAGGAATTATCTGCTGATCTTGAAGGCTATACTTTAAAGATAACTGGAGGAAGTGATGCTGCAGGATTCCCTCTTTCTCAAGATGTTGAGGGAATAGGATTAAAGAAAGTCTTACTTACTGCGGGATGGGGAATGAGGGACGCAGGCAATACTGGTTTAAGGCTAAGAAAGACTGTAAGAGGAAAGACAATTTCCAACACTACTGCTCAAATTAACTTAAATGTTGTTAAGGCCGGAAGCAAACCTTTAGCAGAAGTTTTTCCTGACCAGAATAAGCCTAAGGAAGAGCCTAAAAAAGAAGAAGCCTCGGCAAATGCAGAAGCTGCCTCTGTTGAAGCTACTGCTTAATTGTTTGCTACTCTTAGATTTTATTAAATTATCTCTACTCGATAATTTGATTCTTATTTAAAGATAGTCTACTAAATCAAATAATCTCGCCGTATCCTATGAGGCGCCAGTGGTTATTGATATTTCTTGCAATTCCCAGATTTTCTCCTTTCTGAGGAACTATTGGGATTTTAAGAGAGAGCTCTATCTCATCATTCTTGATTTTCTTGACAATTCCCACAGTCATTGAAGTATTGACACTAAGCATTAACATTTCAGAGGCTTTAATGGGATCTACTTTCATTTGGGTTCCTGTTCCAAATACTTCGGGGAAGAGTGCGAATTTTATTTTGATAGTAGTCGTTATTTCTGGCAATATGCCTGGAAGTGAACAAATACAGCCTGCTAGAGCATCAGATTTTCCGATTGCAGGGTCTAAGGAAGTTTCAATTGACATGCTGCCCCCAGGAGTTAATAGGGCTACTCTTCTTGAACCCTTAAAGAGATTGACTATTTTTGCTTTAACTGTTTTGTAATGGTATTGATTTGCCTCTTTTATTACCCTGCCAGGCTTTATTTCTATTTCATCACCGATTTTTAGGCAACCTTGTTTCAAGGTTCCTCCTAAAACTGTACCATTCATTTCCTTTGGGACTGTCCCCGGCTTATTAATATCAAAACTACGCGCAATAATAAAAATGGGATCTTTTGAATTATCTCTTTTAGGCAGGGGAAGCTCGGCAATAGCCCTGTAAATTTCATCTAGATTTATTTCCTGCTGAGCAGAAACCGGAATTATTGTAACATTTTCATATCGATTTTTGAGCAATTCTTTAATTTCTTTATAATTCGCTTTTGCCTGTTCAGCGCTGATAAGGTCTATTTTATTTTGTACTACTATTAGGTTCTTTACTTTTTTAGCTTGAAGGGCAATTAAGTGCTCTCTAGTTTGAGGTTTTATTCCTTCATTTGCAGCCACTACTAATATGGCTGCATCAATTATAGCAGCTCCTGAAAGCATTGTGGCCATAAGCATTTCATGCCCTGGCGAATCTATAAAGGAAACATGCAACACAGGCTCGCCTTTTTCTCTATTGTATGTATCTTTATCTTTGTATAAGGTTATATCTGCATAACCTAATTTTAGGGTAATTCCTCTTTTCAGTTCTTGAGAATGAGTATCTGCCCATTTACCACTTAGTTTTTGCAAAAGAGTGGTCTTACCATGGTCAATGTGACCGACTATCCCGACATTTATGGTTTCTAGCTCGCCTTTCATTATTAATTCTAATTAACGACATTTTTAAAGGTTTACGAAAGGACTTGCTTGCTATAAATTTTAATAAATAATTGAGAAGGCAATAAGATTTATAAAGAACGGGAAGATAATAAATTGATGGTGAAGGAATTCGGAAAAGGAGGAATATTTTTAATAGCTCTTGTTCTTCTTCTTTTGGGAGGAATATTCTTTAAAATAACTGGGAATGTAACTTATATTCCTACCACGGTATCTAATAATACCGTATATTGCAGTGTATTAAACACATCCGGATCTTACTCTTTTACCCAAGACGTATTAAATGAAAACTATACTTCTTCCCCATGTTTTAATATAATTGCTTCTGATGTTATTTTGGATTGCGCAGGCTATACTCTTGAAAATTCAAGCCAATCAGGAAATGCAGTTTATGCAGAATATGTTAATAACATTACTGTAAAAAATTGCGATATTAAGATCTCTAGTGATAGCGGATTCGCAATTAGCTTTAAGGGAGTAAACGATTCTTTCATTATTAACAATGATTTAATCTCAAATAAAAAGGGAGTTTACCTCCTTGACTCTCGGAACTTGCAAATTTCAGATAATACTTTTGATTCTAATGGGTTTGGGATCATTCTAAATAATAGCGTAGATCAGGTTCTAAATAATAATACTTTCACCTCAAACGAGGTCGCTATTCAGCTTGTTAAATCTTCCAGCAATACAATTTCTAATAGCACTCTTATTGGATGCAGTTCTTCTGCAGGATGTTTGATTTTAGAAGGATCTGACTCTAATTTAATCTCTCTTGGAAATATAAGCTCTTCCAGTACAGCTGTTCAAATAATCAGTTTAGAGGGAGTGAATTCCAGTAACAACCTTTTTAGAGATCTTGTTATAAGTGGTAGCTCAGATGTTAATGTAGGGTCATCTAATAATCTTAATAATTCATTTGTTAATACATCTTATGATTCTTCTAAGGAGTTTGTTTATTCAGGCAGCGAAATTATCCGGAAATGGTATTATAGGGTTTTTGTTAACAGCACGATCAGTTCTTCTGGAATAAGTGATGCGAATGTGACATTATATAATTCTTCTAACTTTGTGGCAGTCTATGCTCTTACCGGATCTAATGGCTATATCTCTTTACAGAGCTTATTATCTTATAGAAATAATGGAAACAGAACCCATTTAGGAGTATATTCAGTAGTGGCTTCCAATGTAAGCTCTTCAGTTAATCATAGTATTAATCTGACTGCTAATCTGCTTAATGATTATCTAAGCTTCAATATCGCTGCCTCTGTCAGCAATTCTAGTAATTCCAGCAGTGACGACGATGAAGACGAACCTGCCGCGGAGCCTGCTTCAGAACCTGCGGTGGAGCCTTCTGCAACCCCTGGTGAGAGTTCTGATGAAAGTATAGCCTCCTCCACATCTCAAATAATGACTCCACTTATTTATCTTGAGCAGAGTCAAATTGAGGGAGGGTATACTGCCGAACTAGATGCGGGCAATACAATTTATTTCAATGTTTCAGGAGAGTTTCATAGTTTAACTGTGGATAATTTTGACAGAACTTCTGAAAATAAGATGGTTACGCTAACTGTAACTTCTGAGCCTCAAACTTTTTCCCTCGCAGTGGGGGAGCAGAAGAAGCTAGATTTGAATTCTGACAGTTACTATGATGTTGTGATTGGATTCGAAAATATAAGTTTTGATGATGTCCCTTTAATTTTGATCATGAAAATCAATGAGGCAGTTATAAAAGAACCAGTTGTGACTGAGCAAGTTACCACTAATGCCGAGGATAATTCGGTGACATTTGGATTTATAGGATCCATAGAAAATAAGATCAATTCGCCTATTATTGGCCCAGTCACTCCTTTGCATATTATTATCGGAGTCTTGATTATATGCATTCTTCTTGCTATTTACGTTTATATCTCCCATAGGAAACATAATCTGGCAAGCAAGCATTAAATTTCAGTCAATCACTCTTGTGCCAAGAAGCTTGACAGAGAACCATGCCGGTGCATCGTGCTTTTGATCCATAAGTTTTTAATTGCGAAATATATCTGGCTTTTATGGATGTAAATAAAGAGATAAATGATAAAATTAGGGGGCCTTGTGTCATTCTTGCTGGAGCTGGAACAGGCAAGACCTATGCCATCGTAGAAAAGATAAAGTATCTAATTAAAAATAAAATTTACTCTCCTGAGAAAATAGTGTGCATTACTTTTTCTAATGAGGCTGCAAATAATCTCCTTTCTAGGGTAAGGATTTTTCTTGATTCCGAATCTAAAGAACCTGTAATAAGGACCTTTCATGGATTCTCAGCAGACATACTGAGAGAACACGGGCATCTGCTAGGCATTAAACCTGATTTTAAAATTCTTGATCCTGACGAGGCCAAAGTTCTGTTGCATAGAAATCTTAGAGTCCAAGCTTATCACTGCCATAAATATATAGCATCCATCAATAGCGCTAAAGATTTAGGAATTTCTATAGGATCAATCCAGGATTATTTGGACAAAAAAGCTAAAAGATTTCAAGATCTAGATCTGGAGAAAAGATTAGCTGAGCTGCAATTTCAGCTGCAGACTTTACATTTAAAAAGCGATAAAGAAGCTAAAAAAGAGATTCTAGTACAAATTAAGGACATCAGCTCTTTTCTAGATTTAAAAAAATTTATGAATGCTTGGAATGCTTATGAGAAAATAAAGAGCAAGAACAATTACCAAGATTACTCTGATTTAAACCAGAAAGCTTTATCTTTGCTAGATAAATTTCCAGAGGCTGCTGCCAATTATGATTACATTGTAGTGGATGAGTTCCAAGACACTAATAAAATACAGATTGACTTCCTAATTAGTCTGGCTCTCAAGGGCAATGTGACTATAGTGGGCGATCTTAATCAATCAATATACCGATTCAGAGGAGCTTACAAAGATAATTTTAATGTATTCAAGAAACATTTTGGCATTACCGATAAAGACATCTATAATCTTGACATGTCTAGAAGGTCAAGCAATAAAATTTTAAGAGCCGCGCATAGTTTAATCCTCAACAATTATTCTAATCCTCAGGAATGCTTTGAGGTGAAAAATCATGAGGGAAGAGAAGGGGATAACATAGAGGTCTATGAACTGAAAAATGGCAAAGAGGAGTCCAGAAAAGTTGCAGAACTGGTAGTAAGGGAATTGGCTGAAGGCAGAAAACCTGAAGAAATATGCATCATGTTTAGAACTCACCAACAGGGCAGAGCCATAAAAAGAATGCTTGAAATGAAAGGACTGCCCTTTACTTCGATCACAAAGGGATCACTATTAAAAAATAAAATTGTAAGAAGCGTTATTGATTATCTTGTTATACTTGACAAGATAAAGAAGGATAAGAAAGGAGGGGAGCAAGCTTGGTGGGACATTATTTATCAATTTGATTTTCCCGAAGAGGATCTGATAAAAATAGGCAGGCTGATTAAAGATAATAAGGATATAAATTTAAGCAGTTTTTTAGTTGAGTCCCTGCCTGAAATGCCGTTATCTGATTTTGGAAGAAAGCTTTCAGAGAGGCTAATTGATAAAATACGCATGATGCAATCTCTTGATTCTGAGGATATTGTTGCCATGCTAAAGGGAATTTATACAATTATTGGATTTAATGATGAGGTGCAGTCTGGAGAAAGCAAGGAATTCTTCTTGAATTTAAGCAAATTTTTAGAACTTGCACAAAATCACGCTTCTCTTTATTATTCAGATCTGTCAAGTTTTATTAATTATTTGGAAACTTTAGAAAGTCTAGGAATAGAAATTCCTGCCGCAGAAACCGGACAGAAAGGAGTCAGATTAATGACCTTGCACTCCACTAAAGGTTTAGAATATGAAACTGTGATAGTTACAAATATGGCCAACAAAAGATTTCCCATGGAAAAAATAAATTCCCACCACTTATTGCCCATCGAGCTCTCGCCTGAGTTCAAGAATTTAGATATGAAGGAATCTGAATTTGTCAATGATATTTTTGAAGATTATGAAAGAAAACATCAATTATCCGAAGAGAGAAGGTTATGTTATGTTGCTTTTACTCGAGCTAAGAATAAATTGATATTAACTTATGCAAATGAATATGGCGATAAGGAATATGTTCCTTCAGTATTTCTGGAAGAAGTTAAGTATAAACAAAATCCTGATTTTTCATATGCTAGTGATTTCGAAGAGAAGTATAAAGAGGAAAGTGGAGAAAAGCCAGTAAAGTTGGGATTTTCTACAATGTTTGGCAATGGAAAAGAATTGATTCCTTTAAACTTAAATGAGATGCGTGAGAGGGAGAAAATAAAACCTAAAGCCAGCAGATGCTTTTCACCTTCCGCCTTGCTTCTTTTTGTAGGGTGCCAGAAAGAATATGAGTATAAGTATGTTTATAGTATGCCTGAGAGGAAGACTATCTCTTGGGAGGCCATGAAACTAGGAAGTTTCGTGCACTTTATATTGGAGAAAGGAGTGCAGGATAATCTAAGAAATATCAAGGATTTTTTGGATCTTGCAAGATCCGAATCTGTGAAAGAAGAATGGGCAGGAGTGGAATTAATAGAAGCCTTGCAATTGATAAAAGTCTTTTTTGAGAGAAATAAAGATAAATACAACGAAAGATCTTTAACAGAGCAGGAGCTTAGATACAAAGCGGAAGGCTTTGAGTTTATTGGATTCGCGGATAGAATTGATTTCTCAGATCACGGCCTTGAAATTATAGATTACAAGACTGGAAGGCAGGTTATAGCTCCAAAACATAGGGATTGGCAGTTAGGATATTACGCCTTGGCTTCTCAGAAATTTGGAAAAGTGCATAAGGTCACTTTAGACATGCTGAAGCAGGAAAAGCCTCTGGAATTTGTGATCGATGATCAAGGAAATGCTAAATCTCTGGGAGGGGGAAGAATGTCATTTAACATCTATGATGTACAGAAAGAGTTAATTGAGACTGCCCGATCGATTATAAATGCCTATTCTGACGGGTTTAAAGCCTGTCCAATAGAAGATAATTGTGAATTCTGTAACGAGTATGTTTATGGATTGTAAATTCTTATTAGGGGTTGAAGTTGTCAAGAGTAGATTTCTCTAATGGTCATTCTTACAGAAATCGGTAGAGTCTTATCGAATATCTTCTTCATTAGTCTCATTATAAATTTATCTTCTTCAGTTTTGGCGGTTCTATCTGAGACTATTGATGTTTCTTTCATGCACCGCTCGAGACAAGCAACATATAATTCGGGAGTAGGAAAGGCCTCTTTAAATAACCCGTCTATATAGGTATTATCTAATTCCGCAGGAGGAATATCTGATTTCTGTATTTTTTCGATTAAACTCATAAATGGGGCAAAGCTCTGCTCGACGGGTTGAAGATATTCTTGCTGAAAACCTCGAGAGAATTTTACTCCAAGTTCTTTTATTTCTCCACTATTGTACATTTCTCTTAATGCATACAATGTAGAATAGTGAGTTTCTGCCGCTCTAATAATATTCTCTCTGCTGAACTCCCCTAATAATTGTTCTAATTCTCCTTCTTCTAATCTTTCGCCTTCTTCTATTTTCTCTTCTTCGTAGAATTCTTTTACTGCTATCTTAACTGCGGTTTGTACTTCCTGCGCAGCTTCTGTAGTATACGTTCTTCTAGTTTTTTCGCTATACCATTCATTTAATCGCGCAATTGCCTGAGCTGTTTGAGGAGTCATAAGATTCAAGTTGTATACACTATATTTAAACATTATTCTTGTTATTACTCTAAAGTAATCTAAGTTAATAAGGAAATATATAAACTATAGAATATATTATGGAAAATACAAAGATAACTACAATCCAAGTTGATGAACATACTTTACTTTTGTTAAAAAAACTTAAAGAGTAGTTAAAAGTAGCTTCTTATGCTTTGGCAATCAGAGAATTGCTTCGACGTGAACGGGGAAAGCAGAAATCTATGGCAGGCTCTCTGGGAAAATATTTAACAGAGAAAGAAAGAGACAATGTTCTGAAGGATTTAAGGGAAAAAGATGATCGGTTATAAGCTATTGGACTCTTCTATTTGGGTAGACTATTTTGTTAATGGCAGATTCAAAGACATAATTGATTCAGATGGAAAGTCTCTTTTAGCGACTATTTCTCTTATTGAGATAAGAAAGAAACTAAGAAAATTAAAAATTCCGGAAACAGAGATAAAAGATAAGATGAGCTTCTTGAAAATGCATAGTCTGCTCGTCAATTTAGATGAAAAGGTGGCTGATAAAGCCTCGCAATTAGTAACTGAGAAAGAAATGCTTGTTGCAGATTCTATAGTTTACGCATCAGCATTGTTAAGTAATGCTGAACTATTAACAGTTGATAATGACTTTCGCGGGCTTCAGGGCGCGCAAGTCTTGTAAAATTAATTCTATAAAGAATTAGTTAGAATACAGAAAAATAAAATATAAAATAAAAAAATAAAAATTTTGGAATACGGTTTAGAAACTGGAAGTTTCTAATGACATCTAGAAATTATCTGATGATCCGCTTCTGTCGTCCCTTCTGCCGCCGAATGACCTGTTAAATGGTCTTCTTCCGCCGCCAAATCTGCCGCCACCGCCTCTTCCGCCGCCAAATCCTCCACGTCTCTCGCGAGGTTTGTCAGGGTCAAATGGTGCAGCTTCGTTAACTTTTATCTGTCTTCCTTCGATCTCTTTGCCGTTCATTTCCTGCTGAGCTTTGTCAGCTTGGGCATCGTCGGTCAAGGTTACAAAGCCAAATCCTTTCGATCTACCAGTGTCTTTGAAAATAACAACAGTAGCTTCTTCGATCTGGCCGTAGGCAGAGAAAAGTTCTTTTAGCTTCTCCGCATTTACGCTAAAAGGGAGGTTTCCAACATACAACCTTTTGCTCATTATTTTGCTTACTCCTTACAATTCTAAGAAAGCTAGGCTTTCTTAATAATTAGTAAATGTTTATAGGATTTATAAAACTATCTAATTCCGGGAGTGTTAGGTCTTAGGGACTTTCAGGCATTTTCTCCTGTCCTGTTAAGTTCGGGACTTTTTGTTTAATTGAGTTCAATAGCATTGTTTCCCAAGCATTCCCCCTAATTCCTATTCCGCATTTATCGGCAGGAGTTAAACCCTGTCTTGCGTTCTTTCTTACGAAGTTATGAAATACTTTAAAACCATCTTGGTAAGTTTGAACTTCCTTAACCCCTCTTCTTATCTTATGAAACTCTTTTTGGTGTGAGTGATGACTTTCTATTGCGTTATTGTTAATCTCTTTTCTCTTGCCTTTGATTGATGTAAACTTAACTTTTCTTTCATCTCCCCAATTCCTAAACGTTTTCCTGCAACCATCTTGATAACCTGCATAGCCATCTACTATTATTTGGAAAGGAATCTTACCATTTTGCTTTAATGCTTCCTCAAAAACGCGCTGTGCATCTTTTGAACTTCTTGAACGACCTGAACATTCCGAAGCAAGAAGGAATTTAGTTTTATTATCCATACAATTCCAAACATAATCAAATTCTTTATTAGGATTTTTCAAATCCTTGCCTCTTTTCGTGAGTATCAAGGTTTCGTCTGCGTTCCAAACGCCTTTTATCTCGGGCTTTATAGTTTCGCTATATTTCTCCATTATTTGACTGAACTTCAAAACCCATTCTCTAATCGTAACGTGTGAAATATTAAAGTTGTAAAATTGCTGGAACTGATAAGATATATCTCTGTAAGACAAGCCACGATAATAGCAGTCCATTGCTAAGCATACTAACTTTGCATTGCCTTTGATTTTTGGAATAGCAGAGAGAACAAACCTCTTTTTACACGTGTTACAGCTATATCTCTGTTTCTCTCCCAAATGTGTAAGTCTTACTCCTCTTTTAATCAATTCCGAAGAATTGCAGTAAGGACAATGATTTTCTAATGGCTTTTCTAAGATTAATTCTATTTCTGGCTTAACATTAGTTTCTACTTCATAGGCATTTTTTACTTTTTCAAAGATAAGTATGGCTTTGATATGCTTGCAATATAATCCTTGACCTTGACATCTTCGCTTAAAATCCTCGCATTCACAGGTATAGCCATCAATATGTGTAACCTTATACTTCTTATTGCTGTCAAACTGCGAAGGCACTAAATAAGTATATTCATCTATTTGTGAAGGGTTGCCCTTCTCTAAAATAGCTTTTGCTCGTTGTTCTCTCAAATTAGAGGAGGTTATTAGGTTTCGTTGTTCTGTTTTCATTACATTAGCTATTCACTAATGTATTTAAACCTTTCTATTCGGAAAAGATATGCCTTGTAGGGTTGTAGATATAGACTCTTTTGTAAGTGCTTTAGTTTGTTTTCCCAATTTTTCATTTAGTAAGTTGTGGAGTTTTTTTTGATAGTCCTTATCAGATATATTCTTTCCTTCAAATTCTTCAGTTATTTTAATAGCTTCTTCTCTTAAATTAATTAAAGCCAAATCATGCATATCCCAAAAATTCATTTTTTATTATCTCCATTTCTTTCTATGAATAAAGTATTCTCTCCCTTATTCTTACCAATATACAGATTCGTCCCATTTTTCCATCCAGTAGCTTCAATCACATCCTTAGGAATTGTGATTGTTGCTTGACCATTTTTATTAATTGTTAGCCTTGCCATAACGTTATATTAACGTTAATTTAACGTTATAAATCTTTCTAAACTGAAAAATTTACGAAAGATTTAAATAAGGATAGGACTAATGTAAGTGTATGGCTAAACCAATTCCAAAATGGGTGCAAGAGAGATTATCAAAACTCTGGAAAAAATATGAGGGCAGAGAAATGTCTTATGAACAGATAGAAGCAGTTTTAAAACCAGACGAGAAAACTACCATAAGTGTTTTTTTGAATGAACTAAAAAAAGCAGAATGGATAGATATAAGACGAGGAGAAGGTGAAGAAGATGCAAGAATCAGAATTTATACTATCAAAGAACCAAATCAGATTTTAAAAGAAATTACATCAAAATGAAAATAAAAGAAATAAAAGTTGAAGCAATAGATGAAGAGACAGGAATTATTCTAAAAAGAATTGTGACTGATAAAGGGATATTTTTTAGTAGGAAAATTGCTGTTTCAAATACTATATATGTTTGTGAAAAAAATAGAATTAAATTAAACAAGTCTATTATAGATACTCCATTTCAGACACAGCATTTGGAATGGAACAAATCTAATGAGGAATGGGAACTTACTGGACTAAAGAAGGCTAAGAAACATGCAGACCAGAGTAATCGTTTTTTCATTCCGTTTAATCAACGAAATCAATCTCAGTGGTCTTCATTAGGTTGGGATGAATCGTTTGAAGATTTTAGAGATTTGTTAAGAAAAACAGATATTGTTCCGCTTTATGTTCCTGTAACTGCAAGTTTAGATGAATTAGACACATATAAACAGAAGGCTTTGTCTTATTTGTCAAAAGACCAAGAAATAATAATAGTTTTGTCTACAAAACATGATATAAGACATTTTCCTATAATATTTGAAAGTGAATTAAAGTCTTCTCATTTTTTGGGTGTTTCTTGTTATGAATTAACAGATAGTGTTGAACTAATAAATGTTAATTTTATGAAATCTTTAAATGCAAAATTAAAATTAGGACAAGACTGTGCTTTAATTATGTGCTTTAATTTTCCAAGAGTAATGAGCAGACATTTACAGGTTGCGGGAAGTTTTGCTTTTACGCTTTTCGGTGGAGATGTGTTCTCCCAAAGGTCAAACTTTGCAATGGATTATGAAAAATTAGAGGACTTGAAGCCAGAGGATATATACTGCTATGACAATAAAGAAAAGAAATTTACAAAGTCTAACACACAAAAAGTTAGATACGGATTTGACATTACTGATGGTGTAATAACAAATATTCCAGTTTCAGAAGGGTTAGATTGGCATCAAGCAATAAAGTTTTTGAGCCAGAGATTACAACAAAATGACTTAGACTTGATAAATGATTGCTTAATACAGAAGCAACCATTAGAAACAGAGATAAAGAATTATACTGGATGGAATGTTTTCTTGGATTCTATATCATCACAAATACCTAAGACAAAATAAAATGGAGCAGAAATCATTAAATAAAACGCTCAATAAAGCTAACGCTATTAAAAATGACGAGTTTTATACCCAGTTGGCTGATATTGAAAGGGAGTTAAAACATTACAAAGAGTATTTTAAAAATAAAGTTATTTTTTGTAATTGCGATGACCCTCGTATAAGTAGTTTCTTTCATTATTTTTCATACAACTTTGAGCAACTAGGCTTAAAGAAATTGATTACCACATGCTATAAAAATCAACAGATGAATTTGTTTAGTGCGAACAAATCTGAAAAAGCTATTTACTTAGAATATACTGGAGACAAAAATAAGAATAATGTTCCAGACCCAAAAGAAATCGGAATTAAGCATTTAAAGGGCGATGGAGATTTCCGTAGCCAAGAGTGTATTGAACTACTAAAGCAAAGCGATATTGTTGTCACCAATCCGCCTTTTTCGTTATTTAGAGAATATGTCTCTCAATTAGTAAAATATAATAAGAAATTTATAATTATTGGCAGTCTGAATGCCATATCCTATAAAGAAATATTCAAGCTAATAAAAGAGAATAAGTTGTGGTTGGGATATGGTTTCAATAACGGCAATGCATATTTTAAAATATTTCATACAAAGGATTTCGCAAATGGGGTATATGATAAGGAAACAGGACTTGTTAAATTCCGTAATGTGACTTGGTTTACTAATTTAGAAATAGGGAAAAGGCACGAAGACTTAATACTTTACAAAAAATACTATGGAAATGAAAATGAATATCCTAAGTATGATAATTACAATGCTATAAACGTTGATAAAACAAAAGATATTCCAGTAGATTATAAGGGAGTTATGGGTGTTCCGATTAGCTTTTTGGATAAATACAACCCAGAACAATTTGAGATTATAGGCAATGAATATGATTTAAAAATTGAAAAAGGCAGAGGTTATATCAAAGGAAAGAGAATGTATAGCAGGATTTTTATAAGGAATAAAAGAATTTAAATAATTGGTTTTGGGTATTAGTCTATGAAAATAGAACTCAAAAAGATTACCGTTGGCGAATTATCTGAGGGTTATCAAGACAATGCAGAAGCAGGTGTTATTGGGTTCGGTGGCAAACTTGATATTCGTCCGCCATTCCAAAGAGAATTTGTCTATAAGGACAAACAGCGTGATGCTGTTATCCACACAATTACAAAAGATTTTCCTCTTAATGTAATGTATTGGGCAGTGCGTGATGATGGAACATTTGAGATAATAGACGGACAGCAGAGAACAATTTCGCTTTGTCAATATGTTGCTGGCGACTTCTCAATTAATGGGTTGGCATTTCATAATCTTCCAAAAGATAAGAAGGAAAAAATTTTAAAGTATCCATTGATGATTTATTTGTGTTCTGGAACTGACAGCGAGAAATTAGAATGGTTTAGAACAATTAATATTGCTGGAGAACAGCTTACCGACCAAGAGTTGAGAAATGCTGTTTATTCGGGTTCATGGGTTTCTGATGCTAAACGCTATTTTTCTAAGAATAGCCGACCAAAAATAGGTGACGATTATTTAAGTGGCTCTGCAATTCGTCAGGAGTATTTTGAAACAGCGATTGATTGGATTTCAAAAGGAAAGATAGAGGATTATATGTCAAAGCATCAACATGACCCTAATGCGAATGAATTATGGCTATATTTTCAGGCAGTTATAAATTGGGTAAAAGTAACCTTTCCTAAATATCGCAAAGAAATGAAAGCTGTCCCTTGGGGAGTTTTATTTAATGATTTCAAAGATAAAAAACTTGATGCAAAGAAGCTTGAAAAAGATATAACTGAATTAATGCAAGATGATGACGTTACAAAAAAATCAGGCATCTATTCATACGCTTTAACAAGAAATGAGAGATACCTAAGTATTCGTGCTTTTACAGATAATCAAAAAAGAGAAGCATATGAAAGGCAAAAAGGCATTTGTCCAAAGTGTAAGAAGCATTTTGAAATAGAGGAAATGGAAGCAGACCACATAAAACCTTGGCACGAAGGCGGGCAAACAATAGCAAAAAACTGCCAAATGCTTTGCAAACAGGACAATAGACTTAAATCAGGAATATAATAAAATGAGTTTAGAAATCTTAGGATTAATTCTTAATTTTATAGGTTCTCTTATCTTGATTTTCGTAACTCTCTTTGGGAAATGGCATCAAATAAAATATGATAATCCTTGGACAAAAAGATATTGGTGGATGGGTAGAAGACCTTTTTGGAAGAATACACAAACTCATAAATGGCACTTTAAATGGAATCACATAGTTATAGTTGAAGGGTTTATCCCGCCAAAGCACTTATGGAATTCTATTGGTTTCTTTTTTATTACATTAGGCTTTTTACTTCAACTGTTGGGTTTAATGTAAAAGTCCCGTCACTTAACAGCCATTTTAAGTCCCGATAAGTTAACACTCCCTCTAATTCCTTTTTCACCAAAAAAAGTATGCTCGAGCCCTTTTTGAGAAGCCATATTTGAGAAGATGAAAATAGGAACCTTTTTAAATCGAAATTTTCTTGAACTATTATCTTGGTGAGAAAATGTTTTACCTATTAGAAGTAGAAGATCATGTTAGAGTAGAGCCTAGACACTTTGGTCTACCTACAAAAGAAGCAGTTGAAAAGCAATTAAACGAGAGCTACGTAGACAAAGTCAACAAGGAATTAGGGCACATTATAAGTATTGTTTCCGTTGATGAAGTTGACGACGGAGTTATTATTCCTGGCGACGGAGCCCCCTTCTATAAATCCAGATTCAAACTTCTTGCTTGGAAACCTGAACTTCATGAATTAGTACATGGGACTATTATGGAAATAACTAGTTTCGGAGCATTCATGCAAATAGGGCCTAGCCAAGGAATGATTCATATTTCACAGACTATGGAAGATTATGTTTCTTTAAGCAAAACAGGATCGTTGTCTGGAAAGAGTTCAAAGAGAAATCTATCCAAGGGAGATGAATGCCTGGCAAGAATTGTGGCTATAAGCTTCAAATCTGGCGAGATGAAGATAGGATTAACTATGAGGCAGCCAGGGTTGGGTAAAATAGACTGGCTAAAAGATGATAAAAAGAAGAAAGAAAACTTCGCAAAAGCAGCCGCTAAGAAAGCGGATAAGGGTTCTAAAGGGGGCAAGAAATAATGCCTGCAGAAAGAGTATGCAAGAGTTGCAAGAGAATTTATGAGGGGGATGAATGCCCTAATTGTCAGTCTAAAGAAACAACAACGAATTTCAAGGGTAAGATAATTATAACAAACCCTGAACAATCCGAGATAGCTAAAAATTTAAATATTAAGCAAAAGGGAACTTATGCAGTGAAGTTAGGATGAAATTGATAAGCGATTTTAAAAATGATTTATTGAAGAGAAGAGAACTCAAAGCAATTGTAGAAGCGGATAGTACGCCAAGTTTTGAGACTTCAGCCAAGTTGATTGCAGAGGAATACAAGGCCTCTGAAGATGTGATAGTGGTAAAAGGAATTTATGGAAAGTTTGGCCATAAGACTTTCCTTATCGAAGCTATTATTTATGATTCTGTTAATGATAAAAACAGGACTGAACCGAAGAAGAAAGAAAAGACGAAAGGAGCAGCTGCTTAAATGGCAACGTCATTCGGAGGATCTAATAAAGAGAAGAAGGGCAAGAAACCTCATAAGAACAAGCCCACTAGCAAAAAATATTCCTTATATAAAGTAAATGGCGATGATATTCAAAAGGCAAGATCCTGCCCAAGATGCGGGCCAGGAATATTCTTAGCTACGCATAAGGATCGCCTTGTTTGCGGAAAGTGCAAATATACTGAATTCTCGAAGAAATAAGTCCTTTTTAGGTACAACTTTAAAGTAATCACATTATAATAAACTTTAAAAAGCACATAATGCAATTTTTAATATGGCCTCTAATTTATATCAATTGATTGCGCGGGAAAAGTGGCAATTAAGCGCCCAAGCAGGGTATGATATTGGTACTCCAACTACAGTGAGTTATCTCTTTCACATTGCTCAAGATGCAAGATCTGGAAGAGCCACATCTCCTTTTCATAAAGAAACTGTGGACGCATTAGGTTATGAAAAAAGTCCAGACAGGGTTGTTTGGAGATATTTATTTGAGAATGAGTTGCCTGATAGCGATGCTGATACTCATGTTAGGGGAGAGATGCTAAGATATGGTGCGCGCCATCTCCAAAGGCCCCTTCACGATGTAGAAATTTCTGCTGAGTTAGTAAGGGATTATGTTGTGGAAAATAGTTTGCCTAATGGTATTGGCAAACGACTTGCGAAGGAATTTGGGGTCAATTATTTGCTTGAACAACAGGCTTAAGAAAATTGTTTCTTTTATTTTGTAATATGATTCACCTCTTAGATCTCTAGTGTTCGTGCCCTGTTTTAGAAGGGATAACTCTTAGAATTTGTCTGATCTATCTGTTCCTAAATTTAGATAGGAGTATAGTTATCAAAGACTCTCAATCATTTAATTGATTATAAACCCATGAGGAAGAGGCCCAACCCGCTATAAATAGATAGGCTGAACGTCCTCCTCTGGGAAAAAAGAGGTGATACTATTCTGTAGTAGCTATACTATTTAAAGCTTTCGGTTGTTGTAACTATTAAATGGATACAGATTCATATATTGGTATAGGCAAGAATATAAACATTTCTAATTTTAAGGAATAATGAATGAAGAGCAAGAGGATAAAAATATTTTAAATAGCGAAGCCATAAACCCTGCGCAGAGAGTGGGACAAGAGCAAATCCATGATCTTCTCTTCGGGGATAAATTAAGCTGGCAAGCGATCATTTATGATCTTATTAACACCGAGCAGCTCGATCCGTGGGATATTGATCTATCCTTACTGGCCCAAAAGTATCTAGTGAGGGTGAGAGAGCTGGAGGAAGCTAACTTTTTCGTTTCTAGCAAGGTATTGCTGGCAGCTTCATTGCTTCTTAGAATGAAGTCTGAGATTTTGCTTGATCATGATCTCCCTGGCTTAGATGCTATTCTTTTCGGCAAGAAAGAAGAGAAAAAATATGTTCAAGAAAGGATTGAACTTGATGAAGAAATCCCGGGATTGGTCGTAAGAACACCTTTGCCTCGATATAAAAAAATCACTCTAGAAGAACTTATGAAAGCGCTCGGGCAGGCTATCAAAACTGAGAATCGTAGAATTAAAAGAATTGTTCTCACAAAGCAGCAGGAATTCGAGACTTCCATTGCGATTCCAAAGAATAGGATAAATCTGCAGGACAAAATAAAAGAAATTTATGCTAAAATTGAAGAGGTATTCTCTAAAAGAGAAGACAGGCTGGCTTTTTCAGAATTAGCAGGT
The DNA here is from genome assembly GCA_030698805.1 of Nanobdellota archaeon. Classification (GTDB taxonomy): domain Archaea; phylum Nanobdellota; class Nanobdellia; order Pacearchaeales; family GW2011-AR1; genus VGKP01. The sequence continues at coordinate 59,671 of JAUYMA010000009.1, forward strand.
GAAAAAAGTGAAGAAAGAGTTTCTACTTTTGTTCCGCTTTTACATTTAGATAATCAGCAGAAAGTTTGGCTTGAACAGGAAGAGCATTTAGACGAAATTTGGATTCTTTTAAAACATCTTTATGAAAAGCAAAATGCTGATTTACTTGAAGCTATGAAGAAAGAGGCTGCTGAAGAAATGGCAAAAATGATGGAAGAGGAGAAAATTATGAAAGATATCAAAAAAGCCAAGGATGGCGATGAGGAGGGCGAAGAAGATGAAGAAGGACCTGCCCGGGCTAGAAAAAAGAGCAAAAATATTGAAGAAGTTGATTTAGATGAAGAATAGCTAATTTCTAGATATGGAGAAACGAATACAAAATTTTACTTAATTAATTCAATTTTCTGTAATTCTGCAATTAATTGCTTTTCAGTTATCATCTTTTCATTTCCAGATTGCATATCTTTTAATTTATATTTACCCTTTTTTATTTCATTTTCACCTATGAATATAGCATAGGGAATTCTTTGAGAGTCAGCTATTTCTAAAGCTTTTTCTATTTTCTCAAAACAGGGAAAACAAGATATTTCAGCTTCCCTCAATTTTCTAGTCAGCTTTATTGTTTCGGATTCCTTTTCAATTGAAATTATCATTGTTTTTGGAGGGCAGATTTCTACTTTTGCGACTTGGGAAATTCTTTCCAATCCTAGAGAGAGGCCTACTGCCGGAATTTCTCGGTCTAGGTATTTTCCGGCAATCCGGTCATATCTTCCACCTCCAGCTAAAGAACCTCTGCCCGGCATTATAGCTTCGAATATATTTCCAGTATAATAACCCAGTCCCCTGACCATTAATGGATTAAATTTTAGCAAAACTCCGTATTTCCTTGCTTTTATCATTAATCCTTCTAATTCTTCTGCACCTTCGAAAGCATTTTCTTTAAAGAAAAGAAAATCTTTTTCTAGCAATTTCAATAAACTAAGAACTTGATTTGAATCAGCGTATTTTTTTAGGTTAAGCTTCATCATATCCTCTCCAATTCGGTCCTTTTTATCTAATTCTCTCATGACTTGTTTTACATTTTTTATTTCTACGCTTTCTATTATAGATGAGAGAAGTTTTCTATTATTGACTTGTATCTCTGCGGCTATCTTACATTCTTTTAAAATAGAGGACAGCATGGCAAGGCATTCAGCATCTGCAAGGTATGTTGAATCTCCAATAATATCTGCATCACATTGGATTATCTGCCTGAATCTATCTGGACTAGTCGGTTCGTCTCTAAATACTGCCCCTATTTGGGAGAACCTTATTGGGAGCTTAATGTTTGGATTTTGTTTGAAGATTCTTGAAAGCTGGAAAGTCAATTCATAACGCAATCCAAGATTTCTGCCGGCCCTATCCTTCAGCCTAAATCTGTCTGAAACTGCCTCATCTTCTCCTTCTAAGATATCAGGACGCATTAATTCATCAAACTCCACTATGGAGGTTTCTATGGGCAAAAATCCATATTTTCTAAAATTCTTTTCAATGATCTTTCTTACTTCTATCCTTTTTTGAGAATCTGGAGGAAGAAAATCTTGAAATCCCTTTACGGATCCTATATCAATATTCATGATTTTAACAGTAATAAAATACTTTTATACTTTTTGACACTCTATCATCAGTTATCTTTATATATTCTTGGGGGCAATTTTAAGCATGGTTGAGGATGGTTCTAGGGCAGGCTTTTACTTGGCAGCTATTGGAGGATATGTTAATCTTATAGCCATGGCAGGATTGATAGTTAGGATCATACTTATTGCTTTAGAATCTTTAGAACTTGAAAGTCCCGATTACTTTACTTACTTTGTCCATATAGGGGCTATGCTTTACATAGGTATTTTGGGAGTGTGGATGCTGGCGGCTGCTTATAAAATGAGATACTCACATTCTTTGTACTCTGGAGCTAAAACCTCTCTAATTTTAGGCATACTCTCTCTGAATATATTTGCTATTTTCGGAGGTATTTTTGGGTTGAATGACTTCAAGAGCCTTGCAGTAGACCTTGCCAGAGAGAGAATTACCTCTGATGATTTAAAATTAAATCCTAATTTTTAGTCCCTAAATGAAATTTAGATTTTATGCCTTAAAAATTGTGGTTATTTGTATAATTGCCTTTGTTTTACAGAGTTTTATTTTAGGTTTTACTGATCTATTTATTCTTAATAAGATGAGTTGGCAAGAACCTTGGAGATTCGCGAGCTCTTTGTTGTTGCATGGGAGCTTTGGACACCTTCTCTATAATATGTTTGCTCTTGCATTATTTGGGAGCCTTTTAGAGAAGTTCATTGGGGGAAGAAAATTTGTGCTTGTCTTTTTTATCTCCGGAATAATAGCCAATCTTATAGGAATTAATTTCTATGATTCTTCCTTAGGGGCTTCTGGAGCAATTTATGGGGTCTTCGGAGTTCTTATGGTAATCCGGCCAGGCATGATTGTTTGGGCGGCAGGATTTCCTATGCCTATGCTCATTGCAGGATTTGTTTGGGCGGCAGGAGATTTAATTGGCTTGTTTATTCCTAGCAATATAGGGCATATAGCTCATTTATCAGGCATGATTGCGGGTTTGTTTTATGGCATCTTTGTCAGAGTTCGCTACAAGGAAAAGAGAAAAAGTGACAATAGAATAATCATTGATGAAAGGGACGTAAGAAGATGGGAAGATTATTACATGAAGGATTAATTTTATTTATCTAGAAATTAACTTAGTTTCCTGTCAATTATTTTCTTGAATTCTGAGAACGAAGCTGCACCTTCTATTCTCTCTCCTTCAATCACAAATGAGGGGGTTCCTCGGACATTTATTTTCCTGCCCATTTGGGTGTCTTCTCTTAGTTGGCCCTCATATTTGCCAATATTGTTCTTTAAGGAAGATTCTAATTGATTCATGTCAGCTCCTATTTGCCTTGCTAGCTCTTTCATCTTTGTTAAGTCTCCAGTATCTTCCTGATTCTCAAAAGCCGCTTCATGGAATTGCCAGAACAATTCCTGTTCTTGAAGAGCTAAAGCAACTAAGTGTGCAGGTTTTCCAGAACCATGGCCAGGGTAGTACTTGAAAACTATTTTGACCTTTCCGGAATCCACATATTCTTTCTTTATATTTGGAAGAGGGGCTTCCCAATTAGGAAATCTTGATTTTAAAGAATTTATCAATTGATCATTGTAGCCTGAAGCTGCTGCGCAATAGGGGCATGAAAAATCGGAAAATTCATAAATTGTGACTGGAGCATTTAAATCTCCTAAGACTGGAGAATCGCCAATTTCTAATTGTGATGTTTCTCCCTTACCCCCTCCGAATAAGCCAAATCCATTGGTGAACAAGCCTAAAACCAAGACTATGATAATGATCCCAACTATAAGAGTAGTCTTATTAGATTTGTTTTTTTCTACTGCCCCTTCCATGTTTAAGACTTGTCTTGAGGCTTTTTAAAGTTTAGGGAAGATCCTACCATTTTTACTTATTTAATCATAAGTAAAGATTTAAAAATCGAATCTGCTAAGAAATTTTAGGCTCCGATAGTTTACCGGCTAGAACATCGCCCTGTCGCGGCGAGGGTCCGGGTTCGATTCCCGGTCGGGGCGTAAACATTTTTACAAATTTAATTCGTAAAATATTTAATCTTGATGACATTTAAAAATGGAAGAATATACTATTTTCTGATGAAAGGTAAAAATATCTTAATTTTTACAATCGTGACAGTGCTTATATTACTAGTACCTTTGATAGCCATGCAATTTACATCTGAAGTGGTGTGGTCTCTTTCAGATTTCGTTGTTGCCGGAGTCCTTTTGTTTGGAGCAGGCCTGGTATACGAGTTTTTAGTTAGCAGAACTAACAATAAAAAATACAGAATTGTCATAGGTCTTGCGGTTTTGGTCATCCTTGTCTATATATGGGCAGAGCTTGCCGTAAGTATCTTCATAGGCGGGGGAAGTTAATCTTTCCAGTTATATTTTTAGAGTGCGGAATCTTGCCCCTTATTTCTAACAAAATAATAAAGATTAGATATTTTCTTAAGATATATGGAAAAAAAAGACAGTAATTAGATCTTTCTGGATCTTACAATCAGTTTTCCAAATCTTCTTTTTGAAGGAGTTTTTCTTATTCCCCTCATATATAGTTTAGGGCAAGGCATATTTTTTGCTTTCATCTTGATATAAGAATGAATCTTTATTTAAATGCACGTATTGACTATTCAGGCCGAATATTCAAGAAATCTTACTCAGAAAGGAATTTAAACTGGTGATTTGTTAAATTTTTGAGGTGATTTGACCTCAGCGATTTCTGGGGAATTATAAAATGAATGAAAAAATCAAAGAACTTCCTAAAGGATTGACTCTTGAAGATGGAGTTTCACATGAAATTGCAATTGGCAGACTTGCTGAAGCAGGTATTAAATATGAAGTAAAATGGGATAAAATGGACTCTACAACTCATTATTTTAGGGCCTCTAATATTACTGTAGGGTTGCAGGGAGATATGCCATTTCAAGCATGGTTGCATCTGGATAAGGCCGAAAGAAGGAAAATTTTAGAATCTGCACAGGATAAAGTTACTGGCGCTTTGGGATTCCCCCATAACTTGCGTTCTGGAATATATTCTTATTATGCAACTTATGTTATTGGAAGAAATTTTGATTTGAGCAGTTTATCCGGAGCAGTGACTTTTAACAAGGGCCGATTGGTTGAGAGAGTGCTAGTTTATTTTGAATGATTGGATTTTAATAAAGCTTATATAAATTAATTACTTTTTTATATGGATTATTAAGTCTCTCTAATTGAGACAATACATGAGAAGAGGTATATCTTTTCTTAGCATAACCCACCATCTAAAAGCTAAAATTAAAAATATTAAGAATAATCCTGTTGAGATAATAGATAATATTATTTGGCCTGAATTCCATGTTTGATAGTCTTTAACAATATCCACTAACGCTACAAATATTCCTCCCGCAACAAATAAAGCTCCCATAAACATTGAAGAATATTTTGGATGATTTATATTAATCACTTTTACATAATCTTCTTTTCTTTTATCGCTCCATTTCAGATCATCTTTTTCTTTTTTATTAGGCCGATTCTGGATAAAAAAAGAGATGAATATTATTGATGAAATCATAAAAAAGGTCAGGATCATAGAAATCAAAACGGATAATATCAGAGAGTTAAACGTAAAATTTAATTTGGACCCTATAACTAGTCCAATCAATGCACCTAAAATGATGGCTATAAATTGGAGTAGGGAGGCAACATCTTGATCTAATTTCATAATTTAATCTAATAAATAATCTATTTAAAATTAATCAATGTGCTTTTTAATTTGTTAGGTTATATGGATTTTTGTTAATATTTATTTATTCTGAAGAAAGACTATGTAATTTAATTACCTGACCCCTTTAAACTAATTTTTCTATATTATTGTTATGGCAGATATAATTCATAAAATAAGAATTGAGGCACCTATTGAAAGAGTGTTTGAAGCCCTTACGACTATTGAAGGTTTAAAGGGATGGTGGACTAAATGGTCGAGTTTTGAAGAAGGTAATGGCGAAGCGGGTAGTGTTCTACGATTTGGGTTTTCAGATGATAAATTTGCCAGCAAGTTTAAAGTTACTAAGCTTGAGGAAAATAAAAATGTAGAATGGAAAAGTGCTGATGGGCCAGGCGAGTGGAGCTGGGCAGGGACAAATATAATCTTTGACCTTAAGGAAGAAGTTGTTGAATTTTATGATAATAAAAAAATGACTGTAATTGATTTTTCTCATGTTGGATTTAAGAAAGCGGATGATTTCTATGCAGAGTGCAACTCTCGCTGGGGATTCTTTCTGCTTAGTCTGAAGGATTACTTGGAGAAAGGCAAGGGAATGCCTGTTCCGGATGATGTTTTCATGTAATAAACAGATTTTTATCTGAGACTCTCCATTGATGACCACTTTTATATACTATTAATTTTTCTCAAAGCCATGCTCCCACATACTCTGCCTTATTATTCTAATTTAGTACTTGCAAGAGCAGTTCTGGAGACTAGCATTGAAGGCTATCCGGATGATTCCTGTGTTGAGGCTGCAACTCTTGTTTCTTTGCTTTGTCCAGATTTAGAACTTCGTGCTGGGACGTATATGCCTACACTGACTTATACTCCTCACGCCCAAGCTTGGAACTATGATCCTAAGAGATCACTTTACATCAATATTGCTTTAGATATATTTCAATCAGAGTCAATTGAGAAGATTCCTAAAATTGCCGTGCATCCCCTGAGTGATCCAAGATTTGAAGAGAATCCTTTATTTATAGAAGCAGTAACTGGCTGGAGAGAAAGTTTACATAAATGGCATATTGATTTTTTCAATGCTCTTTCTTTATTGGGACTAGCTCCTTCAAGATAAATCTGAAAATATCTATATCTAAGTAGACAAATGCATAAATAGTCATTGAAATTTTATCGAGTATGAAATTAAAAAAAGGTTTAATTGGCATTTTGCTTGCGAGCACGCTTTCTTTGTCATCTGGCTGCTCAATCACTAGCCAATTTAGAGACTATCGTAATGAATTCAGGCATTTGCCCAGAGATTTTAAAGAATCTATTGGAAATCCGTTCGAAGATAAGGAATATTGGAATAGCTTTCCTAAAGAGTTTTGGCGTTCTATTTTTGGGAAAGAAGAGCAAGGAGATCAAAGATATGACTTTAGTTATAATTCTCTAGATTTTGGACAGATGCATGATAAAAGGCTGAGGGAATATTAGCCTCATTAGCCCTTTCCCATTTTATCTTTAGAGTCTTGCTTTTAGAGCTTCTATTTCTTTTAGGTAGTCTGCTACTGTGTCCTGATTCACTCTTAATCCTGCGGCTTTGCAGTTTAGAGCCAGGCGAGTGTAGCGTTGCTTGAGCTCGGCAATTTTTGTTTCTAGTTCCTTCTTATTTTCCATTTAGCTATTAAGCTAGTCCCAGTATCCGCGTTGAAGAGCTTCGTAGACCTGCTTCCTTTCTTTACCGAGTGCCTGTGCCAGCCAGGGAGCTACCATTCTTTTTCCATGTGTTGAGGTGGCTAAGGGGCAAGGCCTCATGTTGGGGTAGAGAAGATTGTAGGGGTGTTTTCCACCCTGCCTTACTTCTATCCCTGCTTTGATTGCCAGTTTCAGGATGCCTGCTAAGCTGAGCCCGTCTTGCGTTCTGTTTCCTGCCATTTTTTGGTCCTCCATTGTATTAGTCTTTGGAGAATTTTATAAATAAATTAATGTTGTAGAATCTTCTTCAACATTAATGGAAAGAATTAATGGAGGTTGGTTAAGGCTTCTGCTTCTTGCTCTCCGCGCTTCCAAATATACTTGATTATTTCTCCTTCTTTTCCTATTTCTATAATTAGATTCTTATTTTTTGTATGCACTCTTAATTTTGGAAGTTTAGGTTTAGTATAACATGGCCTTATTCCCAAGTTTGGGAAACTATCCTCAATATGCACTTTACCATCCCAACAAGGCTGTTTGAGGAGGAAGATATAGCTTCTAGTGGGAATAACTAAATTTGCATCTGGAGCCCAATATCTCCACAATTCAGGGTTGCCATAATTATTTGGAGGCAGTATTTTCTTTGGGATACCTGTCACTTTATCTATATATTTTGGATGAGTAAGACCCGGGCTTGCATACGGGAGAGATACTTTTTTCTTTTTTCCAGTAATCTGGTAAGATTTGTTTTTTAAGACTATCTTAGGATGGTCTATGCAAACTTTTTTGTTTATTATAGCGGAATCCCAGAATTCAACAAAGTTTGATCCTTGCAGACTGTCTATCATCTGAATATCTTTTATTTTAACGGCATCTTCCAATGAGAGCCAATACTCTTTGAGGGAGAGCATAGAAAATCCTAATTTATTTCCGAGCATTTTTGCTTCTGGATAAGTTATGTAATTTATTCTTTGATGCAGATCAGTCGAGAGCTCTAATTTTATTTTAGAAGCAGCATCTTTTACCAAGGGATTTTTCTGAAGAAAATCTCTTTTTATGTATTTCTTTATTGAGGGCGAGTAGAAGTATTCATTAAATGCCCTCACTATTGGTTCCAAGATGGGGGCAGTTTTCTTTCTGGATAATTGCATACCTGTACCCCAAAATTCAATGTACTCCCTATTCTTTTTTATTTTTATTTTTCCAAATTCAAACTTAATAAGGCTTGTCATCGCATTTATTACTGCATTTTTGAATTCTTTTGATGCGTCGCTGTTAAATATTGTATAAATTCTTTCCCGATTAACAGTACTATTGTCTTCTTCATAGTCTGTAATTCTTAATATTGTTAAAGGAAGATTTTTTTCAATATTATTGTTTTTAGCATGCCCTACTGCTTTATCGAATAAATTCTGCTTGAGAACTCTGCCCTGTTTTGAAAAGCCTCTTTTAATCTTAGCAACCGCAAAGCCGAATCCCCAATCTTCTTTATAGTCTCTTCTAAATAATATTTCTGGATCATTCGTATGAAGAAGATGAGACATGAGCTTTTTGTATAGCAAAGACTCTTTAATACCTGATTTATGTTTAAGATAGTCCATTATGATTTTGTCTTTTGGAGTCATCTTATGAGGGATCCTATTTTCTGTATCCATGAGAGTTGCTCCATAAAGGAGAAAAGCTGTTCTTTCATCTATCTCAACACTCATTCCCAGCATTTTTTGCACTACTAATGCAGAAGAGGAACCTATGGCCTCAATTGTTTTAGAAATGTCCTGTACTGCTGCAATTGAGGAAATTGCATGATGGTCAATAATTGAGATAAAATATTTCTGAATCTCCGGCTCTCGGTTTTGATCTATGGAGATCCAACGAGCTAAGCCAGATACTTTGGCCCTGTTGTAATTTTCTTCACTTGTTTTTAGCATGCTTTCTGTTATTTCTTTTCCTAGCAGAGCTTTTATTTCAGGAGGCATTTTTTTGCTTTGAAGTGCTGCAACATAAGTGACTTTTTGGCCGTCTAAGAGGTGATTTCTCCAGGCTTCAAATAGAGAGCTTATGACTGTATCAGTATCAGGGTTTTTATGTCCCATGACGAAAACAATATCTTTCTTGGAAGAAAGAGCCATATCTAGTCTTTTCCTGCTGCTTTTGATAAATTTTAGGAATTCATTGAATGTGGCATTTATCTTCTTTCCTAGAAAAGAATCTGTAGCCTTGTCTATTTCTGCAATTAATTTTAGGTTGTTCTTGGAGATTGCTTCTATTTTTAGGCTTCCTAAAATATCTAGTAAATGTTCGCGTATTTTATATATTAAATTTTGTTTTGATTCTCTGAATAGTTTTCCATAGGTGTTAATGAAATCCAAACACTTGCCAATATCCTTTTCCTTTTTTGAGTATTCATTTATTATCTCTTGAGCTTCATCTAATATCTTTTGTGGCAAAGGAGGTTCTAAAGGAGAATTTCTGCATTCCCTCAGCATCTGCACGGGCTGACGTGCATCAACAGGGATCCCGAGATCAAAAGAGGGCTTGCCTACTGAAGTGACATATCCTCTTATGGGGGCAAGTGCAGATAGTTTTGTAACTGAAAATTCTGGAGACCAGTATTTCCAGCTCGTTGCATGTTTCTCTCTAAATAAAGATATTTTAAAGGGCATACCGGATTGGAAATCAATATTATTTTCTGGATTAAGCCAGCCAGGTCTTCCTGAGGGGATAGGGGCATTTATCTTCTTGCCCGCATATTTGTATTGGGATTTTATAAGGGGGTGGTCAATGAAAGTTCCATCTCTTAGATATACTCTGTCTAGCCATTCTCCATAATTTGGAGAAGTTAGTTCTTCGATCATATTAGCATCATTTTGACTTTTCGCATCCTCTAAGGCCTTCCAATATTCTATAGGGCTTAACATTGAAGATCCTAAAAGCTCCAAAAGCTTTTTTGCATCATCAAAGTCTAGAAAGGTAATCCTGCCCTCATCATCCCATTGTAATTTTATTTTTGCCTCTTCCGCAGCTTTTTTAATTCGGCTGTCTAGTTTTAAGGGACGTCTTGCGATGTATAATTTTGTGGAAGCAGAGTAAAAGAAGTCAGTTTGGCTCATTGAATATAAGCGCACACTCCTTTTGTGCTTCCTCCTTATCTCCTGATGCATGCATGATATTTTCCCAGATCCTGCCTTGGCCGGCAAGTTCCTTGAGATTCACTCTTTCTGCAAAGTCCCCTCTTATTGATCCTTTCTCAACCTTCGAAGGATCTGAAGAACCTCTTATTGCGCGAGCGATGTTTATTGCATTTACTCCTTCAGCTTTTAAGGCTAAAGTGGGGCTTCTTGTGATATAATCTAAGAGGGCTTTCTTGAGGTGCGGAAGATTCTTTATTGTATCCTGATAGAATTTCTCTCCGATTTTATTTGTTAGACTCATCAATTTCATCTCTTTTAATGAAAGCCCTTCTTTCTCAAGCTTTGCTATTATTTGGCCGGCTAGCTTTTTAGACATTCCGTCTGGCTTGATCATTACTAGGGTTTGTTCCATCTCCATAATATTTTAGTGTATTCTTTACTTATAATATAATGTTGTAGAAATATAATCAACAGATGTTTATGTATGCTTTATCACTATTTTATTTAACATGGAGCAAAAAGAATGCAGGAGACAAACGAGAAAATACATCTTAGAAGGTGGAGGGGGAACAGGAAAGAGCACTCTTCTTAACGAAATAGCTAAGACTGGAATTTATACTCTTGGAGAAGTTGCTGAATATCTAATACAGAGAGGAATAACGCCTGCGAGTGTAGGCAGGGAAGATTTTCAGGAGAAAGTTCTTGATATTCAGCTTGAGTGGGAAAGGGAAATTCCACTGGAAAAAAAATATAGCTTTCAGGATAGGGGGATACCTGGAGGAATTGGTTTCTTTCTTGCTGAAGGACTTGAACCTCCCGAGAAACTTTTAATGGCTGCGAGGAAGGCAGAGTATGCAGGAATATTCTTGCTTGAACCTCTTGCTACTTATGAGAACACTGCGATAAGGGCTGAGAAGAGAGAGAAGGCATTGCTAGTTCATCAAAAAATAAGAGAAGCTTACGAAAGTCTGGGCTACGAATTGCACGTCATCCCTGACCTGCCTCTTGGAGAAAGGATGCATACTGTAATGGATAGATGGTTTGCTAATGAGCTTCTTCTAAACTCTGGATTGCAAGGGTTATTCAAAAGAAATGGAGGAAGAACATGAGATATACTGTAGAATTTCCTGACAGAGTGTCAAATTCTGCTTTTATTTACTACATTCAGGATAAATTGCTTTACGGGTGTGATGTTGTCATTAATACCTCTCATGATGGAGAGTTATATGATGAACAAAGCCTTAAACCTGTACGGTTTGAAGAATTACAGTTCAATATACAAACTAATTTTTTTGAGAGTAAGCCCGCTGATAATCTAGAGGAGAGGATTAAAGTTGTAGAAAAGCAGCAAGTAGGGAGAAATTGGAATTGTATAAGGCTTGATAAAAAAGAAGAATTTGATAATGCTATACAGCATCATTTAAATGCTTATAAAATATCTGTAAGAAATAGATTGGTATTGACGGGAAGATATGCTTCTTTAAATGAGGGAGAAGAATATGCTTAAGTTGAAAATGGAAAGAGAAGTTGAGAAAAAATATGATGTGCCTTTGGAATTTGATGATGAGGGATTTTTGTATGCTTTGAGAGATTGCGTAGTTGCTGCCGGATATGAAATTGATAAGCCTGAGGTATTATCGAGAAGATTTACTTATTACGATACTCCTTCTCTTTCTTTATATCATGCTGATGGAACTTTGAGAAGAGTAGAAGGATTTGACCCTGCAAGACATAAAGGCAAGTTTAGATATGATCTGAAAGTCGGGCCCCTTCATGATAGGATAGAGGGCAATTATTGGACAAATGAACTCCAAGATGTTAATAGTTTATTCAGAGAGGAAAGACAGGGATTGGGAATTTCTGGAGATGTGGAAGAGGTTGCTGTCGCGACTATGCTAAATTACCAAGGAGATATACGAAAAGGAAGTCTTGTTGCTGAATACACTTTGGATTATGTGGCTGTTTTGGGCGCTGGATCATTTAAGGAGCTAGAGTTGGAGCTTAAAGAAGGAAATGAAAGAGATTTGCAGGATCTTGGAGGAATTGTCCAGGCTCACTTCGATCTTAACGAATTGACCGAGCAGAAATATAGCAGAATCCTAAGAGTTCTTGGAAAGGCCTAATTTTTTGATAGTCACAAGAGAGAAAAATTTATATACTATAGTTATCTATAGTTATCTATGGTTACAACAATACAAATAGAAGAAAAGCTAAAAGAGAAACTTGATCAGTTGAAGATTCATCATAGAGAGTCTTATAATGAATTAATTACTCGATTGGTAAATACATCTGCTCCGAGTAAATTCGATAGGGAAAGTCTTGTGGAAACTATAGAAATATTGTCCGATCCTGAAGCTATGCGAGAAATTGCCCGGGGAATAGAGGACTTCAATAAAGGCAAGTTTAAGTCTCTTAGACAGATAAGGAAGGAGCTAAGTTAGAATGCCTTATGAGGTGTTATTAGCAGACGAAGCAGAAAGATTTCTAAAAAAGTGTGATAGGCCCATCCGAGAAAGAATAATTGATAAATTAGAGGATTTGGGAAAAAATCCAAGACTTGGCAAACCTCTCACTGCAAATCTTGCAGGCCTCTGGAGTTTAAGGATGGGGGATCATAGGGCAATTTATCAAATTAAAGATAGTGAATTATTAGTAATGGTTATTAGACTTGGTCATAGAAAGAATGTTTATGATTAACTATCTTGTCTAATAAGTGAGCAGATTCCTCTGCTGTCTAAGCTAAGATGTGTTAAGAGGTCACTCGTTGAACCTGTTTCTCCAAGAGAGAATCCGCGCTCATATATTTTTGATGGCTGTTTTTTAGATCGTACTAAGTCCTTATAGATTGGGTAGCTTAAGACTTCGGGATTTCCGTTGTATAATATGTATAGTGGACTATTCGGCTGAATTAGGGATGAGATGTCTGTGAGATTTTTTGGCTCTATGACATTAATCACATTTATGTGAATGTCTTGCTCTTTTAGGACTTGAGCCGCATTTACTGCTTCTCTTGTTATAATTCCACTTGTTATTATTGTCCCATCTGGATTTAGATTTTTAGGTTTTATTGCGTAATAAGGCAGATTATTAAAGTCTCCAAAATCGTAAGGGACCTTTCCACTATGAGTTCTTATGTAGCTTGGACCTTGAGTATGAATGGCTTTATTCATTGCATAAAACCAATCTAATTTCGAGGCAGGCTCGAAGAAGTTTACTCCTGGCATGGTTAATGCTAAGCCTGGCTGACCACTTGATTGATGTGTTGAGCCGTTCTTTGCTCCACTGACTCCTGCCTGCATGGCATACAGTATTACTTTTGTGTTGGCTTGAGCTAATGCATTTAGCTGGTCTGCCCAGCGATACATAAATGCATCTCCACATAATGCTATAACCTCTGAATCTTTTTCTACTGTCTTGATGCCCTGAATCATAGCCATAAGATGTTGTTCTCTTATCCCTACGTTTTCATAATGGAGATTTGGTATTGAGAACTGGCCTGTTGAATACATTAATGCTCTGGGAGGGTAATCTGCAGTGAGAATGTAAATATTTCTTTCTTTTCCATATTTTGAAAGCTTGCTCAAGAATTCTGCTAGGAAGTCAAATGAACTTTCTTCTTTTTCTGATGGGTCTGGACTCATATTTGAGAGTGGAAGAAATTTAGATAAGTTAGAGAAAAGGTAAGGCAACTTCTTTCTTGGCACTTGTATGTTTTTTCCTTCTATTTCCTTAGAAAGTAAGCGTATGGGAGTTTCAAGATCAACTTCGTTTTTCCCATGATCTTCTTCATTGTTGTGATAGACATGAAATCCTGAATAATGTTCTTCTGCTCCTGGGATTCCTTGGCTTTTTTGGGTGTTTGCAATAATGCACACTGGCCCTAGCCTTGCTTCTTCTATGGCTTGATTGTAAGTTTCTCTTATTTTTTTTAAGTTATGCCCTTCTTGCAATTCTAAGACTTCCCACCCATAACCTTTCCAGATCTGGGCAAGATCAGATTGCCCATCTGTGCATTTTGTTGATGTAGAAAGCTGTTTCTCATTTTTATCTATTATAGTGATAAGATTGTTTATTCTTATGTTAGATGCGTGTCTGGCTGCCTCGGAAATATTGCCTTCCTGCTCTTCTCCATCTCCTAGAAAGCAGAAGAGCCTATTTTCTAGACCCCTCTTTCTTAATGAGTATCTTGCCCCTACTGCGTAGGATAAAAGCATGCCTAGGCTTCCACTTGGCGTGATGTCTACTCCAGGGGTTTTTGTCATGTCTTCGTGGCCGCAGAGTCGTGATCCTAATTTTCTATATCGATTCATTTCTTCTGGCTTTAGCCAGTCAAGAAGAGAGAATAAGTTATATCTTAGAGGCCCTAAGTGGCCTCTTACTAAAACATAATCTCTCTCAGGATGATTCGGATTGTCGATGTCAAATTTCAACAGTTCTGGAGAGAAATATAATGCTGCCATTAATTCGTTGCTTGAGCAGCATGCCCCTATATGTCCTGTTTTTGCCGCGCTAATTGTCTGCAGCATGTTTCTCTTTAGTTTCTTGCTGAGGAGTTCTAGGTTTTCATCTTCAGACAATGGCTCCGACTCTTTCTTTTCTTCTTCTAGTACTTCAGTTAGTTCAAGGATTGCATTTTCCATTCTACTTGTATTTATTTTTCTGCTTATAGAAATATGTTGAAGATATTTCTACAACATTTATTGAAATAGACTCCGTGCTACATTCTTTAGATGAACACTAAATCAAGAATAAGAAAGAACCCGGCATTGGAAAGGATCTTGTATAAAATCAGAGATCCTGCAACTGGAAGAGAAGAATTCAGAAGCTGTCTTGAAAGAATAGGAGAATACATAGGAGTTGAGATATCTCTTGAGTTGGAACAGGAAAGAAAGAGAATAACCACTTCCTTGGGAAAAGAAACTGAACACTTCCTTCTCAAAGAAAGCCCTGTTCTTATAGGAGTTCTTAGAGCAGGACTGCCTCTTTATTATGGAATGCAGAAAGCTTTTCCTGAATCTGAGTCGGGATTCATAGGGACTATGCGAGATGAGAAAACACTCAAATCCCACATTTCTTACTGCGCACTGCCGGATATCGAGGGAAAGACAGTCATACTTATAGATACTATGCTTGCTACAGGGGGGAGCATGATAGAAATAGCTGAGATGCTCAAAGAAAAAAATCCCCGGGCAATCATTACTGCCTCAGTTATAGCTTCTCGGCAAGGGATTGAAAGAATGAGAACTTACGACTCTTCTCTTAGAATATACTCCGCAGTTATCGACCCAATCTTAAATGATAAGGGATACATTGTCCCGGGATTGGGTGATGCGGGGGATAGATGTTACGGGGAGAAGAAATGAAAATAAAATTTGAAGACCTTTCTTACATAGCAGATGCACACCAGTTTCATCCTAAAAATGATAAGAAAGCTTTCCGCAAATGGGATGGGAGAACGCCATATTTTATCCATCCTCTTTGGTGCGCAACTACTATTCTAACAGAGACTCGACTAGATGAAAAAACCAGAGTAGAAGGATATTATACTCTTCTTTATCATGATCTTCTTGAAGATACAACACAATCTCTTCCTGCTAGTCTAGAAAAAAGAATTGAAGAATTAGTAAAAGATATGACTTTCTTAGGCGGGAGTGAACAGGAAATGAATGAGATTTGGAGTAAGCTGGAGGAAATTAGATTATACAAACTCTATGATAAGGTAAGTAATCTTTTAGATGGAACTTGGATGAGCGGGGAAAAGAGGAGGGCTTATGGGGAATATGTCTCTAGACTCTGCTTGGATGTGGAACAAAATTATGGTGCCTTGAATATAACTCTCATGGCACGAGCCATCATATCTTTTCCTTTTGAGCACGACGCAATGAAACGACTGGAAGCAAAGACTAATACAATGGGGGGAGAAAATGGATTATATCAAAGAAAGATTTAACGGAAAAGTGCCTTGGATATTTGAGAGGTTAAAAGCATTCCATGGAAAGAATTCCTGGCATAATTTGGAATCAGTTTATGAGCATACTAATAGGGTGCTTGGAGCACTAGAATCTTTGCTTGCTGGATTAACTATGCCGCAGTTCGAAGGAGATATACTAAGAGAAGCGGCGCTTTATCATGATGTTGGCAAGATAAGTCCTTCTTTAAAAGATGGGCGAATAGATTATCCTGGGCATGAGAAAACCAGCGCCCAGATTTATTATGAAACTAAAGTTTCCAAAACCTCTAGACCTCTTGCATCTCGGCCTGATGGCTTGAGATTTAGTTTACAATCACAGGAATTAGTATACGATTTAATAATAAATCATACAATTATTCACAAAATCATGGGTGAAAATTATTTTATGGAGCCTTTGAAAGAATTGACTAGTGGGATTCCTAATCTTAAGGATCTGAGATTCCCCAAGGCAGGAAGACAATATTGCAGAAACAAGGAGTCTTTTCAAAGAGGGCTAGTGCTCTTAGGCTATTCTGATATTATAGCAAGCGATTTTGTCAAGATTGATCCTTTCGAGTTTACTAAGAGGGTGACACGTTATGTTTCCGCCCTAAATGAATTTCTATAAATGTAGACTAAAAATCTACAACAAACAAAAGCATTAAATAGCAAGGCTCATTGTTAATCTTATATGGCTAAGATAGAAGAAACTCTTGCTAAGATAGGATTGTCGCAGAATGAGATTAAGGTTTATTTGACTCTTAATGATCATGGAAGCATGAAGGCAGGTAGAATTGCTAAAATTGCTAAGATGGATAGGAGTAGCGCATATAATGCTATCCAGATGCTGCTTGAGAAAGGGCTTGTTAGTTATGTTCTGATCGGAAAAGTAAAATGGTTCCAGGCAGCAGGACCTAAGAGAATTCTTGAATATGTTAAGGAGCAGGAGGATGATATACAAAGTATCTTGCCAGAGCTGCAGGAGAGGCATAAGAGAAATAAAATTGAGGGGCAAGTGCGATTGTTTAAAGGTATTAAAGGAGTCAAGAGTGTGTTCTTGGACATCATCAGAACGGGGAAAGATAATTTTGTTTTTGGAAGTGAGGGGCAATTTAGCGAGAGAATGCCTGAATTTGCCTATCAATTTGACAGAATGAAAAAGGAAAAGGGAATTAGGACTAAACTAATATTGAGAAAAGATAGGAAAGAAATAGATTCTAAGACTTCAGACCATAAGTATTTGCCAAACATTTCCGAGAGCCCAGCAGTGACTAATATTTATGGGGACAAAATTGCCATTATCATCTGGACTGATGAGCCTGAAGGAATCATTATAGAAAATGCTGCAGCGGCCAAGGCTTATAAATCATATTTTGATTCTTTATGGAAAAATGCCAAAGATATAAAGAAATAGTTTTTTGGCCACTTTACGAATTAAAACTAAGTTTTCCGGTTTGCCATTCACGAATGATCTGAATTGCGGTTTTTGTTTCGTCAACTATGCCACCTTTCATTAAATATCCTCTTTTCTTGCCTATTTCCAGCAAAACCTCATAGGCTTCTAGCTTTAAATTATCAGAACTAAGTTTATAATGAGCTTTAAGGGCCTCTGGACTTTTTTTCAAGAACATATTAATTATTTCTGCAGCTACTTTCTCAGGATAGCTTATTTTCTCAGGGTTTTTCGCTGCGATAAGGCCCAGTTTTGTATTTTTATCCTCTAAAGGGATGACTCCTGGCGAGTCAATAATAAGCAAATTCCCCACTTTGATCCATTGGAACCCTCTTGTAGTGCCTGCAATAGGGGAAATAGCAGTACTTGCTCTTTCTGCCAGGGAGTTTATTACGGATGATTTCCCCACATTAGGATAGCCGACAATCCCGACTCGAGGTTCAGGTATATTCATATTTATCCCAAGCTTCTCTAAAAAATTCTTCAATTCTATAATCCCTTTTTGCTTTTTTACTGACACAAAAAAGGCACCTGAATTGTTTTTTCTTAGGTCTTGCAGGTCAGCAGGTAAGATTAAATCTATTTTGTTAAAAACTAAGATTGTCTTCTTGCCCGAACTTACAATTTTTCTTTCAATCTCCTTATTTCTTGAAAGCTCAGGCATGCGCGCATCTGCTACTAGAACTACGATATCTGATCTCTTTATTACATTCTCTACGACTGGCCAAAATCCCATTATTAAAAAAGCATTCTGTTGTTTATAAATCCGGCAGATAAATGAGGACTTACAGAAAGTCATTATGGCCTGAATGGATTTATTAGTTTTAGACCTTTATCCCATTTTCTGAAAGTTTTTCTTTAAGAGACATGATAAGGTCAGGGTCATCTCTGGAATAGACATCAGGAATATTGAGAACTATTAATTGTTTTTTATCCGCTATGGGAAACTCTCTTTCAATAAATTCTTTATGCTCCTCTTCCATGCAGACTATCCTATCAGCCCATTCTATTGCTTCAGAACTTATGGGGATCTCAGCCATTGGATGTATGCCTACGGACTTTGTTTCGTACTCTTCATTATTTGTAAAGAGCGATTCAGCAGTAGGGCTTCTTTGTTGATTTGCGGTACAAACAAACAATATTTTTGTTTTCATTATTTTAACCTAACGATTCTGAAACTGCCCAAAATTCTTTGAGCTCTTTAGGTAGAATCGATTTTATATCTTTCATTTCTCCTGCAGAGACTTTCTTTGAAAGGAAGCCTATTATTTTAGGTATTACCATTTTAGGATCGAGAATAAGCGGGCCTTTATATCTTTCTAAGAATAAAACATACATTTCATCTATGTGTTTCATTTTTATCGGGGTTTTTGAGGGATTCCACTCCTCGTAGAAAGCACCCCTGATTAAGACAGGTAATTCGGCTGCAAAGTCAGATATCTCTTCTACTGTGAGCCTATCTCTAATGACTGAAAGAACTGTTTTGAATGCAGTATAGACTATCTGTTTATCTGCAATACCTAAATCTTGGCCTAGCTCATTAAGCCAGTGATTTGTGGTTTGCATTGTTTTTTCAATTGAATTGCCTTCCATATTTGTTTAGTGTAGAAAAATGTAAAAAGAAACTAAAATATATTAAGGTTATGATTTTAAAATCAGATTAGAGGTTTTCCGGATTCCAGCAAGTTCTATAACCTTCATCAAGAGAGTTTAAGATATTCATATCGGTTTGCGAAATTGAAAAGTCAAAGATATCTGCATTTTCTTCTATTCTTTCTGGGTTGGTTGACTTGGGTATTATTACAATCTCATGCTGCAAAGCCCATCGTAAAAATATCTGCGCTGGAGTTTTAGAGTATTTTTCAGCTAATCTCTTTATAATGGGATGGTTTAACTTCTCTCCCCGAGTTAGCGGGCTATAAGCTTCTAATATTATCCCTTTCTCTTGACAAAATTCCAAAAGATCCTTTTGATATAAAAAAGGAGAGAATTCTACCTGATTTATGGAGGGAACGGGCAGGCCTAGTTTTATTATTTCTTGCAGGTGTTGTATTGTAAAATTACTTACTCCTACGGCCAAGCATCTTTTTTCTTTTACTAATGACTGCATTATCTGCCAGGAACGCAATCTTTGAGAAACTGGCCAATGAATAAGGTATAAATCGATATAATCCAGATCAAGGCAGATTCTACTCCTTTCAAAAGCATTAAGAGGATTGTGGTGATCTGAATTCCAAAGCTTTGTCGTTATAAATAGGTCTTCTCTTTTTATTTTGAAATCAGACATTGCTTTTTTTATTGCTCTGCCAATCCCTAATTCATTACCATATATTTTTGCAGTATCGATATGCCTATATCCCACTTTTAATGCATGATATACTGCCTCTTCAACCTCCATATTTTCTGCTTGCCAGGTACCCAATCCTAATAATGGAATCTTTACTTTTTGATTCAGATTAAAAGTGGATTTTATAGACAATTTCATTTTTATTAGAGGAAAGATAGTTATATATTTCTTTACTATTTATCCTTGAACTTTCGTTACTTAATATAATAGAATGGTGTTGCAATTTATACAACTAATTAATTTAAGTTAGGTAGTCATCTTTATTTTATGTTATATGAAGTACAGCGGTTCTTAGAAAGAGTAAATGACAAAGAAAAATCACTGGGGGAAAAATAAAATGGATGAGACTCTAAAACAGATAAGGTGCAGGCCGGAATGTGGATTCATGGTTAGAAGTCATAGCGGAGCAGAAGTGATCGAGCTTGCATTAATGCACGTGAAGAAAGCCCATCCTACTATAAACGTAAGTCCCGATGAATTAAGGAAAAGAATCAGGACTCTTTAATATTTCATGCCTCATTTTCCCCTACATGGGCTTGAACTCTTCCTTTCGATTCCAATATATCTATCGTCTTAGGCATTCTTCTTTTTATTAGAGAATTAGTAGTCGCTATGTAATAGCCCATTGCCCCTTTTTTCAGCAACCAAAAGTCTTTTCTTAACTGTCCTATAGAAGTATGTTTGACTCTTTTTCTACTCAACATTTCTAATGCATTGTTTATTATTGCATGGTCTTCTCTAGAAGAATAGGGCTCTTTTTTTAGATCTTTTAATTCTTGCAGTACTTCTCGTGGAACTTGGACTTTTAGTCCGGCTTCTTCAAGCTGATCTAAAAAATCTATTCTTTTTCTCATGCAGTGCATAATAAACCCAGTATCTAGAAGAACTTCCATAATTACCTCTTTATTCTAAGGGCTTTTTTTATTAAATGATTTATGTAGTCATATTCATTTTTTTTGATTTTTTACTCAATGAGAGTTAATAAATGGTTTTTTCTACAATGCATTCTAAAATCCTTTAAAAAATCTGTTTTAGGCGCTTTGAAATCCAAAAAAATTTAGCCACAATAGTAAGTGAGGCGCGAAGCGCCGAACGCAGCCGATATCGTTGATGAAATATGTTGTAGAGAATGGATAAAAGGGCGGTTAAGAGTGATTAAGCGAAACCATATAATCTGTCCTTCGGACTGCTTCGCAACTTGAAAATCTGTTCCTTCGTTTCGGTTAAGCCATTCTGAAAAACCAAGACGCAGAGCGTTTAATCTAGCTTAACCAAAATCGCTGAATAATAAGTAGAATTTGGAATTTGCTCCTCCCCCGACCACCTGCCCCAATTATGAGGTGATGCAGCGATATCCGCGAACTGAGTTGGAGCTGACAATGAAAACGAAACTATTTCTCCATTCTTAAACTTTTATTGTAATATTCTATAAGATAACTCTTAAATTTTAAATCTGGAAACTTTTTTGAAAGAACATATTTCCAACTCTTGCCTATTTTTTTCCACTCGAAATATTCTATATAACCTTCATCCACTAATTTTCTCAAATGCATTTTTTTTCTTTCTAAATATTCTTCTTGTTCTTTTACATTTGACAAGTCCACGTTCATCAGTAAATCTTTCAAGGGTTTACCTTCTATTAGACTATGGGATTTTAAAAGAGATTTTAAAACAACCCTAGTTTCGTTTGTAAAACATTCTTTTTCTGTTGAAGAATCGTTATCTAATTTTTCAGTATAAACAATAAAATGAAGTAAACTTTTGTATTCTAACTTTAATGGGCCTCTAAAAAAACTATAATCTATTTCCGGATTATTTTTACATATTTGAGAAGCTACTGAAACAACATTCTCAAAAAATTCATTCTTTTTCGAGTTTTTGATTACAAAGAAGAAATCTAAATCCGTTCCGGGTTTAGCTTCCATAGGAAATGAGCCTGCGATAAAAAGGGAAGTGTAATTTTTTTCATCTATATTATTTTTCAGAAAATTTATAATCTCTTGTGAGGTCTTCATGTAATAAATTAACTTATTGTTTCTATAAAAATCTAACGAGCCTAAACAGAACCTAATTGCCCTGACCAAAACGAAAGCACCACCTCAAGATATTCCCTTCATCCCAAACCTTAAGATAGTTCGTTAATTCCGCGAAAAAGCGATTTGTGGAACAAACGAGAACTGGAAGTTCTCTCAGCTTACCAGAACATTTGAGTGAAGTAAAGAAGGTTTTCTTTGTCTATTGCCGCCCCAACGCCTTCCTTTGTGGCATCTTTTTCTAAGAGATGGTTTCTGTGACTTGGGGATGCCAGAAGAGCATCTACCATTTCCTTGCCTATTTCATCAGGAGTTTTCCAGTTGTAAATAGTTGTGCCGTTTTCTTCTGATTTTGATTTGTAAATGTATGTAACTCCTGCGTTTTCCTGAATATAGTTGCTTTGCCTGCCTCCTGAGAAGGTTTTTGTTATATTGTATCCTGCTTTTTTGGCGCGCTCTGTTGCTCCTTCACCTACTCTGTTTTCATGGGCAAGGTAGTTGTTTTCTGCCATATCTTTGCTGTGGGCTCTTGCTATTTCTGCTAGTTTATTATCAAATTCCAATTGCGGAATGCCTTGACTTTTTCTGATTATATTGGCATGGTAATGAAGACTTTGTTCTACTTTTCTAATAAAATCGTCTTGAGAGGATTTATTTTGAGAGTCCAATGAGGACTTTCCAGTTAATTTATTAGTATCTTGATTGAGGATTGTTACAATAATAGCAATTAATAGAACTGCGATGGCGGAAGCTAGAATGACATTTATCTTATTCTTATTTCTTAGGTTTTTAGTCAAGTAAGATTTTTTCATAGATTTAATGGGGGTAATGTAAGAATGAGGGCAAACTAAGATAGTCTATGAAATATATAAGCTTTATTAAGATTTAGAGAACTCTCTCTTAAAAGATGTGGCGACACATTGTGCTTTTGATGTCAAGGAACTTGACGGCAAACTTCGGCTTTCAAGCATAGGTTTGTTCCTTGAGCATCCAAAAAACGAGCGCCTTTTCAAACCTCTCCTTTCAAGGAGAAGCAGCGCATCGTTTTTTTGATCTACTTTTTTATAGCTAGGAAATGTTTTTATAAAAAGAGTTTTAATAAATATCATGGAATTAAAAGATTCAAAATGGAGTTTATCTGATCGGGAGTATCGAACTTTAAAGACGTTGAAAACTCCTGCAAAGATACAAGATTTTTTGAATGATTTGAAGATGAACTATGACGATGGCAACGATACTTGTATGTCTCCAAGAATGGTGTTATGTACGGGCAAGGCACATTGTGTTGAGGGAGCAATACTTGCGGCAGCTGCTTTGAGGTTACAAGGGCACCCTCCATTAATAGTCGATCTTGAGGCAACTAAAGACGATTATGATCATGTTATTGCGGTTTTTCAAAAAAACGGGTATTGGGGGGCGCTTGGAAAAACTGCACATGCCGTCCTTAGGTATAGGGAGCCGATTTATAGGGACATTAGGGAGCTGGTAATGTCTTTTTTTCACGAGTATTTTCTTACCAAAGGAGGTAAGAAGACTTTACGTACCTTTTCAGAACCTCTTGACCTGTCTATCTTTGATTCTAAGGAGTGGATGGCTTCTGAAAAAGATGTTTGGTATATTCCAGAGAAATTGGTTTCAATAAAACATTTCCCTATTTTGACTAGGGGCCAGATTTATTCTTTGCGCAGAGCAGACTCTATTGAGATAGAGGCGGGGAAGATAATAGAGCCAGGCATGGAACCTCCAAAGGAGAAATAATTGCGAATGAGGCGTTATAGTGCTATGTAAGAATGAGGGCAAGAGATTCAATCTCTATAAAATTATTCTTTAACCCCCTATTTCTCTTAGTTTTCTTAATGTATCCTGGAAATCCACTTCTTTCTCTATATGCTCTAGAATTAATTCAGATGGCAGCTTTTTTCTAATACTTTCTTCGGGAAAGTCCGAGTTTTTAATTTGATTGGGCGCACTTGGAGATTTATTCGACTTGCCATGATAATCGGAATGAAAGGATGGAAAATGAGCCTTTAATTTTCTTGAGAGATAATACTCTGAAAGATTTATCTTTATCTTAGGATTTTTCTGCCCTTCTGACAGGTCTTTCCTTATTAAATCATAGATATACTCTTGCAAATCTAGCTTTCCTACTTCCTTACTTCTCTGCCAGATCTTTGTTTCTAGCTTTTTATTTAATGCTAGGTTCACTCTTTTTACTGTCACTTTTTTTATTTCAAAAATAATTTATTATAGTTGAATTTGTTAAGCTCCGATTCTATATCTCGGTAGCTTTTTCCACAGAGTATGCCTCCCGCAAGCGACTCTGCATTTGTTACTTCCGCCAGGCAGAAATCAGGCATTTGGAATTTTTCTTTATCTTCTTCGTTATCAAATTCAAAATCAACTAAGATGAGGCCATATAGGGGACCTTGGAATACTCCTATTTCAGAAGTTCTGCCTTCATGATCATAATAATATCTAACTTTATGCAATTTTTTTCCATCTAGATTTTGCAATGCCTGAAATTCGAGAGGTGTTAAAAAAATAGTGTGCTCAGTTTGCTTAGAGGCATCTCCATGAGGATCAGGTTCTTTTTTAGTCATCTCATATTTATCTCCGTTTTTCCTAATTCTTAATATCGGGTGTTTGCTTTCTTTTGGGATATAGATATCAATGATCTCTTTGTTCTTGCACTCTTTTAATCCTGCAGGAATTTGCTTAGCAAGGTAAGTCTTTTCTAATTCTATCACCATTTAATAAGGAATAAAGAATATTAAAAATGTTTCTAATCACTTTTCTTTACTGATTGCTGGAGATGGGAGAAATATTCAGTATTATAAGTCCTAAACATTTTCTCTATTATCAATTCAGGGGTGGAATTTGCAAGCTTTCCTAAAACTGGATTGTGATCTACGACTAATTCATTGAATTCATTCAATCCCTTGGCTTCAATACCATCTATTCTTGCCGAACTTGGAAGATTTTTCTGCACTTCTCTGCCTAAGTGAGTTGCTATGACTAAGAAGCAATTTTTTTTAAGAAAGTACTCGGCTGTGGCGCTTATTATTTTTCCGGCTACCCCTGGTTCGGTCACTGATTCTATCTCATCTGCCAAAATCAAAGTCTTATCTCCAGGTTTTATTTCAGACATTTGCGTGAGGAGAGTCTCAAATGCCCCTTTATTAGCTGAGCCTTTGTTTTTGGCGAAATAATAGATCTCAGAGAACTGAGGCACTTCGGTTTTACCCGCTGCCGGAAGGCCTAAGTGAGTTAAAATTATTATTTGAATAATGTGCTCTAAGAGAGTAGTTTTACCTCCACTATTGGCCCCTGTTAGAATAGAACACTTTTGGTCTCGATTAAGGTTGAATGTAATAGGTTTTGGATTTTCTATTAACAGGTTTACTGACTCGGCCAAATATAAGTGGTCTGATAAATCTGGGAATTCAGGATTAATTGAAAGATACTTAGCTAACCCTCCTAAGAAGTCCAATATTAAAAGACGAGAGGATAGTTGCTTTAATTTATTTGGGATCTTTTTTATTTCTTCTGAATTTTTCTTTATCTTTTCTGCGGCCGAAGAGAATTTATTAAGACTTTGGGATCTTATTATTTCATCCAAGGCTTTATCATCGAGGCTTAAAGGCAAGCTTAGGTTGATAACTTCATCAGGCAAAATACTCTCTATTAAAGTTTCTTTTATAACATTCTTTAATTCCTGCGGCAACTCGCCTTTATTTAGAACATTTACAAGAAGGTCGCCTGTCAAAGTCATACTCTTGAGTTTCGCAAATATTATTGAATTCAGTCGCTCTATCTCAGACTCCGCTTCTTCTCTGGATAGAGTTTTTGAACTCTTTGGATTTATTAAGTAGAATAATGGCTTTAATTCATCTATTATTTTTCTTATTTCATCATCTCCCTCTTCTTTTTCTAATATTTCAACTATGGGCTGCCAACCTGATAAAGTTTCTAGATATCTTTCTAAATAAATATCCTCAATAGAATCTATGAATATAGTCTGAGGCAACTTTTCTAATACATGAGAGGAATTTTCGCAGTTAATAGTTTGAATTACATCGTAATCTTTTAATGACTGAATGTCGTATTGTGAGACTATGAACATAACAGGGCAATCTATCTCTTTTAATTTTAATAGGGTGTCTTCATCTTCAGTCACTGCTAAAATACTATATTCAGGCTTCCAAGATTTCTTGGGAAAAGAGATTTCTTTCAAGAAGTTATTTTTCAGGTTCTTATTTATGGATGCGAAAAATCTTTGCCTATTCTTTATTTCTTCTCTTGATTCGGTAAAAGCGAAGAAATTCCATAAATTTGATGTATCCGCAAATGCAAAGTTCTCTGACAGTTTAGATAAGAGCTTGTTATAAACTGCCTGAGCTTCTTTTGTCTTGAGTAAAGAGGCTTTTTGATTTTTCAGGACCGTTTTCGTCTTGTTAAAAGGAGAAAGATCATTGTTTTCTATAAAGTTTATCAAATCTTTTTGCATGGATTTGAATGCCCTATGGCATTTAAAAGATTTCTTGTTCTGGGAATATTCATTTAATGTGCTGATTATAATTTCACAACTTTTTAAAAGGGAGCTATTCATATTGGGTTATGGGCAAATTTCCAATTATAGTGGCTATTGTAGTTCTAGTCGTTGGAATTATCAGCGTGGCCATTTTTTACATGAATGATAATGTGGAAATTCATGAGGAAATCTCTTTTGAGAGTACAGAATTAGGAATTTATAAGGTAAACATCCAAAACTTTGATTATAGTCCCAGAGAAGTGAGGATTCAAAGAGGGGAAAGCGTAGTTTGGACCAATAAGGATTCTGTTGGACACACAGTTACTTCTTCTTCAGGCAATGAAATAGACTCTCCTTTATTGGGCCTGGGACAAAATTACTCCAAAACATTTACTGAAGCTGGAGAATATAGCTATTATTGCTCACCTCATCCAAACATGCAGGGAAAAGTTATTGTTTCTTAAGAAAATTTACTAGTTCAGGACTTATTAACGGCTTTCCATCCACTAAGGTATATCTATAAGGCAATATTGTTGATTCTATGTCATTTATGTCTATCTCTAGCTCATCTTGAAACTTGAGATCCGCAAGGTTCTTGCCTTCAATGATTTGTTTGGTAACATATACTGCGTTATCTGTGGACATTTGTTCCTTTCCTATATTGAAGGCTTGTGTGCCTTCTAGAAAAGGAGTTAGTTCTTCTTGAGTGCGTTTTTTTGGAGGGTAGTCTCCTAAAATACCTCCAAAAATGAAATGTTGGAATTCCTTCGATTTTCTCGGAGTTAATAGATTGGGAGATTCAGGATCTAAGACACAAGAATCCTCTAATTTTAGATCTTTTACGGATTCTAGGATTACTTTTCCATAACCTTCTAGCTTTCTTTGATCTTTTTTCTTAATATTAGTAAACCATAAGTTGTTTGGTCCGACTATCTTTGAGATATGCTTGTATTCAATTATGCACCATGGCCAGAGTTCAGGCTCCAAGTGCTCTATTATAAAGATTGATTTCATAATCTTAGGAATAAAATAAGGTTAATAAATATAAGGTGAGAGGGCTTTTTATGAGGAATGCTAAATTATATCAGGTAGTCAAGAGGGAAGTAGTGGACTTTTCCACTCGAGAATTCAGCCTTTATGAAGAGGTTTCTAAGAAATATCAGTTTAGAGATTCTAAAAAGAGAGTCATCGGAATTTCAGAGCTTCAATTATTCTTTGATTTTTATGAAGCTTCTAATGAGGAGGTTTATACTCTATGTGACTTAAACTATTCTCATTTAAAGGACATTTTACTGGAAACTGAAGGAGATTTTGATATATTTCAGAGCGGTGGCAAGCAATTTTTAATGGGAAGGCGTGAAAGAGATTTAATGGTTGTTGAATAAGTTTAATTTAAATATGGATTTTCTTTCAATTCTACAGGGCCCATAGT
Source organism: Nanobdellota archaeon (assembly GCA_030698805.1). Lineage (GTDB taxonomy): Archaea > Nanobdellota > Nanobdellia > Pacearchaeales > GW2011-AR1 > VGKP01. The sequence continues at coordinate 87,515 of JAUYMA010000009.1, forward strand.
ATAGTGGTAATACGCCCCGTTCGCAACGAGGCGACCCGAGTTCGATTCTCGGTGGGTCCATTGGTTTATCAAAAGAATTATTTTTTTATTCTAATTTATCTTGTTTATTGAAATTATAAGATCTAATTATAAGCATATGTTGTTCGGTGATCTATGAAAAGAGTCTTTACATTCTTGTAATGCTGGTGGAAAAATGGCTCTAATATTTTCCAGGTGGGAACTCCATGGACCATATGATAAGAAGCGATAATAAATGAAGGATGGGTTTCTTGTATTAATCTTCTTGCTCCCTGAACTGCATTTAATTCTGTTCCTTCTATATCCATTTTTATCACATCTATATTTTTTCCTCCTGAAAATTCGTCTAAAGAAGTTGTTTCTACTTTTAATGAGGTATGCCCATAGCGATGTTCATTGAAACGTACATCATACAAGCCCCCATGGCCTTTAAAGAATGTTATCCCTCTTCTTGAATCATTCAATCCTAATGGTACTATCTCAACGTTATGAGTTGCATTATTTGCTTTTAACATTTCTTCTAAGTAAGATCTTCGCTCAGGGTCTGGTTCAAATGCATAGACTCTGCCAGTGGGCCCAATTATTTGTGAAGCAAGGACTGTGAAATCACCTGGCGCCGCTCCAGCATCGATTATTGTTTGACCTTCTTTTAAAAGAGAAACTTGGAAGTAGCCAGGCATTTCTATATGCGCAGATAATGGTCTTACTTTCTCATAATCTGGAAAGATAATTTGCCTACCTGCAAGATTGCCATTTAGCCTTAAAGTTGCTGATCCATTATTTATATCATAAAAGCGTGCCGCTAACCTTCTCTCTACAGCCCATTTTATTTGCCTTAATTTTAATGCCAACTTGGATTCGGGAATAAATTTCTTAACAGCAGAGAAAGCAGTTTTTTTCAAGAATGTTTTCATACCTCTGAATATATTAAATAATTAAAAGGTTTATTATAGTCTAATATAGGCAATTATTTATTCGCTTCTGAAACTATCCGCCACAAAGAAAGTTCTGTTTGAGTGAATATGGTGTGTCTTGCCTTCTCTAGAGAATGTTGCTGTCGCAGGAGGAAGCTCAAATTTACCTACTATTTTTACTTTGGAATAGATTATATAAGAGAATACTCTTTCTTCTCCAGCATTTAATCTTTCAATATCCCAGAATAATCTTCTTGTGGAATGGTCTATTTTATTAGGTTTACTGCCGAATTTTTCATACAAAGTAGTCATTCCTGGAAGCTTGTCTATTATCTGAATATCCTCTACGAATCTTCTGGCTTTTATATGGACTCTTATTTTAAGAGCAAATTCTCCCCCTTTTGTCTTAACATATGAAACCCTTTTTGTGAGAACTACATTAGTTCTGGTATATGAATAAATAAGCAGGACAATTATGATTATGAATATAATAAATAAGAATGGGAGAGTATAATTGGTGGTTGTGCTTACGCTAAGTTTTTCTGCAGGTTCTAATCTTTTCTCCCAAGTATAAGTAACTAAGAATCCTGACCTTTCAGTTTTGATAGGGTCTAAGGAATGCATCGTGAAAAGCCTGCTGAATATGTCCTTGCTCATAGTTATTTGAACGGTAGCAGGAACGTTGCCCTCGTTTGTTTTTTCGATTACTCTTTTTCTAATTATAACCCCTTCTTTTCCTTCCCTAACTTTAATATCCTCTTTTTGCACGTAGCTAAATGAAGAATCAAAGTTTGCATTGGTGTTTCTGGCTAGTGCTTCAGTCTTTAATACATAAGATCCTGCAGGAATTTCCCCAATATTCTGCTTATTTATTGGCAAACTCACTGTTATTTCCTCGTTGGGCTTTAACGAAAGTGTTTTTTCACCTTCAAAGAAAGAAGAGGATAATTTCACAGTTATATCATTCAAGTAAGCATCATGTAGGTTCTTTACAATAATTTTTGCTTCTTTGTCGCCATAGTTCAAGTCTAGAGTTCTGAAGGAGAGTGCATCTTCTAATGCAACAATGTTTATTTTAAGATAATCAGTTATTACTCGGCCTGCTTTATCTCTTATCTTATATTCAAAGTTATATGTGCCCTTTTGTCTTTTTAGGACCTCGCTTGGATATGCCTTTATCTCTAAAGTATTTGGCCCTTCTTTTATTGCTACTTCTCTATAAGGTTCGATAACCATTCCTGCCAAGGCAAAGATTTCAATTTCATCATTCTCTGTAGAGTTAATTATCAGGTTAAAAATAGCAGAATTGTTCGATTCTACTAAAACACTCGAAGCTTTAGGCTCTACTGTAACTGAAGTCACTTGGGCCAGAGAAAAAGGCATAAATAGCAGGGACAAGCATAAAATGCTTAGAATTAACAACTCTTTTTTGCTCATGAGAAAAATAGAGGGGCCTGTTATATAAATATTTGTATTTTTTATTTAATAGTCTTCTATCCTCTACCTGAAAGTTCAAGAAAAGACTTTAATTCATCCTTAAAGGTTTTTACATCAGAGACTAATTTATCCTTAGTGTCATCCACCCTTTTCGGGATTACATACTTGTTATATAAGTCTCTCATGAATCTCCAGGAAGGGGTTGCATCCCATTTGCTATCCGGATCCCGTACGAGTGTTCCTTTCACTTCAACAGAAACAAAGCCCCTATTGCTTTTGCTTTTCTTTCCATCAATTTCAATCTCAACTTCTTTTAATCCTCCAATGATAAATTTTAGCCCTATTTCTACTTTAAAGTAATCTGAGAAAGATTTAGTGGCCTTCCATTCAAAGTAAATGTCTTTTGCATCTCCAACTATCTTCTCCCCATATTTTTCTTCAACTACCGAATAATTCTCATTCTTGAACCATCCATAAGCATAGCTGTAGAATGCTTTAAAATCGAAAACCCCTGTATTCTCTACCTTCTCTTTTATAATCTGTTCTTTTTCACTCATAACCTTATCTTAAGAATTGGGGAAGGTCATATTTAAATATTACTCCTTAATTTAAGGATATTTCCATATAAGAATATTTATAAGCTCGAGAGATTATTAATTTCGTGTTAAAATGAAAGAGGCACATGCAGAAATAGGGAATACTGAGAAGATTGTGGTAACTCTCTCTACGCTCATTGCTCTTCTTTCTGTCGTATTTTTCGTTCTTACTGTTTTCTTTCCAGGAAGCCTGAGCAAAATAGGATTTACTGGATATGCGACTGCAGGCAATACCACTTCAGGCATAGTAAATTTAACTGTGCAGCAAGGCCTTGTTATAAACTTCACAACAGACATTATTGATTGGGGTGCTGGAAGTGTGAATTTGGGAGCTTTAAATGCAACTTTAGATACTTCGAGAGTGGGAGCTGAAAAAAGAGTATTAAACGGCAATTGGAGTATGTTTAATGGTTCTACTAATTATAATAGGACTAATGGCCTAGTCTTACAGAATATCGGAAACGTAAACGCTACTATCTACCTAAAAACAGGTAAAAATGCTTCATCTTTCTTAGGGGGTACCTCTCCTTCTTATCAATATAATGTTACGAATAACGAAACTGGAAGCTGCGGACAAAGCAATGCCACCGCAGGCAACGCTACTCTTGGCCTTTATTACGAGGTAAACGCTACAAATGGGGATGGGACTAAAATCTGTGATTGGTTTAACTTTGATGACGCTAAGGATGCTTTAAGGATACACGTTTTACTGAGAGTACCTTCAGACTCTAAGACCAGTAATCTTCAAGATACTATAACCGCAACAGCAGTAGCATCTTAATCTTCCTCTTCTAATAAGAATATCTCTGCTGCGTTATTTTCATATGATATCTCTTCATTGTTTCCTTCATACGAAGTAAAGAATTTTATTGAACTTTCTGATTTTTTTATTCTGAGATTCTGGACTTCCAAGGTGCTGATCATCCCAGGCTGCATTGACCCCAGGCTATAATTGGCTATTCTGGTGGATCCTGAAAATACTTCGATTTTGGAATCTTTGGCTTCAGTATAGCCTATATTGATTACCGCGATCTTGAAGGAGGCGCCATAGAACGATCGGCTAGCATTAATTCGGAGAATTGCCAGATCAGGCAAAGAATCGGGAGCATATAATCTATTTAACTCATCAATTATATATTGATCTATTTGTTGATCGCAATTGGTTATTGGATACATTATGCTTCTTTTATCATTATTGTGGTCAAAACCTAGGACATGCAATAACTCATGCAGCGCTAGCTTGGGTTCACTACATCTTTCATCTTTGAATAATGAAACTCTGCCTTTCAAAATAAGGTAACCAGTTGTTAAATTTCTAGCTTCAGTTGGTCCCCCCTCCCCTGCAATGAAAAATCTGGAGTCAGTTACTTCTTCTTGAGGCGAGGCATCAGTGCAAATTATCTCTATTTCAGCATTTGTTTTTGCTGGATAGAAACCTAGGATGGTTTTTTCATCTATTATCGATAGTGATTCTTGCACTTCTCTGCTCTTCTTCTCCCCGCATGCAGGTTCGATATAGTAACTTATTTCTCTCTTTGCAAATCTCATATTGGGATAAAACTGGGAACTTTCAAATAACATTCCTTCTGAAATATTGCCTACAAAATTTGAGTAATTTTTTGTTTGGAGAGGGCCTATAGAAAGGTTTGACCAGAAGAAATATAGGCCAGTGGCTAAGAGGACACATAAAATAAATAAGATAGCCAGGTCTAAGATTTTCATTATAACCTAAGTAAAACAAAATTTATAAATTGATCGTAGGACAGATATCTTTTTAATTGAGGGTTTGCATTTCTTAATATGGTTAACCGTATTAAATATGAATTTTTAGATCATACTGCAGATATCAAAGTTAAAATATCCGGCAAAGATTTAACAGAGGTCTTTGAGAATTCTGTTTTAGCCCTATCTGAATATCTCTCTTCTGAGAAAAAGATTGAAAGTAAGAAAGTCAAGGTAATCAATGTCCAAGGCTCAGATACTTCTGCTTTGCTCTATAACTTTATTGAGGAAATCTTATATCTCATAGATTCAGAAGGGTTTGCACCTGCACGGGCTAAAGTAATTTTAAGGGGGAATAATCTTCAGGCAGAGATATCAGGAGATACAACTTTACATTATCACTTGCAACAAATTAAGGCGCCGACTTATGCTGAGATGGAAATTAAGAAAGACCAGGAAGGCTGGATTGCTCAATTTGTTTTAGATGTTTAACATTCTAGCTTAGGTAGTTTTAAAAAGAAAAAGGTTTTGCTTCTAAAATGTTTGCAAGGGAAAAAATAAAGACAAAATGCTTAAAAGAAAGGGAAAGTAAAACAGACATAAAGATTTCAGCCATAAATCCAGATAATAATTCTTATAAATTAGAGGATAAAAGAGTAGATCTTATTGCAGATGCTATTCTTGAGGCTAAAAGTGCTGGTAAGCCTGTAATAATGGCTTTTGGAGCCCATCTAGTAAAAAACTGCCTAGGTTTAGTTGTAAGAAGAATGATTGAAAAAGGATATTTAACGCATTTAGCTACAAATGGAGCAGGTTCAATACATGACTGGGAATTTGCCTTTCAGGGCAAAAGTGAAGAAGATGTAAGGAGATATATTTCTCAAGGGCAATTTGGAATCTGGGAGGAAACAGGGGGGAATATAAATAAAGCCCTCATATCCGGAGCTGCAGAAGGAAAAGGATATGGGGAGAGCGTGGCAGAGATGATCCATACTGATAAATTTACCAAGCATCCTTTCAAACAATACAGTATACAAGACGCTTGCTCTGCTTATAAAATACCTTTTACAGTACATCTTGGAATAGGATATGATATAACTCATACTTATCCTGAATGCGATTTTGCGGCACTTGGAAAAACATCAGGAGTTGACTTTTTAAAATTTGTTGATAGTGTCTCTAATTTAAACGGCGGAGTTTATCTTTCTGTGGGTTCTTCAATCATGGCTCCCATGGTATTTGAGAAAGCTCTTTCCATGGCCCGGAATGTTTCTATCCAAGAGGGCCGGAATATAAACGATTTCATGATTGTAGTCAATGATATTCAAGATGGAAATTGGGATTGGGGTTCTGGAAAAGAGCCAGATAAAGATGATCCGGCCTATTATCTTAGATTCTGTAAGAGCTTTGATAGAATGGGCGCTAGAGAAATGCATTATGTAGAGGCAGATAACCGGAAATTCCTATGTTCTTTATATAACTCTCTGGAGAGAAAACGCTCGGAAAAATAGATTATTCTCTCATTTCTTCAGTCATGTAAGAATATTTGTATTCTCGGTAGGCAAATAGGACTTCGTAGGAAATAAGATATTCTGAGAATTGGTCCTTTAGCTCTTTGATGAAATCATGAATTTCCTCTTGCCTTTCATGAAGGAAATAGATTAGATAGTCCCAAGTTCCAAACAGGGTGGTGGCCCACACAATCTGGCTATTGTTATGAGCATATTGTTGTATCTTTTCATCTACTACATTTGTTCTGTTATGGACTTTGATTAAAACAGTTTCTATAGATTTTCCCATGGCGGCATAATCAATTACAGGTCTAAAACCTAGTATATAGTTGCCCCTTACTAACTTCTTAATTCTGTAAGCTACTGCGTCATTGGTAAGCTTGATCTTCTTTCCTATTTCTGATAAGGTAATCTGACAGTCTTGAGATAATAAATACAATATCGCTTTATCTTTTTTATCTACTTGATATTCTTGCTTTTCCAATAGAAATTGCTTAGTAAATGAGGGATCATTTCTAATATATTTTAAAGAAGGTAGTTTTTTATCCTCTAGATCTGGAAGCACTTTTCCTTTAATTGTTTTTAACAATGCGGTTGGAACATAGTCTATAACTTCTAATCCTTGGATCATGTCTAGAAAATGTTTAAGGGCACTTCCAGCTTCAGAAGCCATGATGGACAACTCGTAATTCCATTTACCGCTGTAATTGATTAAGGCATTTACCATTGGGCTGTTTTTGCATCTAGAAACTAATTCCTTTTCGGATCTTCCATTCTGAAGCATAAGAAAAAAGTGGTAAGATTGGTACCCTAATTTTCTTGCATTTATTACCGCCCTTGATCCCGCCAGGAGATGGTGCTTTTCCATCACTTTAATGCGATATTCTACTGATTGCCTGGAGAGTTTTAGAACGTCTGCAATTTTGGATAAAGGTAGCCTAACGTTGTTACAAAGCAATGCGAGGATCTTTTCATCATTTTTATGTAATATTACTTTATTTTTTATCTTTTCTTCTTCTTGCAGGACTCTCATATAGTAAATATACGTATTTTATTTAAATATTTTTGCTTTATTACTAAAAATAGCTTCTTCTATTTTATATATGTTAGTGCTTTTATCCTGGTAAGAACAATAACAAGGAGACAAAAGAACATGACAAGCTACAAAGGAACAGTAACAAGAGAACAGCTAAATGATTTGCTTACAATGCTTTTCCCCCAGTTGCCCGGTAGAGATAGGGAAGAGATAATGAACAAGGGAATTGTTCCACCTAAATATAATTTTGATAAGGAGGAAGAGCTGGCTAGAACAACTTCTAAATTAGAGCTGAGCATTTATCCATATGCACCAGACCCTATTATTTTAATAAAAGATGATAGGGGAACAGTAAGGGCTTTAGAGTTTCATGCGGCCAATCATTCTCCTCAGGGAGTTTATGAGATATATGAGATATGCAGGGAAGGAGCAGAACTTATGGGAAGAATTCCCGTGGGGGAGCCAAAATGAAACTAACTTTTTGGGGTGTTAGAGGATCTATCCCTACGCCTGTAAGCGAGAGAGAAATCCAGGAAAAATTGCAGGACGCTTTAATAGGGGCAGTAAACGTTGATTTGGGAAGTCCAGAAGCTGTAAAAGACTATCTCAGAAGGTTACCCTGGCACACTCGTAGTGTTGCAGGTGGGAATACTACTTGTGCAGAGGTCATTTCGGATAAGGGAGATGAATATATAGTAGATGCAGGCTCGGGTATTAGGCCTTTAGGATTAGAGCTTATGAGAAGGTATAACGGGAAAGTTAATGCTAAAATATTGATTTCTCATGATCATTGGGATCACATTCAGGGATTCCCATTTTTTGTTCCAGCTTATGTTCCAGGATGCAGGGTAGAGGTCTATAGCGGGGATAAGACTTTGCTTAAGAAATTAGAGCAGCAGGCTTTACAGTCAGATACAAATTTCCTTAGAAAAAAAGACTTAGAGAATAAAATAAATGGCGGTGGGAATACGGTCGTTATGAACAAGGATGCTGCGACTAATCATACTAAGGACGTTTTCAAAGGTCAGCAGGATGTTGAAAGAGGATATTTCCCAATCGGCATAGAGCAGATGGGCGCAGTTCTCGCTTTTAGGGATTTGAAGCAGTATGAACTTGTTGCCAATGGATTGAATGTTAGTTATATGTTTCATAATGCTCATCCTGGTGGAATGTTTTCCTATCAGCTTTCTGAAAATGGCAAGAGAATAGTATTTGCAGGAGACTTTGAGAGAGATGGAAAAGGAAAAGAATTTGGAGTCAATGATAATAAATTAATTGAGTGGGCGAGAGAGACAGATGTTTTAGTAATAGATGCCCAATATACTCCTGAGGAGTATAGGACTAAGATCGGATGGGGGCATTCTGAGATAGAAGGAGTTTGTGAATTGGCTGGAGCTGCTGGTATTAAGGCTCTTTATCTAACTCATCATGATCCTACTCATGATGACAAAAAATTGTCTGCAATGGAAGAGCATGCCCGGGCTTACATGGTTTCACATGTGGGGCCAATCCCAGTTTATCTGGCTCGCGAGGGAATGGAGGCGATAGTATAATGTGGAAGTCAGGCAGTTTTTATACTGGAGACTCTCATTCGAGACCTACTTATCATGAGCTCGTGCCTACAAATCCTGTAAGAAAAGAAAAGCAAAAGGGAAATGTAGTTGCCGCGGTAGGGACGTCTAAGGGACTAGAAGTAGAAAACATTTATCGTCTTGATAACGAATTGCTTGGTTATAACCTATCCGGGAGAAAAGTTCTTTTGAGAGTACCCCAGAATGATTCTTCTTTTGATCATTTCGTTTCCTTGCCTTTTACAAAAGGAGTTACAGAAAGAGAAACCGGAAGAACCATGATTATTTTAGGGAGCAATGCGCATCATGTTGAAGCAATGCAATATCAATTTCAAGGAGTATTATGGATGCCACCTGACGAAAAAGAAGTTAAAAAATTTGGTGATACTGTGCGGTGGATAAATGTTGGAGATACAAAAAATGGCTTTATAGGATTAGATTATAATTCTGCTGCTTCAGTTGAAGGAGGAGTCGCTAGGAATGCTGAAGATGTTCATTTTCTGGCACAAACTTTATTGGAGCAGCAATTTGATCCTGAAAAAAGATTGTTTTTGCTAAAACCTCCTTATATTCAGGAGAGAGAAGAAGGTAAGGCTTTGAGAACGCAGGGTCTAGAGCGTTTAGGGCAAATTGCAAGCACGGACGAATCTAGACTTGCCAGGATTCTTAATAGTTCTTATGATATTGGACTGAAATGATTTACTTTAGATTTATGTAATCACTTGTAAGTTACTAAATAATAAAATTTATAAGGGATTTTAATGTACTCTTAATATGGGTCCCAATGATGATCTAAACTGTTCCGCTAGAGAACGAATATTGAGAGTTGGATTCGAGCTACCTTTGCCCGTTTTAGAAGGATGTTCTATTCCCTCATTTTCACTTTTGCCTTCTTTTTATGAAAACGAAATAGGAATAAGAAACGGGAGTTTGGATTTAAGCTCTAAGGAAAGCCTGAGAAAAATAGCTCCAAAGGAACAGAGATTTTATAAAAATTTTTTACCTCATTTTAGTCGCGATGCTAAATTCAATTCGAACATCTTAAGGTCTTTTTTAAGAGAATATCAGCACCTTTCATTGCCTTGCTCGGTTCTTTTTGAAGATGTGGCCGATTTAGCTAGCTTCGTGGTGGAGGCTTATCAATTGGCTTATGCACATTATGTATTGGGAACAAAAACAAACATCAAAAATTCCTTTCCCCATTATTGCTGCGGAGTATCTGCTTCTAATCTGGTTGTAGGATTTTGGGATCATGGAATTTCTATGGCTATGTATGCCTTTGACGGATGGGACGATCATCATTACTTAGCAATTCCTTTTGTTGTGGGAAAAAACCAGAGTCCTGGCATGATAGTTGTTGATCCTACTTCAGATCAATTGTATCCTGGACTAAAAAATCCCCCGAGAAATGCTGTTTTCGCTATTAATGGAAAAAAATGGAGTTATGAAACTCAATGGGCTGGCGGAAAAAATCTTTTTCCTACAGGATTATATCACGCAGGTTCTAATCTTAAAAATCCAGAGTCAAGAGAAAAACGCGCCGTTTATTTTTCCGAATTTCTTGAAGTTGAGAGAGACGTTGAAGGATGTTTTGAGAGAGCATGGGGCAATCCCATATCTCTTATTGAAGTAAAGAGCTCTTTGGAACAAAAAGTAAAGTAGAATGGACAATACTTTAATAAACAAGATAGTTTTTCTTTTTTTATGGTAAAGAAAATTGCCGAAAACATTTGGGAAATTGAGAAAGAGGGAAAGATGAATGTTCCTGGAGTTATACTTGCCTCTGATGTTTTGATGGATAACATTAAGAAAGATGGGAAAACTATGGAGCAGGTAAAAAATGTCGCTGCTTTGTCGGGAATTGTTGAGAAAAGCATTGCTATGCCTGATGCTCACCAAGGCTACGGATTTTGCATTGGAGGAGTTGCCGCTTTTGATTTGGAAAAAGGGATTATTTCTCCGGGAGGGGTGGGGTATGATATTGGATGCGGAGTGCGATTGCTTGCAACAAACATTACTAAAAAGGACTTTATGTTTAAAAGAAGGGCAATTTTAGATGATTTGTATAAGAGAATTCCTTCAGGAGTTGGTAAGGATTCTGAATTTAAGCTAGAAGATAAGGAGCTTGATAGAGTTCTTAATGAGGGGATGGATTGGGCAGTTGATAAAGGATATGCAACTAAAGAAGACAAAGATAGAATGGAAGATTCTGGATATATTGAAGGTGCGGATGCTTCTAAGGTTTCGATAAGGGCCAGAGCAAGAGGGCGAGGACAGCTTGGAACTTTAGGCTCAGGAAATCACTTTTTAGAAATTCAAGAAGTAGAGACTATTTTTGACGAGAGGACTGCCAAAGCCTTTGGGCTTACAGATAAAGAACAGATCGTGATTTTGATTCATTCTGGCAGCAGAGGTCTTGGACATCAGACTGCTTCAGATTATATTATGAAAATGGAGAAGGAGTATGGTTTCAAGCATTTGCCTGACAGGGAATTAGCTTGTGCTCCTATTAATTCTCAGCTTGGTAAGGATTATCGAGCCGCAATGTCCGCAGCTGCAAATTTTGCTTTTGTTAATAGACAGTTAATGACCTACCAAGTCAGGAAGAGTTTTGAGAAATTCTTCCCTAAGAAAGAAGTGAAGGTTGTGTATGATATTGCTCATAATATTGCTAAATTTGAGGAACATGAAGTTGATGGGCAGAAATGCACTTTATGCGTGCATAGAAAGGGGGCGACTAGGTCTTTTGGCCCTGGAAGAATTGAAATTCCCAAGGTTTATAGGAAAATAGGACAGCCCATATTTATTCCAGGTAGCATGGGCACTTATTCGTATGTTCTTGTAGGAACTAAGAAAGCCGAGGAACTTTCTTTTGCTTCGACTGCTCATGGAGCAGGAAGGGTTTTGTCCAGAAGCTATGCTATCAAAAATTTAAGGCCTGAAGTTGTAAGAGGAGAATTGGAGAAGTATGATGTTATTATTAAAGCAGGGAGTGCAAAAGGGATGCTGGAGGAAGCTCCTGCAGCTTACAAGGATATTAATGAGGTTGCGCGTGTTTCTCACGATCTAGGAATTGGAAATTTAGTTGCAAGATTGAAGCCCCTAGCGGTTATGAAGGGATAAGATTATTAAAGATTTAAGAGTTTGATTTTTGATGCCAAGGTTAAGATCGGTTAAAAGAAAGCTTACTGTCTAGGAATTGATTATTTATAGATTATTTTTCCTTGGGGTTTTTTGAAGCTTTCTTCCAGAACAATTCAAAATATTCCTTGCAATCATCTGCGACTGGTTTTGATTTAATCAATATGCCAACTGGCTGTTTGGCCCATGAAATAATAAGCAGCTTATCCCTATTACACTCCCAATTTCCAGGGATAGGAAAACTAGAATATCTTATCTCCATCTTTTTATCTTTTTTTCCTATACTTTTGTTGAATTCCGAATCTTTTCCTTCAAGATTGCAGATTCCTCTAAACTTTATCTTTCTCAAAATGTCTTTTATGCTGAAATAAAAGCTGTCTGCAAGCTGACCATATTCTTTTTTATGCATATAGAAAAATATATTTTCATCATTTTCATCCATTCCATTAATAAGCTTTTCATATGCGGTTTTCAGACCATTTAAACCGACGAAAACCTCTGCTTCCTGGCGGGGTGGCAAGTTATTCAAATGTTCTAATTCAGGGAGTATTCTTTCAAATTCTAACTTTTGCGCTTCAATTTCCTTGGTTTTTTTGTTAAGAAATTCTTTAATATTATTTGGAGTGGCAGCTTGAAAATATTTTGTCTTTTCTTTAATTATAAAACTGACTAACCCTTTATCGATAAGCCTATTTAGAATTTCATAAATATTAGAGTAAGCAACTTTAGATTTGCTAACGATTGGACCGACCGTAGTTGAACCAATTTCAGCTAAGGCAATATAGACTTTGGCCTCTCCAGATGTCAGGCCCATCTTTATTAAATTATTCACAACTTCCATGGCTAAATGATTTTCTAGAGGTTAAAATATCTTTCTATTATACACCCTGTACAGGATAGATAATATTTAAATACTGTAGTAATCGTTTAATAGTGACAATTTGGAGTCAAGATGAAAAACACACTACAAAAAATGATTGGAACTGCGGTTTTGGGAACAGCTTTAGCTTTGCCTATTGCTGGAAACGCAAATGATGTAAAAGTTGAGATGCCTGCTCAAGTTCAGGAAAAAATAGAATTAGATGCACCTGTTGCAAAGCTGAAACCATTCGGATTTATAGATACAAGATTTGCAGATTCTTACAATCCAAGTGTAGGATTCAAAATTGGCAAGGGATGGGTAAATCAAAGTCTTATTGTTGGAGGCTTGGAAAACGTCTTTACCGAAGGAGATGCTTTATCAGGATTTACATGGTTAAATACGGACTTTGGATATGGTGTTCCTAATGTTGAGACTTTAGTAGAACAGGATTTCGGAATTAATTATGATTTTCCGATTATGAAAGTTGAGAACGGTCCTAAATTGCTCCAAGGAAAGCTTACTTTGAATTTAGGCGGCCAGTATTGGAAATATTGGGGCGGCCAATTAGGCGAGCATGATTATGTTTTTGATTCAGGATTAACTTGGAGTGGGGTTATAGATTTTAAGGTATTGAACAGACATTTATTTCCTCATACTGGAGTTAAAGAAGGAAATTATGTCTCTTTAGAATTATCTAAGAGATTGAATTTAGGCTCCAAGGGAGATTACTCATTCTCTTTTACGCCAAGTGTGAACTCAACATGGAGTGACGATTTCTTCCAAGAAGGAGATGGATGGACTGTTGTCCAGACAATTGGCAAGTTAGAAGTTTCCAAGGGCAAGAATTCAGCTTATGTCGCAGGCGGTCATCAGTTTAATATAGATGGCGATACTAGAAACAAGCCTAGCAAACCAATAGTTTACTTAGGTTTATCAAGGGCCTTTTAGATTTTCTAGATTCTTGACAGAAAGATTAAAAAATACTCATCCCCTAGGTTTATCATGAACCCTATCAGATTCTTCTGAGCTGTCTTCAGCAAGTTTTTCTTTTAATTCATATTCCAATTCTTTTCCTAGGGAAATATCTTGCTGGAAGGCCAGTGTATCTCGATAATTGCGCATATATAATAAAGGAGAACTTGTATATAAAACTAACTTTAAAAAATGGCTAAAATAGAACAAAAAAATTCACGAGAAAAGATAGACTTCAAATATAACATGAAGGTGTATTGGAGTTTTATTAGAAAGTACAAAAAATTACTTTTGATAATCATAGCTTTAGCGCTTCTTATTGAAGCATCTTATATTGCAGATAAATTCTTGTTTAAGATTATTATAGATAGGGGAACTGAATACGCTAATGACACTCTGCCCTTGGACAAATATGTCCAGATTTTATTTGCAGTGGCGATTGCCTTTCTTTCTTATGGGTGCTTCCGAGTAGTGTTTAAGTGGATTTACATACATTATCTTAACAGGTTAAATGCTCATTTAATTATTGATCTAAAGCAGAGGTTCTTTAATCATATTCTAGGCTTATCTTATAGTTTTCATACTACTCATAAGACAGGGTCATTAATCTCAAGATTGATGAGGGGAGCAGGAGGCATAGAGAGAATGACTGATTTCATCATCTTCAATACACTTCCTCTTGCATTCCAATTTGTCATAGTCGGAGCTTCTTTGCTTTATTTTGAGGTTAGTACTGCTTTTGTTGTATTGCTCACAGCAGTAGTTTTTATTGGATATAGCTTGGTAATCCTGCGTTTTCAAAAAGCTTCTAACATTTATAAAAACAAATGCGATGATATCGAAAAAGCTAATGTCGCAGATATATTCACCAACATAGATTCTATCAAATATTTTGGGAAGGAAGCTAACATAAGGGGCAGGTTTGCAAAGCTAAGCACGACTACTAAGAAAGCGGCAGTTAAGCATTGGGATTATTTTAGATGGTTTGATGCAGGCCATTCTTTAATACTTATAATTGGGACTTTTTTCTTAATTTACTTTCCTCTAAAGAGTTTTCTGGCTGGAGAAATAACTTTGGGCACGGTGGTGTTTATTTATACAGTCTATGGGAATATAGTCGGGCCTTTATTTGGATTTGTGTATGGGGTAAGGGGATATTATCATTCCATGGCGGATTTCCAAGATCTGTTCCAATATGGGCGAATAGATCAGGAAGTTAAGGATTTGCTACATTCAAAGGAAATGAAGGTTCAGCATGGGGGAATAGAATTTAAGGATGTTGCATTTAGGTATCCTAGCAGGCCAGTTTTTCGCAACTTCAATTTAAAGATAAAACCTGGAGAAAAAGTAGCTTTAGTGGGACATTCGGGAAGTGGCAAAACTACCCTCATCAAACTTCTTTATAGGTTGTATGACGTTGAGAAGGGCCAAATTCTTCTAGATGGAAAGGATATTCGTGAATTCAAGCAAGAGAATTTGAGGTCAGAATTGAGTATTGTTCCACAAGAATGCATTTTATTTGATGATACTATTTACAACAACATTTTATTTTCTAGGCCAGGAGCAACAAGAAAGAATGTAATGCAAGCTATGAAATTTGCACAATTAGATAGAATTGTAAAAGTTTTTCCAAATAAAGAGCAGACTGTTGTGGGAGAAAGAGGAGTAAAGTTGTCGGGAGGGGAAAAACAGAGAGTTTCCATAGCAAGGGCTATTTTAGCCAATAAAAAAATAATTGTTTTGGATGAGGCCACTTCTTCTTTGGATTCCCATACTGAGAATGAGATACAAAAGGATTTGCATGAACTACTTAGAGGAAGGACTGCTATCATAATTGCCCATAGGCTTTCGACTATCATGCATGCCGATAAGATAATTGTTTTGGATAGGGGAGAAATTGTTCAAGTCGGAAAGCATAACGATCTGATAGGGAAAGATGGCCTTTACAAGAAGCTTTGGGATCTGCAGAAAGGGGGATATTTGCAGGAGGAATGAGGGCACATATTAGAAGGGAAGATTTTGAAAAAGCTTATGAAGATTTGGGAGATAAGAATAAAAAGGAACTGAGTGAAATACAGAAAGAGTTAGCATTGGCTGTGGAGAAGAATGAAGGCTCTTCTAAGTTGATCAAAGATAAAGCGATAAAGAAAAGAATAGCCCGAATTTGCCTTAGATTAGCTGAAGAAACTCCCAAGCAGGAGATTTCGATAATGGAAACTTCTTATATCATTACTGGAAATTTTGTTTATTATAATTATGATGATCCTCTGGATGAAATAATTGATGTTTTTAGCGAACTAGAACTGCCAGTGGAACAGCTATCTTGGGATATATTCAAGCTCTGGGATGTCGCGATAAGCCGATTAAAAAGATATTTAAGAAAATAATGGATCAATTAATTACATTTAAAACTTCACTCCTTACTTACAAATTGTTTAAATTATTAGATTTTATGGAATGTGACAAAAATGAGAATCCGAGCCAAAATAGAATTAATAATTATAGCAGTAATTGTTTTAGAATTGCTTTTTTAAATTTTAACAAAATTTAAAAGGTGAGATATTTCTATAAATATGACCCTCCATAACTCAACGGTAGAGTGGCCGGCTGTAGTCAATATACTTTAAACTCCTAGGGAGTTTAAGGTGACTAGCGCAGATTTTCCTTGAAGGAAACAAGATGAAGCGTGATCAGGTTTTGCTCGTTAGAGCAGAATGACAGAACCCGGTATACCCAAGTTCGACTCTTGGTGGAGGGATAGAGCAATACTGTTCTACTTTTAGTATAATGGGCGAATTACCAACTATTTCTAGACTCTTCTTTTCCTATAAGCGAGCCTGCCTGCAGCAATGATCCCTGTTAAGGCTAAGAGGATAACAATGAGGTAAAGGCCGCCATATCTACTTTGCTGGGCTGAGTCAAAGACTCCTACGACTGCCCCTGTAATTCTTGATAATCCTGCTTTTGGCTTAGGTTCTACTTCCTGCTCAAGGGTTACTAGTTCATTTTCTTCAATTTTTTGTTCATCTTCTTCATTCAACTCTATTGAATTTTGGTTCATTACCAGCAGTGTTTCTGACTGATTTGTTGTGATAGTAGTATTTGTCCTGTTTATAGGCGCAGGTACTGATGAGGAAGACGATCCCCCGCTCGATCTACTACTAGAAGAGCCAGGGGAGTTGTCTTGGGGCTGTGATGCAGGTAGTGCAATGTTAAATAATACTGAGGCGACCTCGGTGTTATTTTGGGTATTGTTCATTTCTTTCCTGCAATATGTTGTGATGCGGTATTCACCGTTGGCTTTGCTTGATTCTTGCGCCATAAAAGTCATGTTATCATCTGTAGAGAGAGTTTTGTTAGTTATTCCAGAATCTAAGGTATAATAGCAGCTTCCACTTTCTGACAATGAAATGTTAACTAAATAATTATCGACATTATAGGTTATCGCTTCAGGACTTACTATCCTGATAAATGAAGGAGCAACTTCATTGTCAGAGGTAAAATTAACAAAAAATCTTACATCTTTGCTTGTTATTGTAGAAGTGTTCATACAACTTGCAATAAAGTGATAAGTGTCGAATGTTCTATTCTTAGCTTCAAATAAGTAAGAAGAACTAAACGAAACATTATCTACTTGCAACATAGTGTAATTGGTTTTTCCTGCATCCAAAGTATAATTACAGTAGTCCATAGGGCTTTCAGTAGCGAGTGAGAAGTTCAGACTTTGTATTTGATTTAAGTTATATATTGCGTCTTTTTGAGGGGAATGCACGATTATAGCTGAAGATTCATCATTTGAAGAACTATTTTCAGAGGTAAAATTAACAAAAAATCTTACATCTTTGCTCAGGTTTTTATTTCCAGCAGTATCTTCGCATTCTGCAATAAAGTGATAAGTGTCGAATGTTCTATTCTTAGCTTCAAATAAATAATTTGAAGTGAAGGAAGTGCCTGCGGAATCTCTGTTCATTGTATAATTGGTCTTGCCAGAGTCTAAGGTGTAACCACAGTAGCTAGGCTCATTTGTTTGTACAGTGAGAGTTAATTCGCCAATACCATCAAAGTTGTAAACCTTTTCTTCTTCAGGGGAAACTATGGTGATTAACGGAGAGGCATTATCTGAAGTATTATTTGTTTCTTCACCATCTTCATTTCCTACGGTGCCATTTAAGATGACAATCTTCCTAGATTCAGTGCTTTCTTGATCTCCACTTTCAGCTTTGAAATGTCCTTGAATTGTATAATTTCCTAATATCAGATTGGAGAAGACCCGACCATACTTATTTTGCTTTGCATCATATAATGATTTAACTTCAGAGGCATCTATCGCCTTGCTCTGGATTATTACTTCATCAATTTTTCCGTCCCAGTAAGATTCTTCATCGACCGCCCCTCTTCCTATTACTAGGCTGGATGAAGAATGATCTATTGCAGTAGTTAAGTCCCTACTTCCTGTTAATTCTCCATTTAAGTATAATTTAGCTTGCGAACCGTCATAAGTTGCAACCACGTGAGTCCAGACATCAGTTTGCAAATTTCCCCTTACATAAGTGTGGTCATAATCATTAACAAAGAAATTAATCCCTCCATCATAATATGCTATTCCATAGCCATCTTTCCAGTCAAAATCACTTGATTTCATTAAAACCGCTGCATATTGGTGAAGGGAGTCGGGATTTATCCAAGCTGAAATAGTAATATCTTTGCTATCGAAGCTCGAATCATGATTTACTTCTAAATAATTTCCCCTATCAAATGTAGTTGAATTTCCGAATTTTCCAGCAGAAATAGAGAGCGTGCCTTGCATAGTTGCATCATTATTATAAGAACTAAAGTCTTCCATAGCATCTGATTGAATGCTATCTATTTGCAGCCAAAGGCTTAAAGAGTTATCAAAGTCTAAGAAAGTATAATGGTTTTCTGAGGAGGTAGTTTCCAATGCCACTGGAATTTCTGAAGAATTTAGTAATGAATTATGCAAGGGTGTAGCAGCATCAAACTCTATTATAGCAGCAGTACCCAGAGAAGAAAACATTATCATGCTCAAAACGATCAGTAAATTTAGCCTCATAATTTGTTTAAGCCCCTAAAATATTTAAAAGAAAGCAGTATATTTTTGTACATCTCTTTTTAGAAGAGAATTTTTATATGGCAGGCGTTATCTTATTTGATGTTTAAACTATTTTTCAAGTTCAAGTATCCTAAAATACTTTTATTAGCAATGTTCATAGTCCTTGCTTATTTTACTTTTGACAATCCCCGAGTAGAAAGATTTGTTAACGATCTTGAAGATCTCAAGTATTTAGGTATTTTTATTGCAGGAATATTTTTCTCCTTTGGTTTTACAGCCCCATTTGCTGCAGGATTCTTTATTACTTCTAATCCTGGAAATGTACTTGTAGCCGGGATTGTGGGAGGATGTGGCGCTTTAATTGCAGATTTAATCATATTTAATTTTGTCAGATCTTCTTTTCAGGATGAATTTAATAGATTAAAGAAGAACAATGCTTTACTGCAGAGTAATAAATGGATTGAAAAAAGGTTAGGTAGGAAAGTAATGGTTTATTTAATGTATGTTTTCGCAGGATTTCTTATAGCTTCTCCCTTGCCTGATGAGGCAGGCATGGTAATGTTAGCTGGACTTACCAAAATAAAGACAAACATGGTGGCTTTGATAGGCTTAACTTTAAACACTCTTGGAATAATCCTTCTTCTGCTGATTTAAATTGAAGGAAGAATTTCAGATTTAGGCCTGTTTTCTTCTTCATTTCGTGGCAGAATTGGCTTAATGACGAGATAGATTATCCTTAATGTTAATTCTAGAGCCACTATAAACAATAAATAGTAGAGCATAGTCTCCCATACCGAGGGAATATTAGATAGCACGTCTAAGGATCTTTCTAAGGAGAAGTATGAGATATCTACTAAAAATATAGCTAAAAGTGCAAAAGGCAGCATTTTGGCTAGATCTCTAGAAAGATCTTCGCTATAATAAGAAACCACTCTAATAGATCCCACTAATGAGATTGCAACGAGCAGGATTCTATAAGGATCTGTTTCTTTAGATAAGAATATGAGTATGCCTGAGAAGACTATAAACCAGAAGAAAGTTATTATGGGAAGAATAATTATATGCTCTAGAATATAAAGAAGGACTGCAAATGTTTTTTGTATTGAAGGGTATGCTGATCGGCTATACTGGGCAAGATTTAGTTTGAATACATCTCTATGTGCTACAAACCTATAGAACTTGAAGATAAATACTGCATACAGGACCATGCCTAATATAAACAAGAGTAGAGGCTTGGCTTGATCTAGAGCCTTTATAAAATCTAGGTTGGATACATTATCTAAAATTAAATCCAGTTCTATTTTACTTAATTCTACCATCTTTTTTGATACTGCTTAAAAAAATTAAGACTTTATTAACTTTTTCCATATTTTTCAGACTTATTTTTGCTGATTTTAGCATATCGTCGATAAATTATTTTCGAGAATCTTAATTATTTAATTCTATCTGGGAAAAATAAAAAAATTTTTATAGGGGACTTTACTGCATGTTTTGTTATTATATGGAAATAAAATTAAAAGAAAACAATGGAGAAGGCAATATCGTCGGTACTGTTGCCAAAAATCCTTTAACCAGCAATCCTAAGAAATTTTTGTTTGTTTCTTTCGAAAGTTTAAGTGGAGACTTGGCTTTAGAGATAAAAAAAGAGGGGCACGAGGTCAAAGTTTATATCAAATCTGAAGATGATAAAGATGTTTATGACGGATTCTTGGAGAAAGTTGCCAAATGGGAAGATTACAAAGATTGGGCGGATGTCATTGTTTTTGATGACGTGGGTTTTGGCGAGACTGTTGATTCTTTGAGGAAAGAGGGCAAACTGGTTATTGGAGGCTCCAAATATACGGATAAGTTGGAAGAGGATAGGGAATTTGGTCAGAATGAGATGAAAAGAGTTGGAATGTCAATTCTTCCACATTGGGATTTCACCGAGTTTGATGCCGCAATAGAATTTATCAGGTCTAACCCTGGAAGATATATTTTCAAACCTTCAGGTACAGTTGCCTCTGATCAAAAAGGAATTCTTTTTCTAGGCCAGGAAGAAGACGGTAAGGATTTAATTGAGATTATGGAGCAGAATAAGAAAGCTTGGGCAAAAAAGATAAGGAAGTTCCAATTGCAGAAAAGAGCTTTAGGGGTAGAGGTTGCTGCAGGAGCTTTCTTTAATGGGAATGACTTTATTTATCCTATTAACATTAATTTTGAGCACAAGAAACTATTCCCTGGAGATATAGGGCCATACACTGGGGAGATGGGAACTTTAATGTACTGGTCTGGACCAAACCCTATATTTAATGCAACTTTGGCAAAAATTAAAGAAGACCTGATAAAATCAGGATATGTAGGCTATGTCGATATTAATTGTATTGCTAATTCTAAGGGGATTTATCCTTTAGAATTTACTTGTAGATTTGGGTATCCGACTATAAGCATTCAGTTGGAAGGAATATCTTCTGAAATAGGAGCGTTTATGTATGCATTAGCAAAAAAGGAGAAGTTTGAGCTTAAAACAAAGAGAGGTTTTCAATTAGGGGTAGTTATTGCAGTGCCTCCCTTTCCTTTCGACGATAGGAAGGAGGCTTTTATTTATAAGGATCTCTCTATTCTTTTCAGAAAACCTGGTCTTGAAGGCGTTCATTTAGGAGATGTTAAGGTAAATAATGGAGTTTGGAGCATTGCAGGCAATTCTGGATATGTTTTGGTTATAACTGGCTCAGGAAATACTGTAGAAGAGGCCAGAAAACAGGCTTACATTCGAGTTAAGAATATCATGCTTCAAAATATGTATTATCGCACCGATATTGGGATGAAATGGTATGATGATTCAGACAGATTGCAAACTTGGGGATATTTGTATTAGCATTTTTAATTTGCATATAATATTTAAGCAGATTTTCTTTTGATTTTATATGAATAAAGTGTTGGAAACCACTTGGGAAGTTGTCAAACGTTCTAGAAGTGTTTCCATCAATAGGGATGAAGTTGGATTTTTTTCTTCAGATATTGAAGTTGAAGATATCAAAACGTGGGAAACTGCAAATATTCTTCCCAAACCTCACAAAGAACTTGATGATAAGGAGAAAGTGCAGCTAATTTTTACTGCAAACGCCCTGAATTTCTGCTACTGGCAAGAACCACGATGGAATATCGAATATGGAGGAAAAAAATTCAAAGGATCTCTTGCTTTATGGGCCTCTTTTAATAGAGCATTAGATGAAAATATTCCTATTTTAGATGCTTTTTATTTAGAGCATTTGGAGGAAAGGGATTTCCTCAACGTTACTAGGGGAGAAAATAAAATTCCCCTCTTGGGACAAAGGGTAGAGATATTAAGAGAGATTGGAAGAGTTTTGAGAGAAAGATATGGGGGAAAATTTGCTCAAGTGATAAATAAGTCTGGAGGCTCAGCTTTGTCTTTAGTTGATCTGCTTACTTCTCATTTTCCTTCCTACCGCGATCAAGCAAAATATCAAGGATTGCCGGTTTTTTTTAATAAGCGGGCCCAGCTTGCAACTTCTGATTTATATCAAACTTTTAATGGCGAGAGTTGGGGAAATTTGTCAGGTATAAATTCCTTGACTGCTTTTGCAGATTATAAAATTCCTGCAGTTTTGAGAGATCTGGGAATCATAGGATATAGAGGAGAATTAGCGGATAGAATTGATTCAAAACAAGAGATCCCAGCTGGGAGCAAGGAAGAAATCGAAATAAGGGCTAATCAGATTTGGGCTGTAGAATATATCAGGAGAGAATTACAACCTAGAATGCCTGGAATTAATGCTGTTAAGATTGACAACTGGTTATGGATAAAGGGCCAGAGTCGTCCCTTGGAAAGCAGACATCCCCATAGGACTGTGACCACTGCTTATTAAGAGTCCTAAGGTTCGTATAATCTTGATAAAAACATTTAAATAATCTGGAAAAATAACCAAAATAACTAAATGCCCCTCAATACGATGAAAGCAAAAGACAAAAGCGAAGAAGAGGAACTCGAAGATACGAACGAAGAATTGGACGAATTGGATGACTTCGAAGACTCTGATGACGAAGCTGAAGAAGAACCTCAGAAGGAAGAAAGCTGGTAATCTTCTAAGCTTATTTATTTTTTATTTTTAAATCCCAGATTTTGAATTGAACTTTATTACCTATATTTTTAAAAATGTTATAGGGTCCTCTTAACTATGACTGATGAAAAACAACCAGTATATATCCTTCCTGAGAACGTATCTAGGACTTTAGGCAAAGATGCACAGAGAAATAATATACTCGCTGCTAAAATTGTAGCAGACATTGTTAAAACAACTTTGGGGCCTAAGGGAATGGATAAAATGCTTGTAGACTCTTCGGGCAATATTATCATAACTAATGATGGGGTAACTATCCTGGAAGAAATGGAAGTAGATCATCCCGCCGCAAAGATGATGGTCGAAATTGCCAAGACTCAGGAAAATGAAGTGGGGGACGGGACAACTACTGCGGCTTTATTGGCAGGGAAACTCCTGGAGAATGCTGAGAAGTTGTTGGATAAGAAGATTCATCCTACTGTAATTGTTAAAGGATATAGAATGGCTACTGAAAAGTCTCTGGATATTTTAAATGAGATAGCCATGCCGGTAAATGATTCTCAAATATTAAAGAGCATTGCTATGACTGCTATGACTGGGAAAGGGGCAGAAGGGAGCAAGGAGATCCTGGCGGATCTAATCGTCAATTCTGTCGAGCAAGTCGCTGTTGGTAAAGAAGTTGATTTGAATGATATCAAAATTCAAAAAATAAAAGGGGAGGGGATTGGAGAAAGTGAACTTATTCATGGTATTGTTCTTGATAAGGATCGGGCAAATATTGAGATGCCCCAGAAAATTCAAGGCGCTAAAATCCTGCTGGTAGACTTTTCATTGGAAGTGAGAAATCCTGAAGCCGAAACCAGAATTTCTGTATCTACGCCTGAACAATTAGAGAGCTTTGTTTCTTCAGAAGAGAGATATTTGAAGAGAATGACTGAGAAGATCATAAGTACTGGCGCAAATGTTGTTTTCTGCCAAAAAGGCATCGACGACGTTGCCCAATACTACCTAGCTAAAGCGGGCATATTTGCATGCAGGAGAGTTCCCAAATCAGATTTGGAGAAAATTGCTAGAGCAACTTCAGGCAAAATAGTATCTAACCTTAATGATATCAGTACTGAACAGCTTGGAGCAGCAGCTGAAGTGGAGGAAATTAAATTTGGAGAAGATGCGCTGACCTATATTAGAGGTTGTAAAAATCCTAAAGCTGTTACTATTGCCATTCGTGGAAGCACAAACCATGTTTTAGATGAAATAGAGAGGGCAGTTAAGGATGGCATGGGAGATGTTGTTGCGGCTATAAGAAATAAGAAAGTTGTCGCAGGGGGAGGAGCTGTCGAAATGGAACTTTCAAAGAGATTAAGGATCTTCGCTAGAACTCTGGGTGGCAGAGAGCAATTGGCTATAGATGAATTTGCGGCAGCTTTAGAGTCAATACCTGAAACTTTAGCAGAAAATGCCGGCATGGACCCTATTGATATCCTGACAGAATTAAAGAAAAGGCATGATTTAGGTATGGCGAATCAGGGTTTGAACTTGTTTACTGATAAAATAGAAGATACTTTCCAAGCAGGAATAATTGAGCCCTTAAAAGTAAAAACCCAGGCTATAAGCTCTGCTTCAGAAGTCGCTCAAATGATCTTGAGAATTGATGATGTTCTCATAAGCAAGGGCAATGCGCAAGCAAGAATGAGGGGCAATGCATACGAAGGATTGGATTGATTTATCCAATAAACTTTAATTCTTCTTCTCTAGATTATAGTGGTTGAGAAAATTAAATACTTCTTCACGAGAGAGGTAACCATCTTTATTAGTATCATATTGTCTTATAGGTTCTGGCAGTGTAGAATAATTATGTCTAGTTTGGACTGACGCTATAACTCCTGAAACTAATGCAGAGCCCAATACTATCGAGATTAAAACTTTTCTAGCTTTAGAATTAAAAATGGGCTCTGATCTTTTTTCAATTGTCTCAGGCATTTAAATAAAGAGTAATTCAAGTATTTAAGTTTTATCTTCTTAAACTATATTGGTATTTAGGAAAAATGCGATCATCGGGAATCGGACCCGAACCTACTCGTTGGCAACGAATCGTTCTACCACTAAACTATGATCGCATATTAGAACCGAGGTTCTAAGACTCCTAGAACTTAATCTCCTATGGGGACACAATCCGTTCTAAGACTCTTATTTGAAAAACTAAAGGTTATTTAAAGATTGCTTAGAGGGAAAGTAGCCCTCTTGCATCTGATACCATTGTTTCAACGGTTCGCTTGGCTCCTGCCCCATCACCAGCCACATAGAACATACAATTGTCAGCGCCTACTATCATAAGGGCGTTACTTATACCCGAAATATCTAAAAATTCTCCCCTCTCTTTTTTATTAAGGGGGACAAAACCTGCACTTATTCTCCATCCTTCTGCGATATATTCAAATCCTGCAATGCGATCCTCATGATTATCGCCTAATCTGGCAATGGACACTATAAATCTTCTTTGATCTGCCTCCTCTCTGAGTCTTTCCAGGTCGGTTGTTGTAATCTTTTTGGGAGTGAAATCTTTTGCTCGTAGAGTTGTTGGGAAGAGACTAGAATCATTTCCTAAGATCGCTGTCTTCATGGGAATATCTCCCACTGACTCTTGATTAAGGATACTCAAGGTATCTTCTGATCCTGGTTCTGCATATCCGTTTTCTTTGCATTCATGAGCCAATTCATTTAGACTTCTTTTCTGCGCAAGGCCATGCATAATATAGTTGAGAGTACCATTCAGTATTGCGTCTATCCGTTTAACATTTTGAGGACTTCTTTTTCTTAAGTGTCTTAGGAGTCTCGATCCTCCTCCTACGGTCGCAGTATAGCCTATCTTTTGCAAGTGGGGATCAAGTTCCTCTCTGAAATTTGCAAGCGATCCTTTTTCAGCAGTAACTACTGGGATTCCTCTTGACACAAAAGAGAGAGTGTATTTGAATGCCATTCTTCCATCATCAAAAGTAGGTATAGTGAGAGCAACTAGGTCTGGGGAGTAAGCGTTTAGGTCTTGGTTGCCATGCCCTTCTCTTTTATCAATATCTTTATATATTCCTGTTCGAGATGCAGCAAAATCTAGCTCCCATCCTTCTTCTTGTGACTGTTTATAAAATTCCCTGCCTAATAGTCCAGGTCCGATTATGCCTATGCGCATATTTTTACATAGGAAATGGATTTTTAAAGATAATTATAATTGAGATAGAATCATCTAAGCAGCTAATTCTTCTATTGTAGGAATATGGATAGGGGCAGGGATAAATGGAACTAATGGGGAAGACAGCTCTTTTGGTTCTTTTGGCTTTAAGAAATATACAGGGATTACTCCTTCTTTATTATTTTTTAATAAGGCGTCCAGAGAATTTCTTAGGTCTTTATCACTTTTGTTTTCCTGAGCTAATCTGCCGTTTACCATAATTATTGAATGAATTTCCGGATGAGTTTCAAAATATCCCCCCTTCCCAAAAAGGACATCTGAGAAGATTATTTTAGGGGCTACTGAATATTCTAAAGTAGCCCGCTGAATTCCATTATAATGGGCAATTTTTCCTTCAGGATTTAAGGAGTTAAAATGATCATAAGTTATGCCAAATTGCAGAGGGTTGTAAGTTCTTACCTCAGATAATTTAGGTAACGACATACGGTTTTATCATTTTTTTACTATTTAAGCTATTCTCTTTTGGCAGGCATACTAGGTTTTATTAATCCTTTAGGTATTTTAATTCTATAAAATGGGAAGAAAAAAGAGTTTTGTTAAAATTTCTAAAGTAGCAAGCATAAAATGCCTAAACTGTGGAGAAGTTAGCAAAAGGAAAATTCCTAAAGATTCTAGCCCGCAATATTTTGATTGTGATAAATGTGGGCAGAGGACTCAGACTCCTGTGGCTTCGTGTTGTATTATCTGTGCTTTTACTGGTAAGAAATGCACTCCAAGTTTGATGATGGATGCAAAAATTAAGGGATTAGAGATTAGAATTTAAGCTTCCTGAGATCTCAGGGAATATTGAATTCTTTCTAAGAGCCAACGGTCATAATCTTTAATTACTGGGAGACTTGCCATTTTCATTTGCACATCTCTTGTTTGAGGGGCATTTATAAGGGTACTTCTAGTTTCTAATAAATCGCCTACATCTTGGCTTGTTTCCCCCATATCTGCTGAGAAATTCAAATTTTCCCCTACAAGGCTCACGGTTGCAACAAATTCTATTCCGCATTCTCTGTAAGGCAGAATGGATTCTATTTGGTTAAGTGAGAATGTACTATATGGCATTATCGTTCTGTTTAAAAGTCCAAAGTATACTAGAGCGTTAGGGTTTCTATTTACCTCAAGCAATTCGCTCATGCGAGCCAGTAGGAGACGGTGGTTATTTTCAAAACTTTCTAAAGAATTTATCTGAACAAGGTTCTTTCTAAGTGCTGTTTCCTTTATTCCATAAATTTCTTCAAATGATGAGATATTCATATTCTTGGAATTTTTTATACCTTCTTAAATTTTTCCATTGCAAGTATTAAGAAATTTGTTTCTCAAGTCTTGGGAAGTGAAACATAAAAGTTTAAAATATAAATAATGGATTGATTATAGGGATTATAAAAATGGAAGCGAAGAAAATAATATACTCTATTGAGGCGATAATTGGCATAGTTTTTGGAATACTCTTTATAACTACTGCGCTATTGCTTGGAGCAATTACTGGAGAATGGTTTGGAAAATGGACTGCTGAATTGATGTATCCTTTTATTATCCTCGGAGTAATCTTTATCATCTTTTCAATTACTTATTTTATTGATTTGAGAAAAGATTACAGATGGACTAAAATAGTCAGATTGACTCTAGGTTCGATTATAGCCTTGGTTTTATTAGCGTTTATAATAATTAGTCTTTATTGGACTATAATAGGTTATTAAAGATCTAATTTGTAATAAGACTTGTTTATTTCTTTCATCAAAACGCAAACCTTTAAAAAACTCCTATTGATTATACCATTAGCCAAAAAGGCCCATTAGGCTAATGGTAGACCGGGTCGTTTACACCGACCATGCGGAGGTCCGATTCCTCCATGGGCCACTTCTGATAAAAATGGAAAAAGCTCCGATCTTTGTTCATCCTGGATTTTTGAGAAGACCTGATTCCACTATTCCTGCTAGCACAGTTATGCGAGAAAATCCTTATGGGCCATATGGGAAATACTTGCAGAATCTTCGGGACTTCTATAGGGATAATCAAAGACGTTCTGTATTTCTCTTAAATATTGCAGGTGGCCAGATTCTCCCCTGTCATGAAGGTTTTGAACCTCGCAAAGAGGACATTGTTCTGGATTTTTCAGAAGAGGTGGATCAATTTGCATTTTATAGAAAAGAAGGGAGTCATTGGTCAGAAAGAGAGAAAATAAGAAAAGAACAGTTAGCTTCTCATTTACAGAAAGAAGGCATTCTTGATTTTAATTTAGTCGGAGAAATGGGTCCCAATGAGAAGAACTGCAGAGGCTGTGTCGGGGCCATATGGGAATTTATTTATCCTCACGCGAGGATTATTGGAATGCCCGGATGCGTATATCCCCTAGTTCCTTATACTTTTACCATAAGCTCTGAAGGCCAAAAAGGTTTTGAGAGGATGATGGGGAGAAAAGATCATTTTTATGAAGAAAGATTAAAGATGTTTCAAGATCTTTATCCTGATAAGAAATTTCCATAATTTATTATCTCAGAAAAACAGGAATATATGGGGCTGTAAGTTCAAGGAGATTATGTGCAGCAGAGAGGGTTCTTGGAAGTTTCACATTTATTCTTTCAGTGATTTCTTCTGTTGTATCTCGCGCAAGAGAATAGGCGGAATATACGGCAAGTATGCCTGCGATACCTAGCGCCGGAATATAATCTATACTGTTGGCTAAAACTTCTCTATGGAATGGAGGCGTATAATGGTCAGTTTTATCAATTGTGGTCTTTCTTTTCTTGTTGAAGAAAATTGTTAATTCCATACAAGTTATACCTTATTTTGACTTAAAAATATTATTGTGAATAATCTTTAGAATAGATCTGAACAAGAGCGAAAATAACCGCAGCGAGGACATCTTAATTTGCAACCTCTTTCACTCATTCTAGCGCCACAAGATTCACAGATTTGATAATTGTCAGCCTCATTTTGAAGATCTATGAATGTATCTTTTTGATCCATGTTTTGGCCTTTTGATTTGGATAATTGAGCATAACTTTTAAATACACTCCTTCTTATTAATTTTTATGGAATCTAAGAAGAATGATGCGGACTTAAAGAGCTCTAAATCCGGAATACCTCCTGTTAAATATGATAAAATTTCTCCAATGGTTCCCGTAGGGTTGACTAACATGTCTAATTTGGGGTCCAAGCCTCTCTCTCCTGCAATGCCTGCAGCACAGCCCTTGCCTCAGCAGGCCATTGATTTTGATAAGATAAAAGCTAAACTGGAAAATTTAAAGAAAAGTATTATCAAGAAATATAGTTTTACTGTCGCTCTTGGCTTGCTGCCAGGGCCTGCATCGCCTTTATTTGAAGAAGATGAGGCAATACCTAAGGAAGTTGCGGATACTAAACCTCTTTATTTGATGATGATCATTCCCGAAGAGCATTATAAAAATATTCCAAAAATAAAGCCTGAGATTATTAAATTTGTTAAGGAGACTGGAGAAAACATCTGGGTATTCATAAAAACGCCTGTAGATTTGTGGAATTACGGGCTGGACAGCAAATTCGAATTTATAGATGCCATTTCAGGATGTTTCCCATTACATGATAATGGATTTTTGGGAGCACTAAGAGTTGCAAATATACACAAATCTCTTGTTCTCCGAAAGTTCGAGAAGTATGTTGCAAGTTACTTTATTGCGGGAAGTCTTGTTAGAGGGACAGCAGGAAAAGATTCAGATGTTGATGTATTCGTAGTTATAGATGACACAGATGTAAAAAGAATGCCTAGATTGGAATTGCTTGAGAAATTAAGGGGAATTATTTATGATTACATCCGGGAAGCTACTGCTTTGGCAGGAGTAAAGAATATATTAAATGTGCAGGTTTCTCTTTTAACTGATTTCTGGCAGAGAGTCAGGGATGTTGAACCGGTGGCTTTTACATTTATCAGGGATGGAATTCCTTTCTATGACCGAGGAACATTTATTCCATGGAAATTACTGCTTAAAATGGGCAGAATCAAACCTAGCCCTGAAGCAATTGATCTTTATATGAAACAAGGAGAGCAGACAGAAGATTTTGTTAAGAGAAGATTAATTGACGCAATGGTAGATACTTATTATGGCGTAGTTACTCCTACCCAAGCGATGGTCATGCTTGCTGGAGAAGGTCCTGAAGTTCCTAAAAATTTAGCTTCTCAAGTAAGGAGCATTTTTGTCGAGAGAGAAAAAATAATGAGTGAAAAAGATCTGAAAACTTTGGAAAAAGCAGTTTATCTTTTCAAACAGTATGAATATGGCAAGTTAAAGAATTTTTCAGGCAAGGAAGTTGATCAATTTGTAACAGAGGCTCGAGCATACAATAAGATGCTTGCTACTTTAAGGAAGAAGATTGAAAAAAAGATGCAAGAAAAGACCACTGCAGAAGTATATGGCGAAGTGTTTAATCTGCTTAAGACATTTTTTGGAAACAAGCCTGAAAAGGAACTTGTTAAAGATTTTGAGGGCAAAATGGTCAAGAAAGGCAAAGTATCTCCAAGATTCATAAAAATATTGAAGGAGCTTGTCAGCTTGAAGGATAAAATTAAATCTGGAAAATTAAGCCAGAAAGAAGTTGATAATACTAAGAAAGATGCTATGGAATTATTGAACAGTCTTACTGAATATGCTCAAAGAATGGATCTGGTATCAGCAGAGAAGGGCACTATGCAAATTATTTACTCTGGCAATAGAAAAGCAGAATTAGTATTGATGGGTAAGATCAATTTCCTTATTGAAGGCAAGGATATAAGGAAAATCTCTGACGGGAAATTAGTCCCTTCTACAAGAGAAGAGTTCGAGAAAGCTTTAGCAGAAAATAAAGGAGCCTTGAACACTTCAATTTCTGGGGAAGTATTCAGCATTCTTGAAAAAGAACTCGGAAAGTTTGAAATTGTGATGTAATTTATTATGTCTATATAACTCTAAAGTGGTTACAAGGATAAAGTTTAAATAATAGTTCTTTCTTGCTTTTTGATGGGACATTATGGCGGAAAACGTAGAGAAGGCGAAAGGCCTGGAGCATCAAAGAATAAGGTTGTTAAAGAAATGAAACATGGCCGGATAAAGAATGAATCTTCTTCACTTCAAGGCAGAGAAGATCAGCGAGAAAGAATTCTAAAATTATGGAAAGATATTGGTCAACAAAGAGATCCTGCAAAGAGAGAGCCACTTTACTTACAAGTTTCAAATGCTATTGCTGGCTGCAGACCTGAAGTTTATTTACCCGACGAAGTTGGGGGAATACAAAAGGCAAGCATTTTTTATGATAATGATGCTTTTCGTTCTTTAACTAGCAGGAATATGGGTATGTATGGAGGAGTTTCTTTGCCTTTGCATCACTTAGTTAAAATATTAGCTAAAGATGTTTTTCAGCCTGAAGAGATGCATAGGCAGGGAGAAGATCATTATTTGTATATTGTGGGAATGCAAGAGTCTGAAGATCCAAAACGCTTTGATTTAGATGGAACTAATTTGCACGCGCTCGAAGCATTTCTCTTAGGATTTTCAGGCATGATTCGTAAAGGAGGATCTTTTGAGCTAGAGATAAATGGGACTTCTGTCCAAGTTCCTTATTCTCAAGATCCTTATCTTTCTGAGAATAATCCTGCTCTCAGAGGGATAAGAAATGTATTGTGTCAGAGAAGTGTGAGGATGAACGATACTTATGTTCTCGACAGAATTAATGATGGCGGTGAGAGAGTCTCAGGAAAGCTAAGTCTTACTACTCAAATGCATTATTATAGGGAAGAGGATGCTGATCATACTAAAGTCGCTGTGGCAGTTTCTTCTTTTAGGTTGAAATCTAAATAACTAATAAGATGAAAACAGCACTCATTGGATTTCATAATAGAGCTTATTTATCTAATATAAATGATTTATTTAAGAGGAGAGGTTATGAAGTAACTTCAGTTGGCACTCTTGATGATATGTTAAACGCTATGAGGATTATCGAAGGCAAGCCTTCAAATAATTATGATTGGTACGCCATGGATACTAATTTAGGCAAACCTGGGCAGGGTGACTGCGAGCCTGCAAAGACTATCTATCTTCTTGTTGAAGGAAGAGTTGGAGAGGGGTCTGCACATTTTATTTCTCTCACAGGGGCAGGTGCAGCACAAGAAGCGGCTGAGAGAGAAGGAATTCCGGTTTTGGATAAATGCGATCTTTCTACGAAATTTCTGCCTATGATCAGTAGAGTGTAGTACGCAATAAGCTTTAAAAAGCTGCTTTTCTAGGAAAAATCATGAAAGGCATATTAGTACAATTCAGGCGTGGAAGACATACTATTCATGAGAGACATTATTTAATTGATTTAGGATGTATTGGGCGAGACGAAGCCAAGAAAATGGTTGGAAAGACTGTGGAATGGAAGAGTTCGGCAGGAAAAATAATCTCTGGCAAGATCAGTGATGCTCATGGAAATAAAGGATTAGTAAGGGCTATTTTTGAATCTGGATTGCCTGGACAAGCTGTTGCGCAGGATATCGAAATAAAAGATGGCGGAGCCAAAGCTGAGAAAAAAGTGGAGGCCAAGAAGTAAATGGCATTAAGAAAAGCATTATCTTACTCTAAGAAACCTGCAAGACCTTACACAAGAATTTCCAAAAAAAAAGGCAAGGCTTACATTAAAACTGTTCCTTATAGTAAAATAGTCAAATTTGACGGTGGAGATTATGAGGGATATATAAAAGGAAAACATACTCATAAGGTATATTTAATTACTGAAGAAAGAATTCAAGTGAGGGATAATGCTTTGGAAGCTGGCAGAATGGTTCTTGTCAAGGAAATGGATATTGGCGCCCTTGGCCAGTATTTTTTAAGGGTTAAAGTTCACCCACATCATTTTATAAGAGAGAATAAGAGCGCGGCTGCAGTTGCAGGAGCAGACAGAATTTCGACTGGGATGACTCAGTCTTTTGGAACAGTTATTGGCAGGGCAGCGATAGTCAATAAAAAGGGAATTGTTTTTTTCATCTCATGTGCAAATGAAAAAGCGGCTCAAGTTGCAAAGGGCGCTTTGAATAAAGTCAAAGCTAAGCTGCCTTGCAAAACAAGAATTATATTTGAAAAAGTTAGATAAGCATTTTAATTGATTTTATATAGTCTGATTTTTTATTTCTAATATGAAGTTATTTATCTTCGGCCCTACTGGAGATCTTGTAAGGAGAAAAGTTCTTCCAGCATTGCAGAGCCTGGATAAGGAAATGGATATCTGGGCGCTAGGCAGAAGAGATTTTACTGACGAGGATTATAGCGATTTTGTGTGTAAGGGATTATGCACTACAGAATTTGCAAAGAAACTAAAGTATCGGAAGATTGATTTAAACAATGATGATTTTTTAGAGCCTTATTTTAACTTATTTGATAAAAATGAGGTTAATTTATTTTATATTGCCCTTCCTCCAGATAACATAAAGAAGATTCTTTTTACCTTGGCCAAAATAAAATCGGGGAATATTAGATTTAGGGTATTGATCGAGAAGCCATTTGGCGAGAACTTGAATGATGCTCAATATTTAAGGAAAATTATTTTGGACAATAAGCTCAGTGAAGAAGTTTATTTGTCAGATCATTATTTGTTCAAGGAGAATATTGTTGATCTAACACCTATTAATTTTAAGGAATTGAAATTAATATCTTTGGAGAATGTCGGGCTGGAAGGAAGAAATACTTATTATGAAGGTGTCGGAGCTTTAAATGACATGGTTCAGAGTCATTTTTTTAATATTGTCTTTAAGTTACTGGAAAATCCAGAGGAAGAATTTGATTCTTTTGAGGTTATTGATATTCAGAGGGCACAGTATTCAGATGGAAAAGGCGAGAGTTATGAAAAAGAACTTGGAAAGAAATCTGAGACTGAAACTTTTGTTAAGATGAAGATAAAGACTCGGGAAAAGACATTTGAGTTTATTACTGGCAAAGGTTTTTCGGACAAATTGGGAATCCTGGGGGTAGATAGTGAAAAAATAGACTTGCATGGCGGGGAGAATGCTTATGTTTCTCTCTTCTCTCATTTTTTTGAAGGCAGGAAAAACAAATTTCCAAGCATAGATAATTCTATTCTAGCCTGGAAGATAATTGAATCAATTGATCTCAATAAGGTGCCTTTAGAATTTTATGGAAGGGGAGAGAGCTCAGAAGATTTTCTTAAGTCAACAGGTTTAATAAACAATAACTAGAGATATCTATTTTAAGTATGCTTCATCAGTTCTTTTATGAGACTCAAAGAAATAATATTAAATATTATTGGTGTTTTTTTGATAGTGGTGGGTGTTGTTGCAATTTTGTATGCTTTCTATTTGGGAACTCCCAGCCTTATTTTGTGGTTCTGCTATATGGGATCTATAATGATGGGCCTGGGGGTTTTGAGGAGAAGTAATCTTCTTATTTTATCACAGGTAAACATTTTACTCATTCCCGCTCTTGTTTGGAGCCTCGATTTATTTTATATTCTAGTTTTTCAGGACTCTTTTTTAGGAATTACAGATTATTTTTTTAGAGAGCCGTTATTTGCAAGAATAATTAGCTTGCAGCATATTTACAATGTCCCTCTCGCTTTAATTGCACTTTTTATCATTGGCAAAAATCAGGATCGCAATATTAAATATGCCTGGAAATTTAGTTTTGCCCAGGTTGCAGTTATTTTTGTTCTTTCTAGGATTTTCTTAACTCGCGAAGATAATGTTAATTGGGCTTATTATGGGGGCTTTTCTGCACCTATAGTATTGCCAGGTTTAGCCTATGCATTTTTGTGGTTTATTGGGGTTTTTCTAATGATTTTGCTGACGCATTATGCAGTGGCCAAGATTGCAATGCTGAGAAGATGATTGGACAATAATCTTTATTAAGGAGAGGTTATTTAAGGAGATATGAAAAAAGAGGCTAGAAGAGGGAACTCTAGTGAAAGCATCCAATCTGAGAGCAAGATTGATTTTGTTAAGTGGTTTTCTGAATTAACTAATAAAGATGTGGCAATTGCTGGCGGTAAAGGAGCCAGTTTATCGGAAATGTATCGGAATAAATTTCCAATCCCTCCAGGGTTTATGGTTACGGCCCAGGCATATGAATATTTTATTGATAAGGCGGGATTAAAGGATAAGATTAAAGAGATTCTAGCCAAAATCGATATCCAGGACACAAGTGAGCTGGATGCTGCTTGCAAGCAAGTACGGGCATTAATTGAAAATGCTTCTATGCCTGAAGAATTGGCGAGTGAAATTACTGATTCTTACGAAGTCTTAGATGTGGACAAGCAAAAAATACCTGGAGCCACTAGGGAAGTTTTAGCTATATTAAAGAACTCTCACGAACCTCCTTTTGTTGCAGTTAGAAGTTCTGCTACCACTGAAGATCTAGCAGATGCTAGTTTTGCTGGCCAGCAGGATACTTTTCTTAATATTAAAGGAAAGGATAAATTAATCGAAAGTGTAAAGAAGTGTTTTGCCTCATTATTTACAGCAAGAGCGGTTTATTACAGAACAAAAAAGGGATTCGCTCATGATAAAGCTTATCTTGCTGTTGTTGTTCAAAAGATGGTTAATTCTGAAAAATCAGGAGTTATGTTTTCTAAGAGCCCAGTAAATGACGATGAAAGCATTGTTATTGAGGCGGTATGGGGTTTAGGAGAGGGCATTGTCTCTGGAAGAATAAAGCCAGATCATTATGTTATTGATAAAAATCTGGAAGAATTTAAAGTTAAGAGTATAGACCTAGCTGAAAAGAAAACTGCGATTGTCAGAAATTCTGCAGGAGAAAATGAAGTTATCAAATTAATTGAGAGCAGAAGCAAACAGCAAGTTCTGAATGGGTATGAAATTAAAGTTCTAGCGCAATATGCTCGAAGGTTGGAAGAGCATTATGGAAAGCCTCAAGATATAGAATTTGCTATAGCAGATAATGAAATTTATATTGTCCAAAGCAGGCCGATCACAACAAAGTTTACAAAATCTGATAAAAAAGATCTTGGCGGGGAGGTTCTCCTTGCAGGGCTGGGGGCATCTCCTGGAGTGGCTTCCGGAATTGTTAAGATAATCCGTGATTTGAGTGAGTTAGAGAAAGTTAAAAAAGGAGATGTTTTGGTGACTGAAATGACTAATCCAGATATGGTCGTAAGCATGCAGAAGGCTGCGGCTATTGTTACAGATGAGGGAGGAGTTACAAGTCATGCTGCTATTGTTTCAAGAGAAATGGGCATTCCCGCGGTTGTTGGCACTGGCGAGGCCACTAAGAAATTAGTGGATGGACAATTAATTACTGTAGATGGAAATAATGGAAAGGTATACGATGGGAAAGGCGAAACCAAACTAGTTGAAATTAAACCGATAGTTCCTACAAAAACGAAAATAAAAGTTCTAGTGGATTTGCCCCATTTTGCTGAGAGAGCCGCTCTTTCAGGATCCAAGTCCGTCGGGCTGACGAGAATTGAGGGGATCATAGCAGAATCGGGAAAACATCCTTTATATTTTGTTAAAAATGAACGAGTCCAGGACTATGCAGAGGTTATATACACAGGATTAGCAAAAATAGCAGAGTATTTTGATGAGATGTGGATCAGGGCCTCAGATATAAGGAGTGATGAGTATAGGCATTTAGAAGGCGCCCCTAAAGAGGTTGAAGGAAATCCAATGCTTGGAAATCATGGAATTAGATTTAGCTTGAAGAATAAAAAAGTAATGGGGGCGGAATTAAATGCTGTAAGGGCCTTGGCTCTGAAATATCCCAGCAAGATATTTGGAATAATGGTCCCTCAAGTGATCAAACTCGAAGAAGTTATTGAGACAAAGAAAATTGCAGGAGAAATTGGAATGCCTGAGAATGTTAAGATTGGAATAATGGTCGAGACTCCTGCAGCAGTACAAGTCATAAACTCATTATGCGAGGCCGGCATTTCTTTCATAAGTTTTGGCACTAATGATCTGACGCAATATACTTTGGCCATAGATAGAAATAATGAGGGAGTGCAATATCTTTACAATGAGATGGATCCAGCAGTACTTTCCGCTTTGAGTTATGTTATAAGAAGATGCAAGAAATATGGGGTTGAGACTTCTATATGCGGACAAGCCGGGAGTAATGAAGAGATGGTTAGATTCTTGGTTTCAGAAGGAATTGACAGCATTTCTGTAAATGCAGATGCCGCTGAAAAAATAAGTAAGCTTGTGGCGGAACTTGAAGCAGCAGGAATAAAGCAAGAAAATGGGGAAGATAAAGAAGAAAATTCTTTAAAAGATAAAATTGTTGGCGGAATAAAAAGCTTATTAGTGGGAGAGAAGAAAGAAAGCGATAAAAAGCTAGAGGGGAAGGTTCAAGATGCCCATTTTGAAAGCCCTTTTAATAAAGATGAAAAGGATATTGAAGAAGTTGTTCTTGAAGAATTGGGGGGCAATGGCGAATTAGATGATTATGTTCCTGGACATGTTAAGAACGATAAGGGCATCCCTATATTGAACGATGCTATTCCTTTAGATGAAGAACATTTAAGAGAAAATTGAAATTTCAATTCTTGAGATAAGGAGTTACATCAAATCTTATTGACATATACTTGACAGGTTTTCCTTTTTTGTTAAAGATGGGCATTATCGCTGAATCCAACCAGATGCATTCCCCATTTTTTGCCACATTTCTTATCATTCCTCTCCAGATTCTTCCTTTCTTTAGGGTACGCCATAAATCCTTAAAGAATTCTTCTGAGTGAAATTGCGAGTTGAGAATGTTGTGAGTTTTGCCAATTATTTCTTCTTTTTTATATCCAAAGGTTTTAACGAAATTATCATTTACATATATAATTTTTCCCTGAAGATCTGTTTCACTTACAATAGCCGCGGACAATATCGCCTGTCTTTCAGCATAGATAATGTCTTTATTAATTTGCACCCCTGTCATTTTTCTTCTTCTTTTAAGAGAAATAAGCCTCTGCTGCATTCGATTATATATGAAGTGTAATATTAAAACCTTTTGATTTTTAATTTCTTCAAAATTAGTTTTCTAATAGTGCAAGACATGTCTCTTTCTTTATAGGGTCTAGAATATTATCACATACTGGATTAATTTTGGTGGTCAAGCTAAGATAGCAGTTATCTTTGGTATCCTGATCTGATATCTGGGAGCAGAATTGGCTTCTAGAGCTGTTCAATGCAATTTGAGAATAGCAAACATCTTTATTAGTTAATTCTTGGATAGAGCCGCAAAGCTGGGAGGCTAAAGAAGGATTAGCGCGAGTTTTCGATAGCGCTTGCTGGATTATATTTTGATCTGAACTTTCAGGATTTTGATTTGTAGCTCTGCAGTCTGCATTGCAACTTCCTTCATTTTCGTTAGCTTCGCAAATGAAGTTTCCACAGCATTGCAATATATCTATAAAAGTGCATCTGTTAGAACTGCATATGTCCTGAGTGCAGGGATTGTCGTCATCACACTGCGAGTCTAATGTGCAGGATTGTTCTTGTACGAGGGTGGTAATTACCAGAGAACGGTTCTTTGATACGGAGAAGTATCTTATAGCTTTCATCTCTTCTTCTTTGTAGACTGCAGTTATTTTCATTTTGTAATTGCCTTCTTTCAACGAGGAAATATCTAAAGACTCTGCATAAGTTACTTCTGAGGTATCAGAGGTCAAGGTTATAGGTTCTTCTTTGCTCAATTCAGCATATGGCTTTCCTTTAATGTCATAAATCTCTATTTTTACTATTAAATCGACAGAGTCTAGATAATTTTTATTTTCCACCATTACCAAAAAAGGCAATTCGCTCCCTTCTGACACTTCAGGCGTAAATTCTTTAACAGAGAGGGACAAATCAGAAATTTCTACGTTATTTTCTTCTTCTATCTCCAATTCTTCAAATGGCTCGTCAGAAGGTTTATTGCTTATAGATTTTATTATTAGGAAAATGGCAATAATAAGGAGGATTGCCACGATTGCTATTATAACTGTTTTTTTGCTTATTTTTATTTTGCTGTTTTCATTAAGATTTTTGTTTGACTGAGGTTTTGAGTAGGGATTTGCTAGAGGGACAGGGTTTATTGGAGGGCTCGGATTTTTTTTATTGTTCTTTAGTTCTTTTGCATATACCTGAGAGACAGCTTGATCTATCTCTTGAGGCTTATATCCTTGAAGAAAGAGCTCCCTTTTAATGCCCAAAATATCTGTTCTGCCCAGGGCTTTTCTATACTTTACCTCTTCTAAGATCTTTTTATCAACCATCTTTTTATCTATTTTAAGAGAGAAGCAGTATTATAAAAAGTTATCTAAATTTTTTTGAGACTTGTCGATAGGTTTTTATATTATCAATTATATGATTTTAAATGCAAGAAAAGAGGAGATCGATTTTGAATGAACAATATAGGTCTTTTGTCGACTCATGGTCTTTAAAGAGAAAATTCTGGTTTTCTTACGTTTTTGATTTGATATTCTATTTTTTAATTATAATGTCTTTTATTTTTTGGGGATCTCTCCTTAAAAAGAAAGCTGAAAGTCTTGCTGGAGTGGATTATGCTTCAGTATTTAGTGGAAATATGCAGCAAATGAACTCGGCATTAGACATTTTACAATCTTTTTACATTTACTTGATTATTTCTTTGGCTATCTTGGCTTTAGTGATGATCTTGATATTTACTCTTTGCAAAGGAGTTATTTGGACTTCCCTTATGAATAAAGGAAGAACCTATAAGTACTTTCGAAATTTATTCTTTTCTAATCTATTATTTTATATTCCTTTCCTCTTAATATTAGTCTTTTTGCTTATGAGGAATCAGAGCATTATTGCAGGAATACTCTTCTTACTTGTACTGCACTTTAATGGATTATCACTTTACTTCCTTTCTGCCGGCGAGGGTTTGTGGAAAGGTTTAAAGAATGCTTTCAGAACAGGATATAAAGTCCATAAATTCTTATTGTTCTATGCTCTTTTTGGCATATTGTTCTTCATTCTTGATTTAATCTTTGGGTGGATCAGAAATAACTTTACCACTAATTTCTCTTCAGGCCTTGCAATTTTATTACTCTTGGTTTTATTCTTAGCTATTGTTCGTAATGGCTTCATAAAATTAGTAGACAAAATAAAATGAGGAAAAGGGGTTCAAATGTTGAAAGAAGAGATTTCAGGCAAAGCGGTTTAAACAGGAAAGGGCAAGTTGCTCTTTTTGTTATTATCGCTCTTATAATTGCGGCATTCATCATAGGGGTATTTTTCTATAAAAAATATGTGGGGGAAGAAGAAGAGAAGATTGAAATAGAAAATACTGAAGTGATATCTGAGCAATCTCAAGTTCTTGGAAGCGCAGTAGGAGAATGCTTGGAGAAATTGACTGCTTCAGGATTAGAATTGATTGGTCTGCAAGGAGGATATATTAACGCCCCCGTAGATTTGGACAAGGGAGTATTTAGGAATGACGAAGGTCAAGATGTTGTTTTTAGAGGAAATGTTATGGATGTTGAAGAAAACCGGGCAGGTTATAATGAGGTGCCCTATTGGATGACACAAGATTCGATAGCAATTCCCAGTAAACAATTCATGGAAGAAGAGCTTGAGGATTATCTTGAATTGAACATTCCTATTTGCGTTGATAATTTTAAAAGTATCAAAGAGAAAGGAATGCAGGTAAATAGCGAGAGAATAGAGGCAGATGTTTCTCTCTCAGAGTTCGTATATGTCAAATTGAATTGGCCGATTAGCGCTCAGGATCTTGGCAATAATACTTTTAATTTTGAGAAAACTGAATACAAGCACCCTGTTGATTTTCAGAGCATTTACAAAGTTGCATTCACACTTGCTTCTAACGAGTTGGCGCATGCTTATTTGGAAGATCATGCCAAACAATTAATTTCTCTATATAGCTATTCGGGCGGAGACAA
The DNA here is from genome assembly GCA_030698805.1 of Nanobdellota archaeon. Lineage (GTDB taxonomy): Archaea > Nanobdellota > Nanobdellia > Pacearchaeales > GW2011-AR1 > VGKP01. The sequence goes on from JAUYMA010000009.1 coordinate 128,509, forward strand.
AACAGAATTTAATGTTCCTCCTTTTTCTTTAACTGTTGCAAACCAGGATTGCGACGCAGTAAGCTGGACCAAAGAGGAAGTCAAGGAGAGCTTAATTGCAATATTCTATAAAAATTATCCTTACTTAAAGATTGATAAAACTAATTATACAAAAATTATTACGGGAGATTCAGTTACCCAGGGAGTTTATGATAGCTTTATCTTAGACTATCTGGAATCCATGCCCAATATTTCAGTGGATTTCAGGTATGCTTTTGAAAATGAGATGTATTTTGATATTTCTCCTTCAAATGGAAATACTTTGACTGCGGACAGAAATGCTCAGGCAGGCATTCCCTTCCTTCCAGGATTCTGCAATCTAGAATATAGGTATAAATATTCCCTGCAGATTCCTATACTTATTAAGATAAAAGATGCAAACTCTTTGAGGTATCAAGACGGCTACCAGTTTTATTTCCCTATGAAAGCATATATTTGCGGCAATCAAAATAGAGGATGTGTTGGGGCGCCTGCTTATAGGTCTAACTTGAGCCTTAATACTTTATTTGGAGAAGAGGTCGAGTCTCGATTGTACAATTGCAGCGATTTCGATAAAGGCATAAATATTAGCATAAAGATGCCTGATTTATCCAATGCTACCAAAGTAGATGTTACGCATACTTGCACAGGATTTTTGAATGAATGCTATCTTGGAAAGACAGGCAACGATGGCATTTTGAAGACTCAGCTTCCTAAATGCTCTAATCCTAAATTGATTATTCAGAAATTAGGATATGCCACAATTAAAGACTCTCCAAAAGATTCCTACCAACTTGAAGAAGTAAAGAATTATACCTTGGATGTTGAACTTGTAAAAGCTTATAATTTATTAAGAAATTATTACTTAAGCAATGGATTTACTTCAATTAATCCAAATTGTACTGCCTCTTATGGCTCTGCCCAAGATTTATTAAGCCAGACAAGAAGCGCTGTTAGAAAGCAAGACGATAAAATAACTCTTACTATCGAAGGAGACAAAATACAGACTCCAATTTTAATTTATCCAGTTCAAAGAAATATAAAATTGAACAGTGGAAAGTTCAATGTTTCTACCGCATATTCCGGCAGAGTTACTATTCAGCCTTCTGAATATGAGCATGACGACGATGAATTAACAGTAAGCGTTAATCCTTCCAGAAGCGGAGATTATAATGGCCTATGGTTCCTGGGCAAACATCAGTTTAATTGGAGCCCTGATAAAAACTCTATGATAGGGGATAGGATTAAATTTTATGCAGTTGTTGAACACTTCTCTGATGACTCAATGGAAGTTAAGACTTTACAAAGAAAGATTATCCAGGAAGATGGCAGGTTGAGCGGGAGAATCACTGCGGATAAAAATTGTGACGGGCTAAATGAAGTAATTGACTTAACTTTAAATCCTTCAGATTACATCAAATTTATAATGCCGGAGTTCAGCTAAAATGAGAAAAGAGCATAAAATAAAAATAACTTGGTTGTTCCTTGCTTTATTAATTAGCATCCCTTTCTACATTTCTGCTTCCATGGCGGCTGCTCAAACAGATGCAAATATTCCTGTTCAGAATACTCAAGTTGCTAATTCACGCATTAGCTTTACAGAATCTGATTTAGTTAGTATAACTTCTTTGGTTTTTGCCTCTCAAACTGTTTCTTCTAATATTTCTGATCCTGGAGACGTTGCTAACCAGTGCATTGCCAAGCATGAGCAATCTTCTCAATTGGCGGATCTAATGGATAATGATATAATCAAGATTCTGGAGCAAGTTTCTGCAGTGATGTATATGATTTATACTACTATGACTGCAGTCCATACTATCTTGTCTGTGGTATCTGCTTTCTTTAGTCTTGAAGGAGGCTGCTGTGCAGGCCAGCCTTATACTACTGCAGCTTGCGGGGCTTTTGATGGAGCTAAGAATGCGTGGGATGGAGTATATAATAGCCCAATGGTTGCCGCTTTAGGATGTTTTGTCAGCTGCGGCTGGTGCACTGGCCAAGGTAATTGCGGAGGATTTTTTGCGAATATACCTTTATTTAATAGTGTTCCCAAAGTAATGAGCGGGGCCAGATTGAGTCCATATGAAAATATTTACACTGCAAGCGCTTGCTTGTGCCCCACTGCAATACTATTTAATCTGAGGAAATTAAAAACAATTTATGATACTTATGATTGTTGCATCCAAGAAGCCTGTACTAATGGTATTAGCACTCAATCCTGCGAGAGAATGCTTGATGAAGCTACCTGCATGTATTGGAAGGGATCATTATATAAAATTCTAGTAAGAATTGTTATGGGTTTACTTGCCGGATATATTCAAAAAATGATAATTAATATTATTGGGAAAAATCTTCTGCTTAATTGCATGCTGGCTTTATTTGATTTAGCACAGATTCCGAGCACTATACAAGGAGTTCAACAAGGATATAAGTGGGTAAGCGTTACTTTCTCTGAACCTAATTGCAAAGACTTAGGATTTGAAAAAATTATTTTGGAAGTACAAGCTAGTAAGCCTATTTACAAAGATGTCAAGGTTTACGATTCTAACAGTGATGGAAGGTATGATGGTTTTACTGAGGTTGTTAATGGCGCAGATGGAGAGGTGCATAGTACAAAGACTAATTATGCGGAAACTGCAATGACCAACAATCGAGCAATCTTGAATGAGAGGGGCATGATCCAAAATGTTGAGACCTTGCCTGCGAGCGGAGGAGTTAATATAAAACAAGGAGATATCATTACAGTAAAGAGTACTGGACAGTCGTATGTTGTAAGGGAAACTGATCCTGAAACAGCTAGCCGATTCGGATATAATCTTAAAACTACTGATGGCAGCGAAATTACCTTGATGCCTACTGCTGGAGAAGGAGAACTTTCTTACGATGATATTCAAGTAGACAGATTATCTGATCAGGCTACACCAGAGGATAAGAAATTTTATAATGGAATGAGCACGGCAATTCATAGATATAATAAATATGAGCGGAAAGAAAAAGTTTATCAGAATGACGCTGAAATAGGACAAGATCTAATCAAGGGGGAGAGCGCTATTGTTCAAAGAGGAGAGGCATTTATTCAATATAGCAAGGATAAAGACGGAAATGTGCAGCAGAGAGAAGTATCTGTTATTATTGATTATTCTTCCAGAGGAGGAGAATACAGGCCTAAAATTGACGGCAATTATATCGAAGAGCCAGTGATCAGGACAGTAGATTCCGCAGGCCAGAAAAATGAGTATGTAATGCATAAAGGCCAGCTTTACAAGAGGGAAGGCAGTACTGGGAATGAATGGAAACGCTCTGATGATCCTGAACCTATTGTAGTTCAAGGAAAGACTAATGATGCTAATATAGTGCGTATAAAAGAACAAGAAAAGAACCAGCAGAGAGAACAAAGAGCTTACAAAGCCGCCTGGTTATTGCTTGACAGCACATTGGGCAAATATGCATATAGCAAGATAGATGAAATGTGCAAGCAAGAATGGGAAAGCTCTGAGAATTAATTTTTCTTTATAGATAAATGATTAAGATCGCCGATTAATAGATTGCCATTTTTTCCTGGCCCGTATTGAATTAAAAATAAATGCTTAATGGCTTCAGCAGGATCTTCTTCACTGCCATGTCCCGCAGGGAGTATTAAAATTTCCTTTCTTTGCCAGGCAGACATAATTCTATCAACTTGCAATTTATATTGCTCTTTTATTTCCTCTCCATTTGTTATCTGATCAAAGTCAAAGGAATCTGCGCCTTCTAATCTACTTCTGTTTTGAAGAAGGTTTTCTGCAATGGTTGAGTACATTGTTCTTCCATAAATATCGATAGCGATTTCTCTCATAGGCGGGACGGAGAAGCCTAAAGAAGAAAGGGAAATAATAGTTTGTTCCAAATTGCCCGATCCTAAACCTGAAGGTCTTCCTGAGAGCATATAATTTTCAGCGTCTAATTCACAATAAAATGAAGATTTAGCAATTAAATAGACATGCCCTTGGGCCCCGCCACCTTGCCAATGCCACTCTCTAAATATGTTTGGAAGTTGAAATACCAATGCGTGACTTCCGCGAGCTATCAAAGCAGAGTGATTTTTAGGAACTGCAATGCCTGCTGGAATATGGCTATGTATTAATGGATTGCCTGTTATTTCCTCACTTGATACCGGACGGAAACTATTGAATAAATCTGTCGTCCTCTTCTCAGCTAATTCATAAATATTAAAAGTTGTAATTTTTGCTTTATCATCATATCCTGCGAGAGAATTATTTTGCATATTATCAATTTTATTTTAAGCTAGTTTTTTAATTAATTCATTGCTTCTTTTCATTCCTTCTCCTATTTGGTTTTTGAAGAATTCCTTTGTTTCATCAAACTGCTGCTGATATCCCTGAATATCTCCCCTGTTAACAATTGAGGCCCACTCATGGGTTGCAATGATGAAAGCTAGATCATCTTCTCTAATAGTTAAATCACTAATTAGTGCGCTGATGGATTCTTCTCTTAATTCCTTATTTTTCCAAAGGTATTCTGCAATTCCTAATCTAAGCTTTGATAAAGGCGTTGAGTAAAGATCATTTTTATGAGGTTTTATTGACAATTTATGCCAGGAATCAATTAAGGCAAATTGGCTTAAGTGCGAATTTGGTTTTCTTCCTTCTTTTCTTCCTAAATTAAATTCTCCTAGAATCTTGTCATCAAGTATCTTGCCATTGCTGGCATTATCAAAAACAAAATTACCTGCTGCTTCCAGCCTTTTTCTTAATTCTGACTCCTGGCCACTAATCGACAAAGCGAAGAGTTCTGAGGCAGAGTCTGCATATCGATTTATTTGTTCCTGGGCAAAAGGATTGAGGATTGCTATTCCCGAATAAAGGTGAGCTTTATTGTTCAAAATTCTTAGAGCAAGGAGTATCTTGACATTATCAATACCTCCAAGATAGGAAGCACTTTCCCATGGGAAGAATCCTCTCTTTTTCCACGCTGTTGCCATGCTCAGGAAACCTGTTTGCGTGGTGGCTTGCACATCGGCAGTTATCCTGTCATGTTCTTGGTAGTTAGGAAGACTGATTAAATTCGCTTTGAATTCTCTAAATATTTCTTGGGCTGTTTCATATGCTTGAGGAGAGCATTGCTGATGATGGATCAGGACAAAATTCTTTCCTTGAGGATCAATTGTTGGGCCATACATTGGATGGATTGGTACAATATGAGAATTCTTTGGAAGATGCTTCTCAAAAGCAAGAACTTCCGGAGTTTTTACTGAAGTCTGGCCCGTTACTATCGCCCCTGGTTTTGTTGAAGGGCCTAGCTCTGCCACTACTGATCCGATCATCTCCGCTGGAACTGAATATATTTGAAAATCGCTTCTTTTGACCACCTCCATTCCGTTATCATAAACTTGGACATTTGTATCGGAGAGTTTTCTTCTTATTTCCGCAAGTTTGTCTGGCACATCGCAGCCATTGACATGGTATCCTAATTGAGATAATTTGCGTGCCATTGGCAATCCCATATCCCCCAGGCCAATCATACCTATTTCCATATCTTAGGTTTACTCCTTTCAGCTTTAATATGCTTTCTCATCTTTTTTCTACTTAAAATCAAGTTATAAACTTTACTAATGTTACCACTACTTAGATACTACAATAGAAAGATTTAAATACTAGTATTTGCTATGAAATGTATGCCAAACAATACACAACCAGATCATAGAAAAGAGTTAATACAAAAACTCGATTCTTACGACTTAGGAAGGAGAATACAGGGCGCACTTAACTCTGGATCTGCTGATAAAGCTGCTCCAAAATTGAAAGCGTATACTGAACAGGCTTTTATTGAGCGAGAAGCTGCTAAAAGAGGAGTAAGCGTACCTGATTATACTGCTTTATATAATAGTTATGATGATGCTGACAAAAATTCATTACTTTTATCATTCTTACCTGCTAGAGAAGGATTAGATAGGCTTGAAGCTGCTAAATATTTGAAGGGAAATCTTGAAGAAATTCTTAAAGAAGATGCAAATAAGGCTGACTTAACAAAGATATTAGATAAAGAAGAAGCAATAGGAAGACTTGACGCTATTGCGCAGGTTAAGGGTGATGATGCTGCTAGAGACGACCTTAGGGAATATAGTGAGTATGTGTCTTTAGGCAAGCAGATGGAGAAGCTTAAGAGATATGAAGCTAATCTTGGAAATGATGCCGATGAGAAGAAAAAGAAGAAAGGCGATGAATTATTGGCAGAAGCTCCTGCTCGTTATAGAGAGGCTATAAGAAACATGGCAGTAAGAGTTGCGGTTGAAGAGGCAAGAAGTAACTTACTCAAGAAAGGTTACGATCAACAGACTGCAAACGCTTTGGCCGAAACTGATCAGACAATTGCAAGAATTGATCCAAGTTATGACTTAATCAAGAAAGCTATCAAGAAAGTTCTTGAAGAGGAAGAGAAAACTTACTCTGGCAAAGATGGCAAGGGTATGAAGGAAAGACTCTACAATCACTTAAAGAGTAACATCGGCTACGCAATGAGTAGTGGAAACAGAGAACTTGAAGAGCATGCCTTGAACTTAACATACGCAGCTTTCAATGGAAGCGGAGACTTTATAGGAAGAAAGAAAATTTAATTAAATTTTTCTTAGCTCTTTTTTCCTTTTTATTTTTTATTTTTTTCAGCGTCTAGAATTTTTGCAATAATATTAGTCATTTCTCCAATGAACTTTTCTGCTTTTTCCTGCCAGATATCTATCTCCGCGCCCTTGACGTTTTTTATCTCCCCATGCATGATTGACTTGTGCAAAAGGTAAAGGTCCCGAAGGTTTCTTACAGAATTGATATCCAACATCCCCCTATCTACGAAAGCATCTTTGAGAAGCATAGGGATATGTTCAGGACTTGGAGGCACTTTTCCTGCAGTAATAAGCGCTGCTTGGGAAGAATCTATCATTGACCAATAAACCCCTTCTATCGCACTTATTTCTGCAGCCTTGCTTCTAGCTAAATGTATTGGCGCTCTTTGAAGGGCAGTATAAACTGCTTCAGGGGTTGAGCGAATCTTTCCTTGGGCTAAAAGAGCTTTTATCGGCAAGAAGAATCCTCCACTATCTATTAATGCCTCTCCATACCTTAAAATATTAATAATTACTGGATCCCCATATAGCAAATCCTGCCACCAGGTTGTTAATTTTACCGTGTTTATATGAAGCTCATTTTGATATTTATTTGAGGATATGAGTTTGGCCAATTCTTCCCTGTACCACGCAACTAATTCAATGTCCCAATTAATAGAAGCATCATCAACTATTAGGACAATGTCTATGTCTGAAGTCGCGGTTGCGGAATGTTTTGTTTGCGAACCGAATAGGATGGAGGCCTTTACTAGCTTATCGAATTTTTTGTGAACTTGCATTGCAAATTCTATCGCAATTTCTTTCTCGCTTGTAAATTCTTTATTGGGATATTGATCTTTTTGGGGAATACTAGGTTTGACTTCTATTTCCTCTTTTTTTACATCCATTTTTATATTAAGGTAATGTTGTTTTTAAATTTTTACTACTGCCTTCCCATCATTCCATTGGGGCGCCAGATACCCTGCTTCTTCCAGCCATTTGACCTCCTAATTCTACTGGAAGATTGGAAAACCCTGCGCCATACATAGAATGATGAATATCAGGATTCATTCCATATCCTGAGAAGTATCCGCCTGAGTTGAAAGCAGCTTTATTCCAGTAAGGGGCCATTTGCATTGAATAAACTGGAGATCCGAAAGCTGCTAGGGTTTCTTGCACTGGCATTGTTTTGAAATGCTGGTACCAATCTCCTGCTTCTATAATTTTTTTGACCTGCTTGTTATATTTATCCAGAATTTCCATATGTCTTTTGGTTGGGACATTACCCATTCCCATAGGCAATTCAGTATGTTCCATCCCAAAATTATCTGAGAGGTGGACTTTATTTACAAAAGGAGCTATTTTTTTAGTCTCTTCTATAAGATCATCATCAGTGTAACCATATTTTTTGACCATATTGATGTGACCTACGTCCCATGTCGCTCCGATTAATTTCTCTGCTTTCTTCTTGGCTTCTTCTTCAGACATATCAAATTTTTCTTGAGCCTGCTTGACGAATTTAGCTCGTGATTCTTTCACTAATTCCCTCACATCTTCTGCCCTGCTCAATCCCATACCCACTGGGGGATTTTCAATACTTATCAATGGAGCAGTATCTTTGAATTCTCCATAAGCTCTTGCTGCAATATTTGCAAAAGTTTCTGAAGCTTTTTCTATCGCAAAATCTTTTAATGGGCGGAAGAGTGAAGGAGTGTCGGATAAACTATTAAGTACATTTACACCTTTTTGAACTTCAATTGCCAAAAGCTCTACTTTATCAGGCTTGAAAATCTCTTTTTGTTTTTCTAGGATGTCCTGCCTATATTTATCTAATTTCTTCTTGTCCTCTTCTATTTTTTTTCTATCAGCATCGCTCTTTGCTCTCTGCAAAGCCTTTTCTGTCGCAGACCATGCTTTATTGAAGTGCTCTTGCAGATTGAGATAAGCTTCTTTCACATAAATTTCGCCATGGTTTAACTGATCTAGTTTTCTTTCTACAACTTCCTTTTTTAGGTTATTATTGTAAACTTCTTTTTCAATTGCTTTTTGGCCCTCTTCAGTTTTAGACATGGACCACATTTTTTTCATGGCATCTTTAAATTTTTTCTCATTCTCATCTTCGTGCGATCTTGGACTTCTTTCTAAGTTTAAACCTGCTTCTATGGAATCCTTTCCTTGTAAAGCATGAAAACTAATTTGAGTCAGAGCGGTTTCCCAAGCCCTTCTGTTTTGTTCTTTGAGTTCTTTTGAAGGATCCGGCTTTTCATCGAGAAGGTAATTATGTTTAGGAGTAATGTGCGTGAACTGGCCGTCTCTTTCGCTTACAACCATCATTTCTGTTACCCTATCCCTTCCTTTTTCTCCAGGCTTTTTGCTTTCATCCACGACTCTTGTTTCTGGTTCAGGAAGTCCGTTGCTGGAGTGGAAGGTTACTACAATATTTCCATCCGGATCCAGTTTATGGCCCCTTTGCAAAGCCTGCCACATCTGTCTTTCTGCCTGCTCTCTGTGAGTTGGATCCCATCCTTGCTTTGTTATTCCAGTGGGCTCTACTAATGGTCCATGCAACGTCAGGTCTGCACCTATTAACTTTCTAAGCCGATTTATTTCTTCTAAATGTTGATCTGGAATTGCTTCTTCCACATTGGGAGTAAGCATGCTTACTTCTACGGTTTTTAATCCCGTGTTAAATCTTTCTGAAACTGCTTGAAGCTGATTAGCTGTTCGAGGATCAGTAGCAATGGCTATTTGAGAGGCATTAGTCTTATAGCTCATGCCTAGAAATGTATCTTCTACTGCACCAAAGTCATAGTTCGCCCCATGATAGAAATTCTCGTAACTGCCCATCTTTTTATAGCTTAACGAGGATAAACCTTTATTTAAATGTTATTACTGGATTAGCAGTAATTTGTTATATTTAGAAAATTTATTTATTTTCCGTCGTAGAAATTTTTCATACACCAAGCTTTTTAAAGGGACTTTTATTGGAAGGCAAGCATGACCGGCGTAAATCCATGGCACGATGTAACTATAGGCGACAAGGCTCCTAAAATTATAAACGCAGTTATAGAAATACCTAAAGATTCCAAAGTTAAATATGAAATGGATAAAGAAACTGGATTGCTAAAATTAGACCGATTTCTTTTTTCTTCTGTACATTATCCAGGTGATTACGGATTTGTTCCTCAGACTTTATGGGAAGATGGAGATCCTTTAGATATTATAATTTTAACAAACAGACCAGTTTACCCTTTGACTTTAACTAAAGTAAGAGTTATAGGAGTTCTGCGCATGGTGGATGATGGGGAAAAAGATGATAAAATTATGGGAGTATATGATGATGATCCTAGATATGCCGAATGGCAAAATATAGGTGACCTCCCAAAACATTTCATCCATGAATTACAGAATTTCTTCGAGACTTACAAAGAGTTAGAGGGGAAGAAGTGCAAGATTCTAGAGTTTCTTGATAAAAATATTGCTTACAAAGACATTGCACTAGCACAGGAACTTTATTTGAAGAAATTTGAGAAGAAGAAATAATCTCTTTTTCTCATTATATATTATGAGTCAACTAAATTTTTATATATGTACTTTTCTACCTTCTTTTATGATAAGAAATCCTCGAATTGCTGTGGAGAGCCGAGAACATTATCATGGCCAAGTTAAGGGAAGTACAAATGATTTTCATCTAGGACATTTTAGAGTTGTTCAATATGGTCTGCCAGGTCTTCCTATTCAAGTTATATATGAAGAATTTTACAGTACTGGATTTGAAGAAGATGGTATGGCCCCGGTATATTGTAGAGGACTTAATTCTCAGGAAAAAGATGTTTTGCAAGCACGAGTTCCTCAGGCTCAATTATCTAGAGTAAGTTATTCTCTGGCTCTAGCGGTTGCCCTCGAGCTTTCTCATTCTACTGGAGTTAAATTAGAAGATTCTGTCAATAAAAGAGACTTCTCACCAGTATCTATTAAAGAATTGAGTACTACCGCTTAGTATTCTCTATTTTGAAAGACAAATAGTTATTTTAATTGCTATAAATCCTTAAAAAACATATTTTTCTTTTAGAGGAATGGATGACTTGAAAGTTTCATTAGAAGAAGAGAATGGCAGAGATGAGTTTAGTGATTCTCTGCTTATAGATCTCGCTGAAAATATTTTTCGTTATAAACCTGGATCTTTTACAGAAAGGCTTTCTTGTTTTTTAGCTCCTTTCTTATCAATGCCTTTAAGGCTTAAATTGGCAAATGTATCAGAATCTATTCATTATAATGATCTGGTAAAAAGAGCCTATCTGCGTTTTCAGGATGGAGCTGCTTTGGCTGTTGATGATATGTTAAGACTTGCTCCGTGGGAGAGGAATGGATGCATGCGTTCTATTTCTCGTTCTATTTTTGGTGAAGAAATGTACGTCTTATCTTCTTATCAACGCTTGTGAATTCTTAAAATTCCCAAGGATATCTTCTTTTTGGTTTTGGAGGCTCTTGCGCTGCGAGATCTAAAGAATATTCTTCATGGAAATCACTCTTTTGCTTGATTGCGCGATTCTCAAAAGGACCAGTTTGTTTTATTTGAGGTTGGGGAGATTTGTCCGCTATGATATTTGCCATCTGGAAACTTCTTTCTTCTATACTATACACTCTTTCTCTTTTTTGTTCTATTTGGCCATACATGGCTCTTGTTGAATAAGCTACTTGCCGCTCTTGGGGAATAGGGGTTACAGGGGGAGAAGGAGCTACAGGAGTAATTGTTCTTTGCATTCTTTCTTGATATCTTCTTTGTCTTGCTTCTTCTTGCGCAGCTACTTGAATTTGAGTGTCTGGATTTTCTTCATAAGTTTTTAATCTTCTTGTAGCGCTTGGAGTTCCAGGGGCAGGGCGAATTAGAGGTGTTTCTTCTTCGGCAGAAATAGGAGGTTCTTCTTCTACTTCAAGGAGGATAGGATCTACAGTCTTAGATTCGCCTACTTTAATCTTATCTTCAAGAGCAGCCTCATCTATTTTCTTTAAAATATCCTGAGATTTTTCTTCTTTTTTAATAAGAATTTGAGCAGAGGGTTTAGAATTATTCTTTTTAGGAGCATTTGTCTTTTCTTCTTCTAAAAGGATTTCTAGAGATTCAGGGATGTTTATCCCAGCAAGATTATTCTTTAACCCTTTTTTATTAGTGCTTTTAGGCTTTTTTGCCATTAGTTAATAAGGCAGAAGAAATATATAAACTTGATTTTTATTCGTTAATGCCAAAATACCTATGATCCTGCCTCACTTCAAAAGGGAAGTAAGGTTTTGTTACTTTAGCAATTTCTAATCCTGCAGGAGTACGAGTTTCAACTATTTTAGTATATACTAATCGCCTTTCTTCAGGAGATGAACCTCCTCCTGCTTCTGTTCTTCTATCCATTGGATCTCTTCTTACTTCTTCCATCTTATAAGAGAGATACTCCCTCCACCATTTTTAAATCTTGCGGTTATGTAATTACTTAGTAGTTACACTTATCGGAAGCTATTTAAATTCAGTTTTATGGTTTTTAATATGGAAAATATTGTCATTAGTGAAACTGAAGGGAATCCTTTTCCTTCTAAGGTCACCCTTGTAAATCAAGTATCTCTCGGCTTTTCACATGCTTCTACAGAAGGATATTATCACAATCCTGATCTTATCAAAAGGACTATTCGTGGACTTGTCTCAATTCTTGGAGTTAGAAAAGGCAGCAAGACTATTGATATTGGATACGGGCAAAATCTAGCGATTTTGGAAGCTATGCAAGAATTAGGAATGGAATCTTATGGTCTTGATTCTCAGGATGGACTGGATAAGGGAAAATATATTCATTCTTTCATTGTGCCTCCTTATTTCAATACTGAACAAAATGGAATAAGGAAATATTGTGGCACCATAGAAGATATCTTGCATCCTCAATCAGAGTTAAAGGATGAGAGATTTGATTTATTTACATTCTGGGGGAGTTGGGAATCCGGAGGCAATAACTTTGCGATTGGCGGGGAGATGGGAGAATTTAGAGCCATAACTCAACTTAGAGAAAGAGCCGCTCCAGGGAGCAAGGCGGGGGAAAGCAGATATTCTTATGATAATGCAGAGGTAAGGGAATTGATGAGGAAGAATAAACAAAAAGTTATGGCAGATTCAAAAGCGATGCTAAATCCTGGGGGAGGCTTATTGGTTGTTTCATCAAGATATGCGGGGCACGGGGCTGGTTTTGCAACTGATCAACTTCCGTTTGAAAAGAGAGGGATGTTAGGTTTGGGAAATAGATTTAAAGGCCTTGGAGCAAAGCAAATTTATTTCTTCGGAGTCTCGAAAGAGGAAGTTAAAAAGCAATTAGCTCAAGTTCCTTACTTTGCAGAAGTTTCTCGAGCTCTAGAAGAAGATGGCCTTTTATTTGCATCTGCAGGGAGAGAAGCTTATGAATTTAGACCTTCTCCAGAGGATATAACTGCGATAAAAAATATGAATATTTCTTTGGGAAGAATTGATGCAGTTTATGGGAAATTCTAGGCCGCCATGCCTTTAGCTTTTTTGAAATTATCATAGAGTTTCTTGCAATCTTGCCTAGCCTTTATTATGGATTGGGAACGCATAACTTTTTCTATTTCATTATCAGGCTCTATCTTTTTAGGCCCCTTTTCTTCTTTCTTTTCTTCCTTTTTCTCTTCTTTCTTAAACAAAGATAACAGGGCCGAAAAAGGATTGGAATCCTCTTCCTTTTTCTCCTTCTTTTCCTCCTCTTTTTTGTCCCCTAGCAAATCATCTATATCTGTCTGTATCTGGGCCAAGCTATCATCCGTTACCCCTTCTATTACTTTAAATAAATCTTGAAGGTCATCTTTCTCTACTTCTTCCTTGAATATTTTTATTTCATCATCGTTAAATGCAAAACTTGTAAAAGTTAATTCTACTTTTCCTCTAAATCCATAGCCGCCTTGCTGGGTTCTTTCAGGGGCAGTTCTAAATGAGAGTTCCGCTAATAACATTGGATAATATGTCCTTTTTTTAGCGGTTAAAACCATTGGTGGCAAATCTCCTTTATCAACGTCCTCTACAGGCTTGTATTCTCCCCTTCCTAAAAGAACTAATTCCATCAAAGAAGTGTTAAAGGAGGTGACCAAAGCTGAGCGCAAATTAGCCTCTTTGTCTGATCCTCCTGAGAATGCTTTCTGCTCCAGAGATTTTGCGGCTTTAAGATAAGGTTTCACCCATCTTGCATATAACTTTATTGAATTTACCTGGCTCTTCAAATAAAGTTTTTCTATCTCGAATCTTTTTCTTAATTCTCTCTCTGATTCTCCAATCCAATCCTGGAACTCTCCAAATCTTTGCTGTAGTATTCTTTTTACCCTGTCATTTAGATCTATACCTTTCGAATTGTCTTTATTGAGATCTTTTAGGTCTTGAATGGCCATAAAAGCGTCTATCAATGTTACATATTGGTATTGTTGAGCCATGGCTTTTATTGCAGTATTCCCCCTCTTTAAATCTACAGTATCCAGCCATAGTTGCTTTAGAGAAATCATCGCTGAACTTTTCTCTTCAGATTTATTAGACTTCATCTTATCATATAATTTAAGACGCATCTTGAATTCTTTTAAATCATAAATAATGTTAAGAACCGATTTTAAGACTGTGTTTGCTGATCCAAGAAGTTTCATGGCTTCTTCTTGCATTTTAGTTGCTTTCTGTCCCAATTCTGAGAACTGGCCGGATCCAGGAGAACTCATAAAATTATCAACTATCTTGTCTATTCTATTCATTCTCGGATCAGATTGCAAGGCATCAAGCAGCCAGAAGTACACCGGCTCCAATGCCTCGCCAAATGAGTCATAATATACAGAATGCTTTTCAACAGGCGCTTTGAACCCTATTAGTTTGAAAGGATTGGCATAAGCGACTGACTTATCGTTATATTCATCAAATTCCATATAAGTATCATCTATTAGCTTTGCTTTCTCAGCCGCAGCAAGATATCCTTTTTCTTTTGCTATTTTTTCTACTTCTTTTCTTGCTTCTGGAACACAATATATCTTAGGATTTATTGCAGCAACCAGATTTTTTATGTCTACAGCCATGCTCTTTTTTATTGAGAGAATAAGACAGGGGCTTTATTTAAAGTTTTGTTATGGTGGAGAGATAATCATTTCTTTTTTCTCATGTATCCTTTCTGCTCTATCCAATCTAAGGCCAGGTCAGTCAGCCGGTAGCTTCCATCTTCAGTTCTTTCCAACAACGCCCGACTAGCCATTTCTCTTGCTGTTACAGGATTTATTTCTTCTTTTTTCAGGCCGGACCAATGGCCGCGTTCTTGGGATAATGAGATTATAGATGCGGCTACTTTTTCATATCTTTCATCTTCCAAGGCTCCTGCAAAGGGTTTTCTCATTTTAAGAGGATCCTGAAAATCAGAAGGTTCATAACTTCCTTCAGGTCTTAAAAAATTATCTGTTAGCTTTTTCAATGCATTTCTTTTTCTAGGATCTAAACCTTCAAACTCTTCTTCTCTCATTTCAATTAGCAGTTATTTGAGTATTAATATTTTATTCATAGGCAGATTTAAATAAAATAATAAATATTCTTTTCTATGGGTATTTTGGGTAAAAAGAGAGGGGCAGATATAGATTTTACTTTGCTTCAGAAAAAGGGTTTGATGAAGAAGTCTCCTGTTGCTAAACGAACAGGATGGAAAGTTGATAAATCAGGATTTATTGAAATGCCTGATCCAACTGCCGCGTTGATTTCTAATGGCTCTGAAAATACCAATGCTGTACCCAATCCTAATTCAGGCATTGCTTCTGGATTTGGTTTTCTGGAGAGCATGGTTGAGAAACAAGGTTTGGGCAGTGTTGATCCGAATCCATTACAGGGCTTTTTTGATAATCCCTCAGGCATGAGCCCTCCTACTCCTCCAAGCTTGGATAATGATGGCAAGGGATCAGATTTTAGCAGTTTGAAAGTAAAATTAGATGATTTGGAATATAAACTTGAAAGATTGATTGAAAGATTGGATCAACTCGAGAGTTCAAAATAATTTGATATTTACGTTATATTTATTAATACTTATTTCTCCCTAAGATAATGAGGAGGATTATCAGTTTTTTTATCTTTATCATATTGGTCTCTTCAGGATCTGCTTATACTTATATTTCTGGAGAAATGGCAGTACAGAGTTCTGGTAATACTTTGGTCGATATAGAAACTAATGCTAATCTCACTTTTGGAGAAAGCAGTGATTTATTGACGAGCAAAAATGGAGGATTATGGGCTTTTCATCTTATTTCTAGTCAAGTTTTTGATCAGATTCATCTAGAGGTTTGTCTTCCTCGCAATACTGATAATATTGGCAGGATAGAAAGCAATCTTACTTACAGGATAGATTTTTCTGGGAGGACTTGCATAGAGTTTATAGATTTTAATTCATCTTTAGATATTTCTATTCCATATACTTTAAAAAAAGATAAAGAAGCCTCAGGGAATTTTATTCTCTGGATTTTAGTAGGGATTGTGGCGATGGCCTTACTTATCTTTTATTTACTTAAGCTGAAGAAAGGCAAAGAGAAATTCTCAGATATAAAATATTTAGTTAATGACAACGAGATGAGAATTTTAGACGCTTTGATGAAGGGCGAGATGAGGCAAAAAGAATTAAGGAAGAAACTTGATCTTCCTAAGGCTTCTTTTTCCCGTTACTTGCACAATCTTGAGAAGAAAAGGCTAATTGTCAGAAAAGGTTTTGGCAAGAATAAAATTGTTTCTCTGAAGTAAAATTTATAAACTATAGAATATCTATAGAATCATGATAAGTAGTATTCAATTACGAGAGGCCGTAAAGGTTCAGCTAGCCAGATATAAGGAAAGGGATAACGAAAGTTTTGAAGAAGTTATAGTAAGGCTAATAAAAAAGGTTGAATCTCAGAGAAGAGATCAGAAAAAACTTTTAATAGAAGGCTATAAGGAAATGGCTGAAGAAAGTCTAAAGATCCAAAAAGAGTGGGAAGCTACTGATAATACTCTAGATTGGGAATGGTAATATGAAAATACAAAGAGGGGATATTGTGCTTGCAAGCCTTGAACCTGTGCAAGGCAGTGAGCAGGGAAGAATAAGACCTTGTTTAGTAATTCAGAATGATGATGGGAACAAATATAGTCCTCTCACAATTGTTGCACCAATCACATCAAAAAAGTTTACAAGAGATTATCCTACGAATGTGTTTATCAAAAAGGAAGATTCAAAGTTAGTTAAGGATTCTACTGCAATGTTCAATCAAATAAGAACAATTGACAGATCTAGAATTATTAAGCGCATCTCAAATTTGAATTATTTAACAATGAATAAAGTTGATTTAGCTATTAAAATTAGTCTTGGTTTGGAATAGTTCCATTAAATGGTTCCAGATAGTTCCACTTAATTTATTTATACATTATTTGTATGGTTTTCTCAATTGAACAAGCCAGGAGGTTACCAAATGGCAATAAAATACAAATGAAAACAATAAAAAACAATACGAAAAGCTTTAAGGGGAACTTGAGCATTTTGGCTTCGGTCTTAATGATTGTTCTCTTAGCTAGCGCATTTTCTAGCGCAGCTATTTCTGGAAAAGTTATTGCTTCTAGCGATGGCTTAGAAGTTAGTGCTGGCACGGATAATACTTCTGTTACCGGAAGTGTTGAAGTTGAAACTTCTAATGGTTCTACTAGCTCTGGAGGTTCTGGAGCATCTTCTCAAGTAAAGTTTGATGCTGATGAGCATGAGTCTCTAAATGTAGCAGGCACAAGCAATAGTAACCGAATAAGAGCTGTTGATTTCAGCAATGAAAATGGTGTCGAAACAGTTAATATTGAGTGGTATATAAGCGGAGAGTGGGTTCCATTTCCAAATGGTAAGTCTAAGATAGTCGGCGATGTTGTTAATTTACCGGGAATGCCGGGACAGATGCCTATAACTATTAAGGATATAGACTATGAAGGAAGGAGCGTTGTATTTACAGCTTCTGAATATGTGAAGCTTATCTTACAAAGCAAAGCTTCTGGAGACACGAGCAAACCTGAAACAGATTCTGCCGTGACAATCTCGATGTACCCTGTTAAACAGAAGGTTAACTATGGAGAATCAGTAGAATATGTTCTTGCTGTGCGAGACAATCGAATGACTAAGGAAATAAGTCCAAGGACTTATTATTTAGAGTTTGTTACAAATAATAAGGAAGTCTTTGGAAGTTTCAGTGAATCTAAACTTACCTTTGAGAAGAGTGGCGATGGGAAGAAAGTAATTTTAACAGTTACTTCAACAAACATTGGCTCTAATGAATTTAAAGTGTATGTAAAAGATTCAAAAGGAAATCTTATTGAAGGTGTTAAAGGTGGCCTTTTAGTTATTAAGAATAATGTTGTGAGTGTTGAACCTACTCTTGATAATGAAACAACTGAAAGCACTACGTCGGGGGAGACTAGAACAGTTCCTACTGTAAACAGTGGGGCTTACTTTATTGGCGAAGGATTTATGTTGGGTGAAAATGAGTCTATGGGCCACACTTTCAAGATTAACCTTCTCAAGAAGTATAGCGACCTAAGAGGAAATTTCTTTGTCAAGGGCAGTGATATAGATGGGAGAATACAGGGCACTTTTGAGGATGGCAAGATAGAATTTACTATTGTCTCTAAGGAAGGTAAGACTGTTGGTAAATTCTCAGGAAAGGTGTCAAAGTTCAATGACTTTACTCTCCTAAGGGGAGAGATTAAAATGTCTGATGGCATAACTTATTCCTTAACTGCTACATCTCATAACCAAAACGTAGTGAGGGCTATTAAGGTAGATAAGGATCTGGAAGTCACAGTTAAAACAACTACTGAGATTGAAGAGTTCGTTGTTCTAGAGAATAATGAATCTATTTCCTCAAATATGTCTGAAGAGCAGTACATTCAGCCTGTAGAGGTATATACCAAAAAGTTTCTAGGTATATTTCCAACTAATAAGAAAGTTCTTGTAGTAAAGGCTTTCTCAGATGGGAAAGAAACTGAAATAAAGATAAATGAATATAGTGAGAAGAAGATTGGCGAATACATAGTAAAGGTTGGAAATCTGGACGATAAGGAAAACATCAAGCTTGAAGTAAAAGCATCTAAGTAAAGACGATCAAACAATTTTTATTTTTTATTTTTTACAATTTTTCTAGGGTAAGCGAAGAGCTTAAATAAGTGTTTTTGCTTATGTGGGAATGAAAGATTTTTCAAGGGAAATATGGGCATATGCACTTAGGAATGCGATAGATTTTGGCAAGGTAGATGCGGGAAAAATTCTTCCTAAATTATTCCAGCATGGATTGGATAAGAAAGATATAAGGAAAATTATGCCTGAGATTCAGAAAATTGCTGGAGAGGTAAACAAACTTTCTGCAGGAGAGAGGGAGAAAGAATTTGAGAAATATGGAGAGTTTGTAAAAGAAAAGGAAGAAAAGGAAGAAGGGCTGCCTGAACTTGAAGAGGCTGTTGAAGGCAAGGTAGTAACCAGGCTTGCTCCTGAACCCTCAAAATATAATCACATTGGACACGCTCTTGTTTTTTTAATACAATATCTATATGCTAAGAAATACAAGGGCAAATGCATTCTGAGATTTGATGATACTAACCCTGAGAAATCCGCTTTGGAATATTATAGGTCTATGAAGGAGGATTTGGCTTGGCTGGGGATTAAATGGGATATGGAAATTCTTGCTTCCAATGACATGGCTCGGATGTATAAATTAGCAGAAAAATTGATCAATCAAGGAGATGCTTTTGTTTGCTCTTGCGCTCAGGAAGATATGAAAGAATTAAGGGATAAAATGAAAGCTTGCAAATGCAGGAAAAATAGTAAGGAAGATAATTTAGGGGAATGGAAATTAATGCTTTCAGGAAAATTTAAGGAAGGAGATAGGATATTAAGGCTTAAAGGAGATATGAAATCTAAAAATGGAGTCATGAGGGATCCAGTCATCTTTAGAATATCCTATTCATCTCATTTTATTCAGAAGGATAAATATTGCGTCTGGCCCATGTATGATTTTGAAAGCTCAGTTAAGGATTCTTTAGATGGCATTACTCATGTTATTAGAAGCAAGGAATTTGAGCTTAGGGCAGAGCTACATGCCAATATTGTTAAATTGTTAGGAATGAAACCTCCAATAATCAGGGAAATAGGAAGATATCAGATAACTGGAGCTGAGACTCAAGGGAGAGTTATAAGAGAAATGATTGAGAAAGGCGAGATTAAAGGGTGGGATGATCCTCGCTTGGTAACTGTTAAGGCTTTGAGAAGAAGAGGGTTTGTTCCGGAGATGTTTCAGGAATTGGCGCAAACAGTGGGATTATCCAAGAGTTCTGGCCGCATAGATCCAACAGTTTTGGCTGCAACTAATAGAAAGATCATAGATCAAAGGGCAGCAAGGTATTCTTTTATTGCTGATCCAGTTGAGCTTGAAATTACAGGAACGCCTGCGATGAAAGAGATTGAGGTATTGCTGCACCCTGATAAAGATGAGAAGAGGAAGGTCAAAATAGGACATGAATTTTTTATTTCCAAAGAGGATTTTGAGAATCTGAAAGGTAAAGAAATAAGATTGCTTCATTTATATAATATTAAATTAGGTAGCAAGGTTGTCAAAGGAAAAGTAAAATGTGAATTTACTTCTTCTGATGTGAAAGATATTCCTAAGATTAATTGGGTTTCGTTTGGCGTTAAAGCTAGAGTTTTCATGCCTGATGGGAAGTGGGTTTCGGGTGTTGTGGATGAAGGTGTTTGGGATCTAAAGCCAGGAGCGATAATTCAATTTGAGAGATTTGGATTTGTCCGCTTCGATGGTATTCACAATCATCTTTATGAATTCTGGTTTGCTCACAAGTAAATGGTGTCTTTTATTAAACACCATTTAGTTAAATAAAAAGAAAACCTGCTATGGGGATGAGGTTTAAGGCTTTCAATCTTTCATATTCTATCTTTCTAGTATTTGGAATTATTCTTTGTATTTCTCTTGCTAGCTCTACTGTTGATAGTATTCCTCCTGAAACAGCAATTATTTCCCCATCAAACAGCGTTTATCTTACTGGAGAGGTGGCTATTGAGTTTGCGACCAATGAGATTAGCAGATGCACTTATAGCTTTGATGATCTCAATTGGGAGCCGCTAAGTACTGCAGATGGATTGACTCATAAAGATACTGCCTATTTGCTAAATGGAGAATATACTATTATTGCTTCTTGCATTGACAATGCTGACAATGAGAATTATGGTTTAAGGGCTTCTTTTACCGTAAATGCCCCTAATAATGAAGTTGAAAACCCTGGCGAAAATACAGAAGATAAAAAAGACGATAGTAAGGCTGGAGAAAACACTCAGATTGGTGAGAATGAAATTGCTTTGACAGTCTGCGGAGAACTAAATAGAGAGAATACGATCTACTATCTTTACAATAATATAGCCACTAGTGGAACTTGTTTTGTTATCACTGCTAATAATATTACTATTCAAGGAGATGGATATGGACTTGCAGGAGATGGAGAGACAGGAGATTATGGCGTATTAATCAATGGGGCTAATCAAACTTCTATAATAAGATTATCCATAAACAGATTTGATGCAGGAATTAAAGCAGTAGGTACGAGAAATAGTTTCATTGATGATAATGTAGTAGTAAATTCCCAATATGGGATCATGGTCTCAGGCGGATCCCACAACCGACTAACTAGAAACTATGCCTATAGCAATATGAATGTTGGAATGTATATTGATTCTTCTTCAGACAATGAAATTCTTTACAATGCTTTCGATACTAATGACGTGGGACTGGACCTTATTTCTAGCCATAACAATAAGGTGATGTATACTGACACAAGTAGAAATGATAGAGGGATACTTCTTATTTCAAGCAATAATAATGAGATTAATCACAATTCAGCTTATGCTAATCTTTTTGGAATAGCTCTTGAGATAGGAAGTGCTAATAATCGTCTGTATAACAATACTTTAAGAGATAATGGATACGAGCAGATGGGCGCGGGCCTGGCGATTGCAGGAAACAATAATATAATTGAGAAAGTTATCATAGATGGATCTATTTATGATGGACTATATTTATTTGAAGAATCTTCTACTGGCAATATATTCAAGAATTTATTGATTACTAATACTCTAGCAGGAAATGGATATGATATAAGATTCGCGGATGGAAGCGATCACTTTGGACCTGCTGGGATAAATGATACTGAGTTTATCGATTCTTCTTGGGATAACTATTACATTACCCCTGTGGGAGGGAGGATTTACATTGAAAACAGTTCTGTTGGAAGCATTAACTTTACTGAACCAGTTAGCGGCAGTGGCAGGTTGAGTGAAGAAATTAAATTTAATCCTGCTTCAATTTTTATTGGCCAAGCGTTGAATAGCAAAGCTGATTTGGTATTTTATGGGCTTCCTATAAGAGAAAGGTATCAAATAATTAGGAATGAACAGGCTTGTTCTTCTGCTGATTGCCTTATGAGTATTATTTCTCCAGGCAAGTTGAAGGTAAGAGTTCCTGGCTCTGGAATTTACAGCGTTAATTTGAGTTATAATGGGGAAGATAATTCCGGGGGCAATAATGAAAATATTCCCCCAACTGTGAATCTAGATAGACCTATCGATGGGCAAATATTTATTGCTACTTCAGCTAGTGTTGTTATAAGGGCTGTAGCAAATGATACTCATGGAATCTCACAAGTAGAATTTTATGAAGGAAGTAATTTGCTTAATACAGATGCTATTTTCCCCTATGAATATACTTGGGAAGGAGTTGCAGTAGGGAACTACTCTCTTACTGCAAAGGCTTATGATTCTCTTGGATTATCTACCACCTCTAGTGTTGTGAACATTCAAGTTAATGCCCCTTTCGAGAATAGCCCTCCTTCTGTTATATTGGATGATCCTATTGATGGAGAATCATTTATTATAGGGGGCCCGGCTGTTCCTTTGAATGCACGAGCTACTGATGCAGAGGGTATCCAGAAAGTTGAGTTTTATCATGGGGCTACTTTGATTTTAAGTGATAATCAAGCTCCTTACGGGGGTAATTGGGTTCCAACAGATGCAGGTACTTATATTATAACTGTCAAAGCATATGATAATCTCGGAGCTTCAGCAACTTCTCAGCCAGTCACTGTAATTTTAGCTACATCTAATTCAGGGGGAGATGGAAATAATGGGAATACAACCCCTCAAGATATTGAGTCCCCTCAAATAACAGTTTCCCTTCCAGTAAAAGATAGAGTTTACCAATTTAATGAGACTGGAGAGTTAAATTTCTTTGTTCAGACCAATGAGCCTGCTTATTGCAATTATACCCTTGACTCAGGCAGAACTAATCAAACAATGAATAGAGATTCTGGAAGAAATTCATTTACTGCTTCTTATCTGTTTGAGGCAAAGAATAGAACACTTGTGACATATCATTTCATGGCTCAATGCAGAGATAACACTGGCAATACAAATAGCTCAGACATAAGATTCTTCGCAAATTTCACTATGAGAATCAATAGTGGTGGAGACTCGGGCAACACAAGTACTAATACTAACAATACGAACACTGGGAATAATAATTCTAATGGAAACAACAGTACGGGCAATAACAACACTGGGAATAATAATCAAAATAATAATTCAACAGATAATAATAATGCAGGTAATAACGTAAGCAATCCTGGTAATGATAGCCATAATAATGAGGGAAATCAGAATAATGAAGGCCCATTATTAACTTATCCAAATATAACCTTGCATAGCCCTCAAAGTCTAGTATATAACACTACGGGAGTTTGGATTTACCTGAGCTTAGACCGGGCAGGAGAATGTGGGTATAGTTTAGATAATGGGGCTACAAACATCACTCTTCCTACTTTGGATCAATTCTTTTTCAGCGAGGTCCATTCAGGATTAAGTAACAATGTATACTTTCTGCAGATTTATTGTACAGATTTATCAGGTAATAGGGGCAATAAGAGTCTTAGTTTCATGATTGATGCAGACAGTCCTATTATAATTACCAATATCAATAGTCAGGATTCAAGAACTTCTGGCTTTGAAGGAAGAGTAGAATCTGATTATTTAAGTTCAAATAAGATGAATGCTGAACAAGAGTTAATTCTTGCTGACGAAATGGGTGAGATCGATGAAAGCATTCAAGTAACTGAAGAAATAGACTCTACGAGTTATTTGACAAAGACTAGTTTAAAAATTGAGACAAATGAGGATCTTAAATCTAATACTGGAAATGCCATTAGTTTAACTGAGGAGAACAAGAGCAATTTATTTTTAATTATTGGATTTTTAGCATTCTTTTGGCTGCTTATTGGTTTGGCTTGGCTTATAATGGGTTGAGCAGATTTTATCTTATCGTCGGATAATAAATTTGTTTTGATTATTCAAGAGTTATTATTTTATTTCGTCGGGAAGAATCTTTTTTGCCGTCGGGATAAAATATTTTTTTATGATAGAAATATTTATAAAGGGCTGGTTATTTGATAAATCATGAAAAAAGGGATGAATAGAAAAGGGTTGAGTGACGTTGTCACGACTGTTCTTATCATATTATTTGCTATTGTTGCTGTTGCTGTTGTTGGTGGAATCGTAATGAATCAAATCAACAAAGCAGGCAAGAATATTGACAAAGCTACATTCTGCACTGAAAACATTGTAGAGCCAGTTACTTGCGTATTTGCTGCTGATGTTGATGCTGCTGCAGGGAACCAACCAGGTGTTAGAATTGGTTATACAAGAACAAATGGCGATGCAACTATGTTGACACTTAATCCTGTAAGAGCAAATATTGAGATTCAAGGTGGAGCGATTGTTAGCGACAATGCAGGCAGTACGAGTATAACAAAGGGAAATAGTATTACTTTTGTTAAACAGACGCCTATAAGTCCGGTTCCAGTAAGTGTTGAACTTGCTACAAATTATTATCTTAAGGGTAGTGCTGGTGAACAAGTAACTTGCACTTCAAAGAAACTTGATTGCACATCACAATAAGAGGAAAAATGAAAAATATAAAACAAAAAATGAATAGAAAAG
>JAUYMA010000003.1 GCA_030698805.1 Nanobdellota archaeon
TCCTGTATCAATAATCATGAAACTAGTTTCACAAAAGGATTTATAATATTATTAATTCAATTATCCCTAGGTAAAAAATGAGTTTCAAAGAATTTGTCAAGGAATTGAATGGAAGTAGAGTAGAAGGAGAATTGATTAAGATAGTAATTTATTCGCTTATAGGTTCTCTTATTGTACTGGCCATATTTTATTTTACTAGATTGAAATATATAGAAGGATTTATGGGCAACTATGCTTTCTACTTATTCTTGGCCATTGTAAGTTATGCCCTGATAGTCCCTTCTGTTCATCAAGTAAGAAGCTACAAACAATTTCACTGCATGGCAGGCATGATGATTGGTATGACTATTGGAATGATTGCTGGATTTCTATCGGGATACCTTATTGGTGCTACAAATGGAATGTTTGTAGGAAGTGTTTTTGGGATGATTGTAGGCATATCCTTGGGAGCTTGGAATGGAAGATGCTGTGGCATAATGGGGGTAATGGAGGGTATGATGGCTGGATTTATGGCTGGACCGATGGGGGCAATGACTGCTGTAATGCTTTTGAATGATAACCTCCGGGCTGCTTCTGTTATTCTAACTATTGTGGGTCTTGCTATCTTGGGAGGCCTTAATTTTATGATCTATAAAGAGATGAAGCATTCTAAAGTTAAAGAGAGAGAGGATATTTTCATAAGCCTTATAATCAGTATAATTCTCACTATTGCTACGACCTGGCTCATGGTATTTGGGCCAAGAAGTGCTTTATTCCAATAAGAATCCAATGAAAAATCCATTATTAATATTGTTTATAGTGATTGTTGCGTTAGGTGCAGCCGGAGCTTATTTATACAATGCTGGAAGTTCGGACAAACCAAATGGAAACTCTACCACTGGCAATGCAATCATTGATGGGGAAGTGCAGAAAATAACTTTAAGCTTGAAGAATTATAACTATTATCCGAATACTATTACTGTTAAAGCCAATCAGCCTGTAAGCCTAACCTTGGATTCAAGTGTTGGAGGGTGTTATAGGGATTTTGTTATTAAAGGCCTTGGAGTAAAGAAGTACTCTAAGAATCCAGGAGACACGATTGACTTTACACCTACTAAGAAAGGAACATTTACTTTTGCCTGTAGCATGAGCATGGGAACAGGCAAGATCGTGGTTGAATAATTTTTATAAACCCTATCAGGCTGATCATATTATGAAATTCTCACAAATTGAAATTAGAGATCTGTTATTTGCAGGCTTGATAATATCTCTCGCTTTTGGCATCCTTCTAGCCGGCGGATTAAAGGGTTTGACTTCTGGAGGATTATTTTTAACTATCTTTGTAATTGCTTTTCTCACTGCTGGAATAGGATTCTTGCTTCATGAATTAATGCACAAGTATGTTGCCCAAAAGTACGGATTGATGGCAGAATTTAGAGCATTTTATCCTATGCTGGGCTTGGCTTTGTTATTCTCTTTTTTCGGCTTTATTATTGCCGCACCGGGAGCAGTATTTATTTATGGAATGGTGAATAAAGAGAGAAATGGAAAGATATCTGTTGCGGGGCCCTGGACGAATATTGTTCTAGCTTTAATCTTCCTTGCATTTGCCCTTGTCTTGCCCAATGCAACAGGGGCTCTAAATTACCTTCTAACTTATGGACTTTACATAAATGCCTTCTTGGCTTTGTTCAACATGATTCCTGCAATGCCTTTTGATGGGGCTAAAGTCTTGGCGTGGAATAAAGTTGTTTATGGCGTTACTGTGGCAGTTGCTCTAGGCTTAGTAATATTGAGTTATATAGTATAAAGTAGTAGTCTATTGAACTACATTCGTTTATATTAAGTTTTATCTTCTTAGATTCATGAGCTCTGAAAAATTATCTGATACAATGATGCACTGTATTGAAGAATGTGAAAGGTGTTCTCGAGCGTGTATAGAAACAGTTATTCATTGTCTGGGGGAAGGGGGAAAGCATTCTGAAGTTAATCATATTAGAATTTTGTTAGATTGTATAAACATCTGTGAAACTAATCGAGATTTCATGGTGAGGGGCTCTGAATTTTCTAAGCAGATATGCGCTTCATGCGAGGATATTTGTGAGAAATGTGCTGATGACTGTGAAAAATTTGAGGATGAGAAGATGAAGTCCTGTGCAGAGTTTTGCAAAAGCTGTGCAGAAGCATGCGGAAAAATGTAAGTTTTATAAAGTCTAAAACTATCCATTTATATGGGTGATAAATTGGATGTTAAAAGGTCTGCTTTCAGCCTAGCAATAGTTTTTAGTATTTTGTATATATTATGCGCCTTATTCTTTTACTTAATGCCTGAGCCTGCGCTTAATTTAAGCAATGATTTATTTCATGGGATTGATATAAAAAAGATTGCTGATACAAAAGTACCTATAGGTAGCACTATTACCGGATTGGTTGAGATATTTTTCCTTGGATTGATAGCTGGATGGCTTTTTACAAAAGTGTATAATTGGCTTTTGAAATATTAATATTCTAATGCGGTGAAACTAGTTTCACAAAAGCACTTAAATAAAAAAGGATGCTGTCTTTTTTATGAGTAATGAAGAAAACCCTGAGAAGGGAGAAAATAATACAGAAGGCCAAGATATCGGGCCAGATAGTGAAGAAGGCATAGAAAATGAGGATTCCATCTCAAATGAAGAGATAGAAGAAATAAATGAAGATGAAAAGATCGATGAAGAAAATGAAGACTCTCCTGAAGCGGATTCCTATGAAGAAGAGATAAAACCTGCTGGTAAAGAGAATAAATATTTTTTTAGGTTTGTAGCTATTACAGTTATAGTATTATTTGCAATAGTTCTCTTCAAATTTTCAAGCGTTCCCGCAGATTATTCTCCAGGGAATAGAATTGCAGGAGATGTAACTGGAAATGTGGCCACAAACGTGGAAGGCGCGGGAGAAGTTCAAGTTGTCAAGATGTATGTTAAAAACAGTGAATATATTCTTGAGCCAAATACCTTCAAAGCTGGATCTAAAGTTAGAATTGAGGCTGATGTTTCGAGAATACCTGGGTGTGCTAAAAGCATTGTAATCTCAGCATTTGGGATCCGAAAGAGCTTAACCCCTAGTAAGAATGTAATTGAATTTACTCCAAACAAGGCTGGAACATTCAACATCGCCTGTTCAATGAATATGTATAAAGGAACATTTACAGTTCTAGAGAATGATGGGACGAAATCAAATTATGTTGAAAAGGCCAATACTGCTGCTTCGAGCTGTGGCGGTGCTGGTGGCGGTTGTGGAGGTTGTGGCGGATAATGATAAATCCACAATCGAAATATTTAAATAGTCATATGATATCTAAATACATATGATAAATAAAAACATATTACACGCCTGCCATGAAGAAGGCTTTAAGGAAGGAGAAGTTTATAACGCCTATAAAGTATTCTTTGGCACTTTAGTGTCTGAATCTAGATTGAGAATAATTAACCTTTTAAGAAAGAGAAAAATGAATGTTTCTGAGATAATGGAAGAATTGAAAGATGAACAGACTGCAGTATCCCATGATTTGGCCAGATTAAGAAAATGCGGTTTTGTAGAGGTAGAAATAGATGGAAAATTTAGATATTATAGATTAAATGAAAAGACAATAAAACCATTGATGGATCTTATTGATAGTCATATGTCAAAATATTGTGTCCATATACTGAGAGGAAATAAACATGAGAGATAAAGACGTAATCATCATCGCAATCATAGTGATCTTAGCTATCTTATTTACTGGATTTCCTATGATGGGCTTTGGGTATTATGGGATGGCCAGCATGATGTCTGGATTAGGTTTTGGACTTACTGCATTCTTATTCATGACTCTGCTTTGGATCTTAATTATTGTAGCTTTGATACTATTCATAATCTGGCTTGTACAGCAGATTCGAAGGGGAAAGAAATAATGGCAAATAAAAAAGCATATCGATGCGAGCAATGTTGTTTATCTTACAAGGATAAGGAATGGACACAAAGATGTGAAGACTGGTGCAAGGAGAATACTTCTTGTAAATTAAATACGCCTTGCTATTTAGCAGGGTCAATTATAAATGAAAGATGATAAGACTCATATTTGAAAAAGGAGGGCAAGATGAAGAAATTTAAAGTAATGGTTGAAGGAATGCACTGCGCTTCATGCGCGAGCAATATTGAAAGAAGCGTTAGTAAAGTTTCTGGAGTGAAGAACGCTAGCGTAAATGTGCTGACAAGAAAAGGCATAATTGAAGCAGAAGATTCTGTCAAGGCAGAAGACATAAAGAATGCGGTAGCTAAAACAGGATACAAAGTGGCTTCTTTAAGTGAGGAATAAACCCAATATGGAACACGAACACATGCATAACAAAGTTGGAGAGGAAGAGATCTCTATGGAAGAAAAGGAAATCAGAAGCTGGAAAAGAAAGCTAGTCTGGTCCTGGGTTCTTGCAATCCCTATCATTTTATTAATGGTGGCTGAAAGAATATTCGGATTGGAGATCTTTGATATGAAGACCTCTATTATCATTATTCTTGCCTTTGGATTCCCGATCATATTTATTCTGGGTTATAGTACAATGAAATCTGGATTTAGAGGTTTCACATCTTTATACTTCAATATGGATTCCCTGATTGCCCTTGGAACTTTTGTTGCTTATCTTACAGGATTCTTTGCCTTATTTGAACTCGTGCAGGATTATTCGGGAGTAGCCTCCATGATTATGGCTATATTTATTACTGGAAAATATATTGAAAGCAAAGCTAGGGGAAGAGCAAGCCAGGAGATAAAAAAACTGCTTGAACTTGGCGCAAAAAGTGCAAGAGTTCTTAAGAACGGAAAAGAAGTAGATGTCCCTATCGCAGAAATCAGGATTGGAGACATAATTATTGTCAAACCAGGGGAGAAGATTCCCACTGATGGTGTTGTTGTCAAGGGAGAAAGCGCGGTAGATGAGAGCATGGTTACAGGGGAAAGTCTGCCTGCAGACAAAGGAGTTAAGAGCAATGTCATCGGGGCAACTATCAATCAAGATGGAATTCTTTACATTAAAGCTACTAAAATAGGAAAAGATACCTTCCTTGCCCATATTATAGAATTAGTCGAAGAAGCACAAGGAACAAAGGTCCCTATCCAAAAACTCGCTGATAAAATAACAGGGGTTTTTGTGCCAATCATTTTAGTTATTGCTGTTCTCAGTTTCTTTAACTGGTTCATGTTCACAGGAGATTTAAGCAGGTCTATCGGGATTGCTGTAGCTGTTCTGGTTATAGCTTGTCCGTGTGCTCTTGGATTGGC
This sequence comes from Nanobdellota archaeon, assembly GCA_030698805.1. Taxonomy (GTDB): domain Archaea; phylum Nanobdellota; class Nanobdellia; order Pacearchaeales; family GW2011-AR1; genus VGKP01. Next base: position 5,276 of record JAUYMA010000003.1, read on the forward strand.
TACACCTATTGCATTAATGGTAGGATCTGGCATTGGCGCTAAGAATGGCATTTTGGTCAGAAAAGGAGAAGCGATCCAAACAATGAAGGAAATTAAAATTATTGCGTTTGACAAAACAGGAACCATTACTGAAGGAAAGCCTAAAGTTACTGAAGTTTATAGCAAAGTTAATGAAAAATATTTCCTTGAAATAGCTGCAAGTTTAGAGAAATTGAGTGAGCACCCTATCGCTAAAACAATAGTTGATTACGCTAATCTCAAGGCCTATAAGAAAGTCACATCATTTAAGATATTGAGAGGGAGAGGATTAGAAGGCAAAATAGGGTCAAAGAGCATAGTGATCGGAAACAGGACACTGTTCAATGAAAGAAAAATATCTTTGAAAGGTTTTGAGAGCAAAATAATGGATTTTGAAAATTCTGGAAATACAACTATGATTGTTGCTGAGAATAGAAAAATACTAGGCGCTATTGCTGTTGCAGATTCACCTAAAGGGGATTCTCTCATGGCCTTGCAAATGTTGCATAAACAGGGATACAAAACTGTCATGATAACTGGAGATAATGAAAGAACTGCCAAGGCTATCGCCTCCAGAGTTGGAATAAGCGAAGTTATAGCCAACGTTCTCCCTGAAGAAAAAGCAAACAAGGTCGAAGAATTGCAGAAGGAAGGAATGGTGGCTTTTGTAGGGGACGGTATTAATGACGCTCCGGCCCTTAAACAAGCAAATGTTGGTATTGCTATGGGCTCTGGCACTGACATTGCAATAGAGGCAGGAGATATAGTTCTTGCTAAGAGTTCGTTAGTAGGAGTTGTCCAGGCAATAAATCTGAGCAAAGCCACGTTTACTAAGATAAAGCAGAATCTTTTCTGGGCTTTTGCTTATAATGTTATTGCAATTCCAGCTGCAATTGCAGGAGTTCTACATCCTATCATTGCTGAGATTGCCATGGCTGCGTCATCTATCACTGTGGTAACCAATGCTAATTTACTTAGAAGAAAGAAGATTTAATTTGGTTTTAAATCACTATCAAGAGGAGCATACCACCTGATTACTCGACTAGGGTTATGAGTATCTTTATTGATGAGCATATATCTTCCTGCACTAGCAGACATAATGACACACGCTGCGCTCGGCAGAACATACACATAAGGCTGAGTTCCAGAAAGAATCTCAACCGAACCTTCCATAACAAATAAGGGATAACCATGGTTATTTGTTTCTTGCTTTAGGACAGAACCTACTCTTATTTCATCTACAATTACTTCAGGAGTGGTAAATAATCGAGTTATTTCATTATCTCCCATTGTTAACAGTGTTTTTCTGCTGCTAAATATATTAGCTAAATCTATTTCTTTATACACAGGCAATCCTGCTCGATTAGTAGCATCATCCAAGACTTCTAGGGTACTATCAATATCCTCTTTATTAGGCCTCTGTTTTTTGCCGTCTGTTCTGTCCCAAGGCGAAACTGTCGCGTGCTTAAGATCTCCTTTTTTTATCTCTTCTCCTGTTGGAGCATGGGACCATTCCCAAAGAGTGGTGCCTTGCCTAATGGCATGGATTAATCCGCCACCGACTATAATTAGATCTTCAGGTTTAGCCTGCAATGGGTAGAGCAAATTCTCCAGGGTGCCCTGAGCATAAGCTTGCTGTAGCTGTTCTGAATTAATATTTTGATTAAAACCTAAGTATAGGCTGGCCCCTTCGTATCTCGGCATCCACATTTCTGGCTTTGCAGGACGGGTGAGATGTCCCATTGCAGGATGCACTTGTACAGAAAGAGATTGGCCTGCATCGATACATTTCATAATTGTAGCCATTGATGGTCCATAGCGTCTAAAATGTTCATATCCTAAAATATTCTCGCCTTGTTCCTGAAGCAAAGCAGATAGCTTTATAGTTGAGTCATCAGCCAGCTTTGCTACTGAACTGTAAGTCTGATCATCAGAAGCCAGCCACAACTCAGCTATAGGTTCCTCTTCACTAACGCCTAACTTTTGCGGAGAAATGTTCAATAATTTTAGAATTCTTGAATCGCTGGCAGGTCTGCCCCAGGTATAATTATCCTTTCCTGTGCGAATATTCTCAGTTATAATAGGAATGACTTGGGGTATATCTCCTTTTCCATGATCGAATGTAACCATAAATAATATTCACAAGAGATGATTAAAATACTTCTGAAGGTCAACTCAGATTTGTCTTATAGAAATAGATAGTTATTTTAAGCCTTTATTTTTAGAATTAATATGGGTAAAATAATTCTTCCTAAGATTTATGTGGAAAAATTAGAATGGCCTTTAATATTTTTGGAAGGGCCAATTAGAGGCGCCCCTGAATGGCAGGATGCTGCTATCGAAATTATTTTCTCGCTTCTTAATGAAATATATGTTGCTAATCCCCAAAGAAGCGTTAAAGAATCCCTACAGCCTTTTTTGGCTCAAGGGAGAACTGATTTTTTTCCCCGACAGAGGGCCTGGGAAAGACATTATATAGAAAAAGCATCTTTAGATAAAAATCAAAAAGGAGTCGTTATGATGTGGCTTCCAAAGGAAATAGAACATAGTTGCCAAAAGTCTTATGGTGCAATGACTCGTGTAGAATTTGGAGAGATTATTACACATATAAAATACAATCCTTCCACGAGATTCTGTATTGGAACTGATGGGGATTTTTCTGAGGTAGATACTATGCTATATGATTTAAGCCTGGACGCCCCTAATTTGAAGATTTTTAAGAGCCTTAGGGAATTGTGCATAGAAGCTGTACGCATCGCTACTAGCAGTTCTTCTGATTAAGCAGAAAATTTATAATGCTAGTTTTTCTATCATGCCTATGGCAGATTATAAATCTTCAACAGATGAAGGAAAATGCATTTTTTGCGAGATAATCCAAGGCAGAATTCAGACTCCAGGCATTTTTTGGGAAGATGAAAATTTCATGGCGTTCTTGTCTACCTGGCCAAGCGTAGAGGGTTTTACAGTTGTCGTTCCCAAAAAACATTTTGGAAGTGATGTCCTAGCCATGTCCAATGAGAATTTACAAGAGTTTATTCTTGCTTCTAAGAAAGTCTCTCAGATACTCTTGAATGGCTTTGAAGATGTAGGAAGAGTGGGATTAATCATGGAGGGCACAGGAGTGGATCACGCTCACATTAAACTTATTCCCATGCACGGAACAGAACACATGAAGAAAGGAGTCTGGAAACAATATCTAAGCGGCAGATCGGACTATTTTGAAAAATATCCTGGCTACTTGATTTCTACTGATGGGCCTAAAGCAGATTCTGAAAAGCTAAAAGTTCTAGCTGAAAAGTTGAAAGAAATCAAATAAAAATAATTTATTGGGCGAGAGCAGCATATTTCTGGCCACAAGGCGTAGGATATTCTCCGGTAAGACATGCAAGACATAATTCATTTCTAGGACGGCCAATCGCACTTATCAATCCGTCGAGAGTTTGAAACCTCACGCTATCTGCCCCTATTTCTTCTGCAATTCTATTTTCCAATTCTACTTGTGCAGGATTACCATAGGACAATCTGGAAGCAATCAATTCTTTTCTTGTAGGATAATCAATTCCATAAAAACACGGATTTTTAATCATAGGTTCTGTTAAACGAAGATGGACTTCCAAGGCTCCTTTGTTACGTGCTCCTGCGATTAATTTTGCTGAAGTTTCTCCTCTAACCATACTGTCATCCACTATTATCAATTTCCTTCCGCTCACATCTTGATGAAAAATGTATGCTGAATTCATTATTCTTTTTCTTTCATCTGCTCCATTGATGAAACCTCTTACTCCTTCTCTTTTTTCTATGGAATGCCTAAATTCTAAACCTAAAGCTCTTGCATAAGCTTCCGCTGCAGGAATAGCTGTAAAAGGAGCTGGAACTACCAAGAAGTTATCGTCAAATTCTGGGATGAGCAACTCGTTTTTAGCAAGCTCTCTTCCTGCCCTTATCCGAGTGTCCTTTACAACTACCCCATCAATAACTGAGTGAGCTTTTGCAAAATAGATATCTTCAAAATGGCAGAAGGATTTTCCATTGTCGACTAGCCTTTGTGACTGCACTCCTGAAGAATTAAACAAAAAAGCCTGTCCAGGTTTTACATCCTCAAATTTCTTTATACCCATGCTTTCCAAGGCCGCACTCTCGGAAGCCACTCCATAATAATTATCATTTTCCCCCCAACATAAAGGGTGGAATCCTTGAGGGTCCCTAAAAGCCAATAAATCTCCATCGCCAAAAAGAGAAAGAATGTTATAAGCCCCATCTAAACGAGTCACTAAATCTTTCATTACATGAAATAAGTTGGGCTTGATAGGCTCTTTTCCCTCGCCGTTATCTGAATGCCTTGCAATTAATAAAGAGAATAAGTTCATCAGCACTTCTGTATCAACATCCGTTTCCAATAAGTAACCTCTTTCTTTCATATCTTCCGCCAATTCAGAATAATTAGCTATGTTTCCATTAAAGCAAATTGCAAATTTCCTAAATGCCCTTGGATGTCTTCTTTCAAAGGGCTGAGTCTCATCTAAACCTGAAAAATAATTATCTCGTGCCCCTGCTGTAGAATAACGAGTCTGCCCTATAACTGCCCGCCCCCTGCATCTTTCTAATATCTTTTCATATTCTGGCTTATGCCCTAATTTGAAGACTTCAGGCACAAGCCCCACATCTTTATAGGTGACAAGAACTTTTCTATGCGGCTCTCCTTGAATTTGTGGATTGAAAACAGTGATGCCTGCGCTTCTTTGCCCCCTATGTTGAAGCATAGAAAGACCTTGAATTGCTGCCTGAGATGCCAGAGTGGAAACTTCTTGACCACTTTTTAGATAGAGCCCAATTATGCCGCACATATCCTCTCACCTGTTTCTTCCATGCTTGTAAAAATTTAATTCAATTTTTAAACTCTGTTGTATAACAGTGTAATATTCGATGATATTACAATGGATGAAATAAAATGCATTCTAAGAAAAGCATAAATTTATAAAGCTAATTGCAGACGGAAATTTATATAAAAATGGCAGATAGTTTCTTGGCGCGAATTCTGAATTTAAATAAAGCTCTATTAATTATTTAACAAAATGGCAATTATTGATATAAGACTTATGCGATATATTAATCTCTTAGATAGAGTATCGAAAGTTAAGACTCGCAAATGTTTTGATTACAATAATATGATTGTCTTTGCTGTTCCTCCGAGATTAGTATCGCAGGCTATAGGAAATAATGCTTCCAATATACGATTCATGCAAGAACAACTCGGCAAAAGAATTAGAATAGTGAAAGAAGCAGAAGGATTGCAAGACTTGGAAAAATTCTTGAGAGAGATAATTGCCCCAGTAGGATTTAGGTCCATAGAATTACAAGATGATTGTGTTTTGATAACTGCGGGAAGCTCTAATAAGGCTGCTTTGATAGGGAGAAATAAAAGGCGCCTGGAAGAATTGGCCTTAATTGTCAAAGATGTTTTTGGAAAAGATCTAAAGATTTTATAATTTTTTAGCCGAGAAGGGCAATTTAAAAGCCTGGAAAACTTTCAGTTTTCGAGGGCTTGGGAATAAAATACTCCCAAAGATTTAAAAAGCGAATTTTCTAAGGAAATTTACATTATAGGATTAATAAGATGGGATTAATGAATGCTAGAAAGATGATGAAGGGACAAAGAAAGTTCCGCTGGAGTCAGAGAGCTTATAAGAAAAGAATTCTAAAATTAAGAGAAAAGGCAGATCCATTAGAGGGCTCATCACAGGCTAGGGGAATAGTTATTACCAAATTCCAAAAAGAAGCAAGACAGCCAAACTCTGCTATGAGAAAGTGTTGCAAAGTCCAGTTAATAAAAAATGGAATTGCTGTTGGGGCCTTTATTCCAAGAAATCTTGCTCAGAAATATATTGATGAACACGATGAAGTTATTATTGAACGTATTGGTGGCCGTATGGGGCGTTCCAAAGGAGATATTCCAGGCATCAGATTCCAAGTAATCAAAGTAAACGAGCAACCTTTGCACTTGCTAGTTAAGGGCAAGATTGAAAAGGGAAGAAGGTAAAATGACTGAACAGACAACTGAAAACAAAATTGAACAATTCAAATTATTTGATATGTATGATGTTGCAAGCATCGAGATCAAAGACCCTGCAATGAGGCACTATATTTGCTTGACCCCGAAGTTACTCTTAAAGAATCAGGGAAGGCAGACAGATAAGTTGAGAAGCACAAAGGTCAATGTTGTTGAGAGATTGGCATTAAGGCTTGCTGTTCCGGGTCATATGGGAAAAGAACATAAAATTATCACAAGCTGGAGTTCTGGAAATTACACTAAAAATATGAATACGGTGTTGAAGACTCTTAAGATAATTCAAGATAAGACTGGATCTAATCCTGTACAAGTTTTAGTTCAGGCTATTGAAAAAGCGTCTCCAAGAGATGAAATTACTGTTATTGAATCTGGTGGAGCAAGGTATCCTCAAGCAGTTGACACCAGCCCATTAAGAAGAGTTAACTTGGCAATAAGATGGTTCGTTCAGGGAGCCTTTAGAAAAGCCCATGGGAAGAAAACTAAGATGGCCGATGCTTTGGCAAATGAAATCATGTTGGCAAGCAAGGAAAACATGGAAAGCTTTGCCTATAGCAGAAAGAATGAGGCTGAAAGACAGGCTGACGGCGCAAGATAAAAAGATATCTTTTTAAATAACAAAATACTGATTTTACGATGATAAGCCTTGCTGAGTTCAAGAAGTTTTTTCTCTTTAATTTGATAGGCAGTTTAATTATTTGTGCTTTGGTTGCAGTTGTTACAGTCTTAATAGGAGTATTCAATGATGTCACTGTAAAGGTTTTATTCACTCTTTTAATGGTTGTAATCCATTCATTAGTTTGCTTAGCTTTTATATGGGATAATGAAAGGCAAGACACATTCAACAGACTGGCATTTTTCATTAATGTGTTGTTCTTCCTAATAGTCTTGAGTTTTTTAACCTCTATCTTTGGAATCTGGGATATAATTTCTAGCCAACTTGTAGGAGATTTGTACCAAACATATTTTGTAATTGGATTTGCAGCCCTACATGGCGACATATTATCGAAGGCCTTACGTAAAGAAGATTATCTTGATATGATAGTTTACCTAAACTACTTATTCATGGCCATAGTAGTCTTGATGTTACTTCCTATAATTTATCTAAATAACGCCACCCAGATTTTAGGAGAATTTTACTTTAGAGTCTTGGCTGCAGCAGGAATAATTGATGGTACCTTAAGTATTTTAACAATTATATTCTATAAAATTTATGCTCATAAGCATCCTAAAGCAGAGAATCTTCTTCAAGGAGGCTGGACTCCCGGACAACCGGTTCAAAAATCTGAGAAAAAGAAAGGACTCAGCATATGGGTTTGGATTTTGATAATATATTTAGCTGCTCAGATAGCTTTGCCTATTATTTTCCTTATTTTCAGTAAGGCCTTTTATTAGACTTGCTAAATTAATTTTTTCTTAAGAATCATAAAGATTGTTCTCTTTCTGGGATTATCCCTATTCTCTATTATTAATTGAGATTCAAAACCTGCTTTATCAAATATTTTTCTAATTTCATTTAACTCTTCTTCACTCTTGGGGTAAAATTGTATTGCAGCTTTGCCTTTGGATTTTAGTATATAATAGATTCCTTCTGCAACTGTTTTAATGTCTTCCTTTTCCTTTACCCACTGCAATGCTGAGGCAGATACTACTGCGTCGAACTTCTTTGCTTTAAATAATGTCTTTAAATCTTTCATATCTCCCTGCACAACTTTGAATCCTTTCTCTTTTGCGCGTTCCAGCATTTTAGGGAGAATATCTATACCCTCTACTTTCAGACCCTCTGCATCGTAAACCTCCAACGTATGGCCGGGTCCACAGCCTATATCCAAGATTTTATTCCCTTCTTCTAGGGGAAGATAACTAATGATTGAATAAGCGATTCTTTGCTGGGCCTTTTTCATTCCCCCTGATCTGCAATACATTGCTATCTCCTCATCAGTATAATATTCACTCGGATGCGTATAGATTTCCTCAGGCCTATCTGATTTTATCTCCCATCCTGATTTTTTATGGTTTTTCCATCTCATCTCAATAATAAGAAAATAGGGATATTAAACCTTTCACAATATTTAATAAGAACAATGCTTTTGCTATATTATGTCTGGAGATATAAAGCTTCAGAGGTTCAAATATAACTTTGGGCCTTTGGTAGAGGTGATTAAAGGAGGAGGAAGCGGCCTCTCAAATGTTCAATCCAGAGAAGTTATTGATACTGTCCTTACTGGATTAAGAAGAAAAGGAATTGTTCCCGCCATCGGTGTTTTCCAACCATTCTATTATTCAAATGATGACGGAGAGTTGAGGGAAGCGATAGCTACGACATCGCAAAGAATAATCGAAAGAGCATATAGCTCTCAAGAGAGCATCTCTCCTTTTCTTACTGCGCTTATTTATGAGTCGACTGGAGACATAACTGAAATGAAACAGGCTTTGCCCCATAGTCCTATAGAAAGAATTACTTTTTACCCAGCTAATAGCATTCCTAAATTTGAGGCAAAGGCAAAATTTAACTTAAATCAAGAATCCCTATCCAGAGCAATTTATGGATGTTCGATGGGAGAGCATACATCACATTTGCAACAGCAAGCCAATGTTATGCGGGCTTCTGGAACAATGTACGGGTTAACACTTCCGGAGTTTATTACTTTAGAAGTTATCGGGCCCAAATCTAGATTATTTGACTGTGGTGAAAATAGATTATTGGAACAAAAAACTGATTTGGGATTACTTTTCTTGCTCTTATCAGGAGCTCAAACAAATCTTGAAGATTGTCAAGCCTCTCTTTCTAGGGAAACTGAAACCGCTGTTTAATATACCCAATACTAATATTTCTCAAATCTTTTTGATACTGGGGGCTGGGAATACGTAAATTTAAAAGCTTCTAAAAGTAATTTTTATTAGGGTGATTCGGCCCTCAGCGAATTCTGAGCAAAATAACATGGTCAAATATCATTTTGTTCAACAAGAATTAAAAGACGATCCTGAAAGACTGTTGCCGGAAGATAGAATTACTGTTGAATATGGCAAATTTGAATACGATCCTTTTTTTGGCATATTTGCAAAATCAGAACATTTCAGAGGCAATAAAAGAAATATGATTGTAGGAAATTGCGAGGGAAGCCTTATGGTTATTGATACGGGCAGAGATGTTTCAACTAATCCTATCAATAAGTTACATATCGGAGAGCTTGAGATTAGAAGGCCCCATGCAGAATCATATGAAAATAAAGGGGCTGGCGGAGTTAGAATTGACCTAGCTTGGTTTGATACTCATTATGCCAAAAAAATGTTAGAAGAATTAAAATTATGGAGAGAGGATAGTTACCGGCAAGGATTATTGGAAGTGTATAATGCGCGAAGAAAACCTGATGGGGAATTTAAGTGGTACTGCATACCTTTCAGAATTGAACAACTCAAAATATCTCCTGAAGGATTAGAAGAGAAGATAGATGAGTTAAAGTCCAGGATAGACTGGCTAAGACAACCTCAACAAAGAGAAACCCGAAGGCTGGTCTATGAAAATTGCCATGTTATTGAAGATAAATCTCGCCAAATGGTTATTCTAATGAATAGTACTGTTAAGGGATATACCCATTTAAAGAAAAGAAAATTGCCTAAAGTAATAGTGAGCCCTGATGTTTTTGGCATTGCAAGCGAAGTCCAAAGTCGTTTAGTGAAGGTATTGGATCATATTTGTCCCAATATTAATGTCGAAGAAGCCAGAAATTATTGGCAAGAAGTAGCTGCATGGGGAAAAATTTAAAATGAAATATAATTTTAATAAATATCATAGAGGTTTTATGGAACATGTTAAAATACATCTGCCAGGCAGCCATACATCCGGATCTATCTTCACTCATCCTAAATTTAGGACTGCTAGGAATGTTGCCGACTATGCTTACGATCAAATAAGTGGCATTTACAAAGGCCAGAGATTAGTTTTAACTGTGGATTTTGGAGAGATGGTGGGATTAGAGGGAGTTATAGCTATAAAAGAGATCCCAAAACACATCCCTGTAAAAAGAGTAGGCAGAGAGAGAAAATCTTATGGCAAACGGCCACATAGCTATACTGTTCCTGTTGCGTACGGAATCAAAAGAACCCCCACTAATAAGATAACCATTATAGCTGAGCCTGTAGTGGATAATGGTAACCTACACGCCTTTTCCTCTATCTTCCCGGGAAATTATGCCCCTGACTTTAGCGATGTAAAGTTTTGGAATCAGCATGCTTTGATATCTGAAAGAAGATCATAATTTAACAAAAGTGTGTTGATGCAACATATTCCCAAAATCTTTTCCAGTCTTGTCGCATAATTGCTTAATAAAAGTTTTAGCCAGTTGATTTATGTTAGAAAAGACTTTCTCTCCTGCCAATTGGAGGCCATGGGCGATTATTGACATATCTCTTGCTCTGATAACGCCAAACATTTTTTTTAAGTCTCCTACTGAATAGCCTTCAATTAAATAATCCTGAAGCAGAAACAGCAAAATGTAGCCATCTTTCAATCCTATTTCCGCGGGCAATTCTTTTTCAAACCCATAAATTTCCTTGACCAGTGCTTTGTAAGCGAGCTCATATTTTTTTATCTCTGGACTTGAGGTAACGATGCCATACGCTGCCAACCTATATTGGGAGATAAGCTCTAAAACCCTATAAAGTCTGCTGATAGAGTCTTCAAAAAGTCCGACTTCCGCTTTCCTTAGGGCATTCGAATAAAGATCGATGATGACATGCAAATTGAATTGTTCAGAATTCTTACTTTCTGTATCATTCTGAGAGATTAATATTTGCAAAGCTTGAATGTTTGCTATAAGATGAGGATTTACTTTCATCCGATATTGGCCTAGCTTATCTCTTGCCGATTCCAATTTTATCAGTGCAGCTTTAAAATTAAATGAATTCCAATGCAAATATGACTCTGCCAATAATTCCTCAATTTCTACATTTCTTGGATCATCAATTTTTTGATGTATTCTTTTGTAGAGAGAAAGCGCAGCCCCGTGATTGTTATGATTGAAAAAATCTCTGGCTTCCTTTAGCTCCAAATCCCCAAAAACGTCAAATGGATTTTTTACCATGACTAATCTTTCTGTTCCAGGCATGCCTCTTTTGATATCATCTAACCATTCCTCATCAATATAAACTAGATCAAAACCGAAGAATGCGCCAACTATTCCTGCACCAACTGACATTATTCTCTTACCTCTTGTAAGATCCATCAACACCTTCTTATCAATAAATGAGCTTAGATGGGATCTGATTTTCTGATAAACATCTGCTATTTCTAGCCCTTCATAACTTACTGTATCGATGATATACTGGGAAGGTTTAAGTCCTGTTTTCTCGACTATGAAGTTAAGGAAATTCTCCTTAAATTCCTTGGTCCCTATAAAATAGACATTTTTCGGCTTAATTGCGTTTATTAAAAGAATGTAATAAGAAGATTCTAAACCACATGGCAAAACTAGCCATTCATATTGTTCTTTAGACTTACTAATTTTTATAAAATTGTCCTCAACTAATGGAAAAATAGACTTCCAATACATTTCTTCTGCTTTCTCTATACTGGCTTTTTTAACCAAATCTAACCATTCTTCTCTTAACTTTTCAAGGGGCTCAGCCATACTTTTGTCAAAATTAGCTATCTTAAATAAATTTGCTTTTGGGCAAATCTTTAAAAAGCTATTTTTACATCAAAACTTATTCTCACTTCGTGAGAAAAATAGACAAATGGTAGAAAAAGAATCAAGCTTCGAAAAAATTAAGAGACTGATTACTAATCAGCAGAATATCAGAAACGTAGCTACATCTGCGCACATTCACCACGGAAAAACTGCCTTTACTGATAACTTGTTAGCTGCGGCTGGAATGATGGCTTCAAAGAATGCAGGTAGCCTTGAAGAAGGAATGACCACCTGGCAACATGCAGATGAACAAGAGAGATTAATGACTGTTGACGCTGCAAACGTGAGCATGGCCCATGAATATTTAGGGAAAGAATATTTGATCAACCTTATTGATACTCCTGGACACGTTGACTTTGGAGGAAACGTCACCAGAGCAATGAGGGCCATTGACGGCACTTTCGTTCTTATTTGCGCAGTTGAAGGCATAATGCCTCAGACAGAAACTGTTCTAAAGCAGGCATTAAGGGAAAGAGTAAAGCCTGTTTTATTCATAAATAAAGTTGATAGGCTCATAAAGGAATTAAAAGTTACTCCAGAACAAATGCAAGAAAGGTTTATGAAACTTATAGCTGCTTTCAATAACCTTATCATGCAGATTGCTGAGCCTGAATATAAAGAGAAATGGAAAGTCAATGTTCAAGATGGAAGCGTTGCCTTTGGCTCTGCAAGAGAGAACTGGGCAGTATCTGTACCTTTCATGCAAAAGAGAGGAGTAAGCTTCAAAGATATTTACAAGATTTATGAGTTAGAAGGAGAGGAAAGAAAGAAATGGGTTTGGGAGAAAGCTCCCTTGCATGAAGTTATTCTAGATATGGCTGTAAAGCACCTTCCTAATCCGTTAGATGCTCAAAAATATAGAATCCCAAAAATCTGGAAAGGCGACATTGACAGCAAGTTTGGCCAAGATTTAATTAATTGCAATAAAGATGGAGAAGTCGCTTTCGTAATCACTAATATTGTCATAGAACCGAGATCTGGGAAGGAGATTGCTGCGGGGAGACTTTATTCTGGAACAATTGTTAATGGAATGGAAGCTTATGCCAATAACGCCAAGAAAAAAGCCAGAGTTCAACAAGTTCTTGTATATAATGGAATTAAGCCTGAACAGATGGAGTCGGTTCCTTCAGGAAATGTTCTGGCAATAACAGGATTAAACGCAGATGTGGGAGACACTATCACCTTTGCGCCTCAAACACCCTTTGAAGAAATAAAACACATATTCCAGCCAGTTATTACAAAGTCCATAGAAGTAACCAAGTCTGCTGACTTGCCTAAATTAATTGAAGTTCTAAGAAAAGTTGGAAAAGAAGATCCTAGCATTAAGATTGAGATTAATGAAGAGACTGGAGAGAACTTACTTTCTGGTATGGGGGAACTGCACTTAGAAATAATTGAAGGCAGAATCAAGAATGAGAAAGGCCTAGAAGTTAAGACTGGGGCCCCAATTGTAGTTTATAGAGAGGCATTAACTAAGGATTCTGGAAAGACTGAGGTACGAACTCCTAACGGCCACAACATCTTATGGGTAAGTGTAGAACCGTTAGAAGATGAGGTCTACAATGCAATAGAAAGGGGAGAAATACCTGAGATCAGATTAAAGAAAAAACCTGAAGAAGTTTGGAAGAGACTATCTGAACTTGGAATCTCAAATGAAGAATCCAGGCAATATCGAGAGATTTACAAAGGCAATGTTTTTGAGGACAGAACAAGAGGAGTTGTATTAATCGGGGAGATTATAGACTCAATTATGGATGGATGGAAACTTGTTGTGGATGGTGGGCCTTTAGCAAAAGAGCCTTTGATGAAGACTAAATTTGTATTGCACGATATTAAGATTCACGTAGATAATGTTCACAGAGGGCCTGCACAGATATATCCTGCTGTAAGACTGGGCATACATGAATGTCTAAAGAAAGGAGGGGCGGCTATATTGGAGCCAGTTCAGACTCATCTAATTGAAGCCCCTATAGATTTCATGGGTGCAGTGACTCAGTTAATTGGAAGCAAGAGGGGTGTATTAATTGATGTACAACAAGAAGGCATAGATACTCACATTAAAGCGAAAATTCCGGTGGCTGAAATGATTGGATGGAGCAATGACTTGAGAAGTTCCACTGAAGGAAGAGGCATTAGCAGCCTTATGGACCAAAACTTCCAGAAACTTCCTGCAGAATTACAAAGTGAAGTAATTAGAAAGATTAGGCAAAGAAAGGGCTTAGCTGAGAACCAATAAATTCTTATTTTGTGAACATTCAAAGACCATGTCTGATAAACCATTTAACCTTTTAATTGTATGTCGTGGAAACGTCAATCGCAGTCCTGCTTTGGAAGCTTTATTTGCGAGAGAAGCAAGGAAATATCTTGATTTAAAAGTCTCCTCTGCCGGATTAAATCCTTCGGATTATCCCAGGGGAATGTCTGATGAGATGTATGACATTCTAGTGGGAAGAGGCTTCTATTATGAAGCTAGAAAAATATGGGAAAGGCCCGGCCCAACGATATTGCAGCCTGAAATGATCGAACAAAACGATTTGATATTGTGCTCTGACCCCGATCATGTTTTGAGAATAAGACAATCATTCGTTGAAGAAGCCTTTAAAGGAAAAATTCATACTCTGCCTGAATATGCGGGATTTGCCGGAGAAACTATTCCAGATCCTTCAAAGAAGTTAAAGAATATTTCCTATGCTGCGCGCCTGGGCATCTGGGCCGTAAATAAATTTGATCCTGAAAAAGCGCACCAGCTTAAGATAAAAAAGACTTCCAATTTCAAAAGGGTTAATAGAATCTATCAAGAAAATGTTGACCAGATGATGAGATATATTCCTGGCGCCTTGGAAAGACTGGAAAGAGAAGATAAAATACATCGATTTTAATTTACTTTTTGCCTTTTCTTTTATGCCTGATATATTCCCAGATTATTGGAATGAATGATAAGATGACTATAAGATAGATCGCCATTGTAAGATTCTCAGCTACCAACTTAATATTTCCAAAGAAATATCCTGCTAACAGGAAAAGCGCAATCCAAGATACGCCCCCGATAATATTGTAAGTTAAAAATCTAGGATAATTCATCTTGCCGATTCCGGCGACAAATGGGGCAAATGTCCTTATTATGGGAACAAACCTTGCCAAGATAATGGTCTTGCCCCCATGCTTCTTATAAAACTCCTGAGTCCTTTCTAGATGCTCTTTCTTAAAGAATCGTGATTTTGCAAATACTTTCTCTCCAAAGTAACTGCCTATCCAATAATTTACGCTGTCTCCCAATATTGCTGCGATAGTGAGAAGAAAGAAAAGAAGAATGAGGTTGAATGTTCCCTGGGCTGAAAAAGCTCCCAGAACAAATAGCAATGAATCTCCTGGTAAGAAGGGAGTTATTACCAATCCAGTCTCTAAGAAGATGATGAAGAAAAGAACGACGTATGTAAAGGCACCATAATCTTGCGCAATCGATCCAATATACCTATCTATATGCAATACAAAGTCAATGAGAAAAGATATCACGCTCATTTTATTTTATATTCTAAGAGGTTTATAAATTTAGCCTGGGGAAAGGATTTTAACTTCCCAGATCTCATAAATTACATGAGCAAACCTTATTACATCATCATGCGGGGGCCTTTGGGTTCTGGAAAATCCACTATTTCTGGACAGCTAGCTAGAGAAATAAATGCGACCCATATTTCTATAGATAGAATACTTGATGAATTTGGACTTACTAAAGACAAAGAGGCCGGATATATTTCTCAGAAGAGCTTTCTCAAAGCCAATCAAATTGCAGTTGAAAGAATCTTGCCCATGCTAAAAGAAGGCAAGATAATTATTTTTGATGGAAACTTTTACTGGAAATCTCAATTAGAGGATTTGTTGAATAAACTTAAGTTTAAACATTTTGTATTTACTTTAAAAATTTCCTTAGAAGAATGCATTAAAAGAGATAGTGGGAGAAACCCTCCTCATGGAGAAGGTGCTGCGCGAGCAGTCTATAAAAAGACTACTGAATTTAGCCATGGAATTGAGATCGATGCAACAAAACCTTTGAAGGAAATTGTCAAAGAAATTATTACTTATCTGCCGAAATGATATCCTATGAATCTAGACTAAATAGGCTCAGAGATAGACCTGAATTAGCGACTAGGTTATTTAGAGGGCAATATTGGGAGGAGAGGGCAAATTGTTTCGGCACAGTAGCTTGGTTATTAGATATAGAAAAACAGGTAGAAAAGTTTTGGAGACAAGCTTGTCAAGAAAAAAGAGCTATTGAAACTAATGGAGATGGAAATTATATCTCATTTCCTGAAGCATTTAGACCAGGTTACATCGGCCATAGGCCTATGGAAATCTTTATTCAAACTAGCCCCATAATTAAGCCAATTGTTTCTCTTGAGGCAGGAAGTATTTTTACTTTACAATATTCTCAAGAAAATAATGAACTTTGTGGATTTGTCTTAAGGCATGCAGGCTTAATTCTTCCGAGTGGGAGAGTATTTGAAAAAGAAGGAATAGATAAAGAAGATATAATTCGTGAGGATAGAACTGCTGAAGAGATAGTAAAAGGTTTATCTGATTCTGTAAAGGATGTAGAGGTAAAATATTACCAAGTCCAGAAATAGATTATTTGTATACCCTTCCCCTTTTATCAAATACCCTAACCCAAATTATCATCTGCTCGGAATCTATGTCTACCAATGCACGAAAATCTCCTATTCTAATTTTGTAATAATCTCCCTCGAAATGTTCTAGGAATCTGAAAGGGTCCAGGACTATTTCTTCAAATTTATCTTTTATTCTCTCTTTAATATCTCTTTGAAGCTTCCGAATAAACTTAGTCGCTTGAGGAGAGAAATGAACCTTGTACATCTCTATAATTCTTCTAAGGATGTATAAAGGCTAGGATCTTCTTTCCTTGCTTTTGCTAACTGCTTTTTTGCCCAAGGAGTTAATTTGCCATCATTTAATAGGGCCCTTTTTATTATTTCCAAGTCCCTTTGTATTATCCGTATATCTTCTCTCAGAGTATTTTGATTAGTTTCTTCCATGATATTATTATTGCTTGATAATTTAAATAATTATCGAAAGATGAATCTTAAGATGAATGGGGCTGCCCGGATTTGAACCGGGGACGCGAGTAATTCAGGAAGGCTCTCGAAATTCAAAATTATATTTTGTCTCAAGACTTCCTTCACCCTAAACTCGAAGGATAACCAGGCTTCCCCACAGCCCCTCCTTGATACAAACTAGATTTAATTTTTAAACTTTTTTACATAAGTTTATTTAATTGAAAATGTAGCTAGGATTATGGCTGATGATTATGATTTAATGAAAAAGATCCTGAGATTAAAAAGGAAAGGAAAGGCAATTGACCTTGGCTGTGGATATGGTGATGATGCTATATTTCTTGCAAAACACGGGCTAGAAGTAACCTGTGTGGACAACTCTGATTCGGCGATTTATGAAACAAAAAATTCAGCCGCCATTCATAACGTTTTTATCAGGATATTCAAGAAAGATTTGAGAGATTTTTCTTTAGATGAAAAGTTTGATGTTGCATTATGCTCTGGAGTTATGCATTTTTTATCTAAAGATGAATGTTTTAGATTGATTGAATATATGAAAAAAATAGCAGGTTTAAATGGCCTAAATGTAATTGACGGTTTATTAATTAAAAATTATGTCAAGGAAAAAAATTTAGGTTACTTTAAGAAAAATGAACTACTAAAATCTTATAA
Source organism: Nanobdellota archaeon (assembly GCA_030698805.1). Classification (GTDB taxonomy): domain Archaea; phylum Nanobdellota; class Nanobdellia; order Pacearchaeales; family GW2011-AR1; genus VGKP01. Next base: position 22,786 of record JAUYMA010000003.1, read on the forward strand.
GAACTGGGAAATTGTCGAATACAAAGAAATTTCTGATCCAAATTTAACGTCGAGACATACAAAATTTTTGTTAATTGCGAGAAAATCCGCTCGGTGAAAAGATGAAAATACCCTCAATAATTAGGCAGGAAAAGAAAGATTTAAATACCCCTTAGTTTAGAAAATATTACATAATTATTAAAATGGCTAAACAAAAAACAATATTGAATGCAGTTTTCGTTGGTCACGTTGACCATGGAAAATCGACAACTATCGGAAGATTGATGTTCGATGCTGGAAAAATCTCTCCTGAAGAAATGGAGAAGTTAAAGGCAGAAGCCCAGAAGCACGGAAAAGCTGGATTTGAATTCGCATTCGTTATGGATAAATTCAAAGAAGAGAGAGAAAGAGGAGTTACAATTGACTTATCTTATCAAAAATTAATGACTAATAAATATGAAGTTACTATAATTGACGCCCCTGGTCACAAAGACTTCGTTAAAAATATGATCACTGGTGCTTCCCAAGCAGATGTAGCTTTCTTGACAATCTCTGCAAAAGACGGAGTTCAACCTCAAACTAAAGAACATGTATGGCTATTAAGAACAATGGGTGTAACTCAAATAGCAGTCAATATCAATAAAATGGACTCTGTTGATTACAAAGAAGATGTTTTCAATAAAACAAAGGAAGAAGTTTCTGCAGTTCTAAAGATGGCGGGATACAAGCCTGACACAATTACATTCCTAGCTATCTCTGGATTCAAGGGAGACAATGTTGCAAAGAAATCAACAAATATGCCTTGGTACAAAGGTCCAACTGTATTGGAGCAACTTGACTTATTCAATCCTCCTGAGAAACCTACTAATTTACCATTGAGAATGCCTTTGCAAGATGTTTATGAAATTACTGGTATTGGAACAGTTCCAGTAGGAAAGATTGAAACAGGAGTTATGAAAGTAGCTCAGAAAATAGTAGTTCTTCCTGGAAGATCTGGAAAAGGAATTCAAGGAGAAGTTAGAAGCATTGAAATGCATCATGAACAATTACCTCAGGCTGAAGCAGGAGACAATGTAGGCATTAACTTGAGAGGTATTGGTAAAAAAGATGTTGCTCGTGGAGATGTAATCTGTGACGCAGCTAAACCAGCTACTATCGCTGAAGAATTCGTAGCCCAAGTAGCAGTCATTTCACACCCTACTGTTATTGCTAAAGGATATACTCCAGTATTTCACGTACACACTGCACAAGTTCCATGCCAATTCATTGAATTGATAGAAAAAACAAGTCCTGATGGGCAGACTGCCAAGAATCCAGACTTCTTGAAGAATGGAGATGTTGCGAAAGTAAGAATCAAACCTATAGGAAATCTTGTATTAGAAACACAAGCAGCCAATCCTCATATGGCTAGATTTGCTATCAGAGATGCTGGAGCAACAGTTGCAGCAGGCGTCTGCATTGAAATTAAGGCCAAGGTACTTTAATTTTATTTTTTAGATTAGTTTAGAGGTTATTTTCTCTTTATATCGTTTTTTATTATTTGTATAAGCTCGGGAAATTCCTGGACTTTAAAATGCCCATTTTTGCTTTCATAGATAATTATTTTGGCATTTTTGAGCTTTCGTGCATATTTTTCTGCATGAGAAATAGGTACAACATTGTCATCTTCTGAAAATAATAAATATAGATTCTTAGAGCTTTCTTCCAGCATGCAAAGATCTGATTTAAGCTTAAATCCGCCTACCAAATCCTCCCCTGGAATAGTGTTATCAAAAGGCGCACAAATAATATAAATTGATAAAATCTTCTTTGGGAATTTGTTCTCAGAAAGATATTTAGCGAGGAATATTCCACCTAGTGAAAAGCCTATTAAAATTGAATTGCTTTTAAAATAAGGAAAGTGCCTCTCAAAATGAATCTTCCACTCTTTGTACTTTGCATTCTCTTTCAAAGGCATAGCAAGTCTAATAATATCAATATCTCTACCTAGTTTATTATCTAAATAGTCATCGGTCCATCTTATCTTTTTCTCAATAGAAATTCTTCTCTTTCTTAAAAATTTTAGATAATCTTTATTACTCTTGAAAGTTGTTCCACCGTGGATTATAATAATTTGTAGTTTCTTATTCATCTGAATATAAATTTTTTATTGTATCTTTACGTTGTCAACTCCAGGAGGAGTTACTGGTCCTAATTTGGCTGAAGGAGAGTTTGCAGGATCATATCCTTTTTTATTTGATTTTATTAGGTAAAGGATCAACATTGTTATTGCTACTAAGATTATCAGAATTACCAGTCCGATAATAATATGGGGGAGGATGCTCTTACCAGATTTACTTGATTTGGAAGCACATACTTGAAGTTCGGAGGGTTTTCCATCTGGAATGCCGCAACTATTTGAATCAGTGCATAACCTTGTTTGATTCCCATTCTTTCCACATGAAGACCAATTACCACAAATCCAATTAGGAGAACATGGGGCGACGCAGGCCTGCAACTCCAAAGGCTCAACAGTTAAATTGTTGCAATTGTTGGCATCTACGCAAGTTCTTATTTGATTCCCATTCATACACAGACTCCATTCAGTGCAATTCCAGCTTGCGATGCAAGATAATTCAGAGGCGCTTTGCGATGCCTCTTTGACAGCAGAATGGGCCAAACCTGAGATTGAGAATCTAGAACCTGATATTGCACAATTATAAGTTGAGTTGCTGCCGGGGCAAGGAACAATTAATTCAGAAGCAGCATCACACAATGGAGATATTTCTGAAATGGAAGAAATTGTGGCATCTTTTATGCAGACTGCATTTGAAGCCGCATCAATTTTATCGAGGTAGGCTGTTTTAGAAACGTCTAATCCTGAGATGATGAGATAACTAAAGAGAGAGGTTGAATTCTGTTTCTCTATCTTTATTTCCGAGAAATTTAAGCCCAGGGAGAAATTATAAGTTAGGCTAATCAAGGTTGTGGAATTCTCCTTAAACTCTAAAGGCAAATTCTCTCTGTAAATTTGAGTATCATTTAATGGAATATTGTTTACGTAGATAGATAAATTGCCCAGGTTAACTTTGGTAACTGAATCCTGATTTCCATGTAGCAAATCTGAAGAGGCAGCACAGGAAAGAGTGAGATTTTCAGGAGCCACATAATTATTTGCAGGGAAGAAAGCCTTGCAGTTGTTACTATCATTAAACCATGCTGTTAAGTTATTGGTGGTCTCGTTACAAGTCATATTTGTCTGTGTCCAAATCGGACTGCAGCTAGAAATAGTGGAATTCTGATAACCAAACATTACTAGCGAGTGATTTGCAGCAACACTTACCATGGATCCTTCTTGCAGATCAATAGTAGAAGACTTGTAGACAGTCATATTATCATAGAAGTTGTAATATGTCTGCCCATCTTGCTGTTTAGCCTCATAAGAAGGGACGGTTATCTTGAATACTGATCTAAATTCAGTATCAGCTCCAAAGGAAGAAGTTATAGTAGTTATATTTTCATAAGGCGCTAATGCCACTGACAATAATATCCAAATACCTGGAATACTTTCATTTGACAGCATACTTGAGAAATTCGTAGCAAGGTCGCTAGAGATATTTCCCTTGAACGCATAAATCTGGGAAGAGTTGAAAGAAATATTTATTCCACTTATTGGCAACGAGTATCCGGCCAAAATAAAGAATTGATTACTTTTGTTCTTAAAAGCTCTGAATTCTGAACAGTTATTTGATTCATTAACAATTATCCTAAGATTTGTCGACGGCTCTTGGAAAAGCGCATTCCATTTAGCGATAATATTTTGATTTGTGCAATTAAGAGAAGATGGATGGGAATAAATCGCATTTCCAGTAAGATTAATACCTCCTAGCTTAGAATCTCTAGTAAAGAAATAAATCAAAGAGGCACATATTAGAATAAGCAAAATTAATACTAACACCTTCCCTTTTTTCATTTCAAAGTGAACTCGGAGACAAATATAAAGGTTTCTTTTTTATCTCTGATATCTTTTTGATCATAGTAATGCTTATAAATAAAGACAGATGATAAAATTAGATGATAAATAGAGAGAGTGTGACAAGAAGAGAGATGGAAGCCAAATTAGCCAATTCTGGTGACTATGTCAAGATGGATTATCTTCAGAGATGCTTAAAAATGCAATTGGATTTTGATACAAAAAAATATGCACTTGTTAAACTAGCCGGAATATATGAAGGGAGGAAGATGTTTTTAGAAGCCGGGAGAATGATGAGAAATGCTGCTGACATAAATGCCACAGTTGATTCTAAATTCAATGATTTTGTTAGAGCTCTTGAATTTTTTGTTAAGGCTGGAAACTTTGAAGAAGCTGAGATTACCTATAAGAAAGCCTTGGCTATAGCAAATTCAAAGCAAAAGGTAGGGCTAAAGATCAAAACAAAAGATATGTACAAAACCCAGGCTCAAGGATTCCTTAACCGGGATAAAAGAAAGCATGCTTTGGAGATTTATGAGAAAATGCTGGATCTTGACCTCGATTCTATGGAAAGAAAAGAAATTCAAAATGCTATGATGCCTTTGTATCAGAAATTGGGCAAGATAAGAGAATATGCTGATATGGAGAGAACCCTGAAGAATCCTGCTCAGACCCTGCCTAAAAAAGAAAACAAAGCAGAGAGGCAAGAAGAAAGACCATTATCAAAGGGCTCTGGAAACGCTCGATTTGATGAAGATCTTGGAATAGAATTCTATTAAAATTTCCCAATCTTTCATTAAAGGATACTTCTGTCTGAACTTAAAAAAATAAAGCCTTTAGAAAAGGCAAAAAAATAAGATTGATTTATTCATTCATCGATTCTAGGCCATCCAGAATCGCATCGTCAAACTCTTCTACTTCTTCTATGACGTCTTCCTCTTTTATGTTTACCCCTTTTGGCGCCATCTTTATTTCTGTATCATGAAGCTATATAAATCTTTTTGCAAAAAATCGTGCTGGAAAGGAGAGCCTGCATAAGAGAAATCTTTAAATAAAAAAGATAACTAGTTTTTTTCCGCCAGAAGTAAAGAATACGGCTAAAATTTATTCTATGGGCTAATGTAAAATTTAAAAAGGATATTTCTTATCATTAAACATGGCAGTTCCAAGCCGAAGGCACAGATCAGGATTGGTAGACATTAAAAACAAAGCTATCGAACAGAAAAAAAATGCTTTCAAAGAAGAGAAGAGCGAAATAACTTCTGAGGAGCATGAGGCTAGATTGAAGGTTTTGAGGGATCTAGGATTAATTAAATGATATGCTTAAGCATCTTCTAAGAAACTTTTTGCAAGGCTAGAGACTTGCAAAGATTTAAATAGAGAAACCTGCTCTTTAGATAATAGAAAGAAGTATTTCGCAATACTATCATATTCACGTCCGTGTTGGACATAATTTCGTTACTTTCTTTCTAGACTGAGAAAATCTTTGGTTTTCAAGGTGCTCAAGAACTATGTTCTTGACAAGCCGAAAGGCAATTATTAGGAGTATAAAACAGAATGGCAAAAGTAAGCCCAGTATCAATTAAGTATATGATCTATGCTTCATTCAAAGCAGAAGGTCCATTAGAAAAACCAGATGTAATCGGAGCCATATTTGGGCAGACTGAGGGACTTCTTGGTGCTGAATTAGAGATGAGGGAATTGCAAAAAGAAGGTAAAATAGGCAGAATTGAAGTTAATTTAGAAATGATTGATGGAAAGAGCATTGGAGAAATTCTAGTGCCTACTGCTTTAGATAAATCTGAGACCACTATAATTGCTGCCGCTCTTGAAACTATTGACCGAATTGGACCAACTGAAGCTGGAATCCAAATAACCAAGATAGAAGATGTACGAGGTGGGAAGAGAGATTATATTATAGAAAGAGCAAAAAAGCTTTTAGCCGGCCTCGATAGCGAAGGTGGAGAGATTGAAGAGATGAGCCGAGTTCTAAAAGAAGAGTCTAGAGCAGCCAGGATACAGGAATATGGAGATGAAAAATTACCTGCTGGAGAAATCTCTGGAAGTGAAATTATAGTTGTTGAGGGAAGAGCAGATGTTGTCAATCTTTTGAAAAATAGAGTAAACAATGTTATAGGGATGAATGGAACCAAACTGCCTTATACTATTGCCAAATTAGGAGAATCTAAGGAAATAACCTTGTTTGTTGATGGCGATAGAGGTGGAAAATTAATCGCCAAGAATGTTATCGATAATGCTAGAATCGGCTATGTTGCAGTTGCTCCTGATGGAAAAGAAGTGGAAGAATTACAAGGCAAGGAAATATTGATGGCTTTAAGAAAAAGAGTTCCTGTTGGAGAATTTATCAGAAGATTGAGATATGGGGGAGATTCTTTTGAAGAGCCTTCTGCTCCTTCTGTATCGTCTGCGCCTGTATCAAATGTGAATCCTGAAAAAGCTAAAGAAATGGTGAAATCTGCTTATGAAAAGATAAGAGGCACCAAGATGGCTGCCATCTTGGATGAAACTGGGGATGTGATAAGAAGAGTCTCTTCCAGGGAAGTTGTGAGAAGTGTTAAAGACGCGCGAAAGAGAGTATTTGCAATTGTGATTGACGGCACTGCCACTTCTACAATTATTGCTGTTTGTGATGAATCTGGAATTCCTTACCTTGGAGCTACAAACTTCTCTGCAGTAGACAATGCTAGAGTAAAACTAATTAGTTTGTAAAGAAAATTCTAATATATTCTAAAACCAATAATTCTATTAATGCTTTTTTTATGCTAATTTTATGAATTTAGACTTAGGATTGCTGACTAAAAAATCATTTCAGGCATTGAGCGCAAGAGTAAATTCTATACAACCTAACGCACGTTTAACAATTGATAAGCGTTTTGAATTTACCCCTGATAAAGGTTATTCTGCTAAAGCTTCAACAAATGTTGAAGAATCTGGAGGCAGGCCTCTGGGATCTGGAACAGCAACACTAATTATGTTTAGACAAGGAGATGGCACGGGAAATGCCCAAGATTATCAAATTGAAGGCTTAGAAGCTAAACATACTCCAAGAAATAAAGAAGGTGCAGCAGAACTATACATTTCTATTGGCACTTTTTTTAATGGATCCTGGATTCCAGGAATTACCTGTCTTTCCTGTTATGGCCTAGACGCAAGAGGCCAGATATTAGGGTATAAAGGACTAGGAAGTTCTGCAACAGGTTTTGAAGCAAATCTTGCGGCGTTTAAAGAAAGAAAAAGTCCTTTCCCCATTTTTCATTACGACTTTACATTCGATAGAAATCCTACTTATCACGAGCCAAACCCCATTGTTCCTTATGGGAATCCTCATGCAATTTTATGGCCCCATTCCTTGCAAATAGAACATACTGGAGAATTCTTTCAAATAGGGGCATTTTTGCCTTTTCCCGAAGAGACAGAAAGCCTTGTCAGGATAAGAGAGCTAGTCAAGAGTTAACTGCAATATTAGTGTAACTATAAAGTAATTACAAATAGTAAGTTTTATATATGCAGAAAGTATGTATAAAATATGCAGAATTCAAGCATAAGAAGGCAAATTGTCATTACAAAGAAAATTGCCAAGCATGGCAAGCAATCAGTAGTTGTTATTCCCAGGGCTGTGGAAAGTCAATTGAAACCTGGCACCTTAGCTAAATTTACCATTGATGTATTGGAGGAATCAAAAAATGATTAATTCTTTACAAACTCAAAGAGCTACATTAGAAGGAGTAATCAATTCTGAGAGATATACTGTTAAATCTTTGCTTGGCAAGGGCACATGGGGAAGAGTTTATCGAGCTGAGGATTCTCAATTGAGAATAGATGTAGCAGTCAAGGTATTGGACCCCTCTCCTTTGGCTGAAGATCAGATGAGGCATCGCCAACTTACTGAAGAACGCATCATAAAGAATGAAGCTCTTGAATTAACTGCTTGTTCTCATGTTGTGCCTAGAATGTTTGCAGTTGATAAAAATGGAAAGCCTTTCATTGTCATGCCATTATACAAAAATTTTCTCTCTGACAAGATTGAGCAAGATGGATCGCAATTATTCTTTAGGCAAGGTCTGCAGGAAAGCGATATTGTGCATTATATGAGAGATATCTCCTTAGGACTGGGAGAGTTGCACACCAAATTAAGCAGGGTGCATGGAGATTTGAAACCAGATAATCTTGCTTTAGATTCTGAAGGCAATGTTCTTGTAAATGATCTCGGAACTTCCACTTGTGCGTCTTTAGGCTGGAGCTTGTCGCCAAGAGATAATATGGGGTTTATCTATACCCGCGCCCCAGAATGTTTTGCTAAAGATAATCAGAGGCTAAGCCATCCTACTAAAGAATCAGATGTGTGGGGATTTGGAGCATTAGCATACAGATTGTTTACTGGCAGTTATCCTTTAGAACCTGAATTTGATGGGAATAATCCAAACAAAGTCATAGAAGAGCTTGGTGTAGATGGAGGAAACAGGCTCATGAAAAATAAAGTCAGAAATGTGCCTGAAAAATTTAGAAAATACTTAAGAGAATGTTTGAACTTTACTCCTTACTTAAGATTTCACGATGGAATACACGCTAACCAGTCCCTTCAAACACTTATTGAAAGCCGCACTCCTGCTGCAATTTTAAAGAAGAGCTTGCAAAGGGCGGCTTATATTACCGTGCCTTCTGCTCTTGTGGGATTGGGATTATATATGGGAATGGTCCATGAGCCTCAAGACTTAACCATGCCGCAAGTGAAGATGGAGGGTTACCTTTCAGTAGACAATGATATGCTTGCTGAGGGGGAGAGAATTGTTTTTGATAAAGAAAACATACCTCGTCTTCCTGTTCCTAAACTATTTCAAGTGGGCCACCAAGCAGAAATGCGAAAAGCAACAAAAAATAGATACGCGGCATATTTGCTAAAGACTTATGTGCAGACATTTCAAGATATCCGGCAAGCTTTTGAAGTTCCATTCGTGATAACCGCTCAACATGATACCTGGAGCGGCTATACAACTGATGCAGAAAAACAAGTCCGAGGAATGTATAATGGTATTTTCTTTGTTATAGCTAGAAACATTGAAGTGGCATTAACTCAAAGCAAGACTCCTAAAGGTACAGTCGATTTGGAAGACGTATGCGCTATAAGCCGTGTTGGCATTGATAAAGTAAATGAAGCGAGAAGGGCAGCCAATAGTTTTGATTTTAATGACTATATTTATGCAAGGAACAAACATGGGGATAGAATTATAGGGGAAAGAGATGAAGAATTTGTAAAAACCTGGTTAAGTTATATTAATTTAAATCTTTAACTTCTTTCGCTATAAGCAGTTCGCTGAATAAGGGACTTGTTCCTATCTGAATTAAACGGTAAATCTCTCTAATGTAAGAAAGTAAAACTGCCTCTTCTCCCCTTGCAGATTTTATAGCTTCTAGACATTTACCAAAATGATATTTCTCTTTTCCTGAATTTATCTTATGAATTGCATTCTCATCTTTTCTTAAATAAGCCTCGTAATAAAGCGAGAAATAATTCTGCAATTCTTTTACGAGATTTTTTGTTTCTTTTCCACATTTAACTTTTTTACTGGCAGCGTGAAGATAAGTATAAGATATTGCATGCCCTATATGAGTTAAAAAAGTTAGCAATTCCCAAGCTAATGCAGGATTTCTTTCCTCCTGCTCTTTCGTTAATATACGCCTACAGAAAAGAACAAATTTATCATGCTGGTCTCTCAACTCAGTTATATCTTGGAGATGTTTAAACTCTCCTTTTTCAGTGTCTCTATTTAAGATTTCAATAGTCTCCTGGATGATTATGAAAAGTCTTCTTAGGAGCACATCATATTTTTGGTCTGTTGGCTCAGAGAGATTTTCCAGAGTGCATTTATTCGCGGTTCTATCAGTCAGCTCAAATCCTAGTAAAAGGGGTAAAGTTGCTTTAATTTCTTTAAATGACTTTTCATCCAGATTTTCTATGGTAATTGCATCAAATCCTCTTCTGTAAAGATGAGTTAAGAGTGCCCTTACATCTGATCTTGCCTCATTATCTAAGACAACTAAGGTCATCTTCTTTTTTAGCACTGCTGATTGAATAATTAAAGAAGTATCTTTCTCCTGCAACCGAATTTTATCTCCTTCTTTAAGGCCTTTTTTATCCACCCATGATTTAGGAAGATAAATAGTGTAACCTCCTCCCCCTTGTTTGATGAGTGTTCTTTCCATTTTATAGAGAATATTCTAGGCTATATAAGGCTTTTGATATCACTCATATCAATAATATCAGTTAAATATTAAAGACATTATTGTTGTTACTTTATTATGATAACAGAAAAAATGTACTGTCCTATCGGAGTTACAATGACTGTCAGAGCTTTCAGGGTGAAAAAATATCTGGCTATTCTGTTTTATGTAAATAAGAAATTCGGAGAAAGACACAATGGCTAAAAATGAAGCAATGGAAGCCCTGCAGAGGGAGAATCTGCTCTTAAAATCAGAAGTAGAGAGATTATCATCTCCACCGTTTAGAGCAGGGACAGTGCTAGACACTGGAAAAAAGACAGTCAGGGTATTTGTTGATGGCTCTGGCACTTATGAAATCGGACATAATGAATCTCTCAATGGAAAAGTTAAGAGGGGTTGCAGAGTGACATTGAATAAAGACCTCGCAATAGTGGACTCTTCGGAATTTAGCGACTTAGGAAGTCAGGTAGCGACAGTTGATGAAGTTGAGCCAAACAGAATAAGAGTTGAACTAAAAGGCGAACATAAATATGTATTGAGTATATCTCCCGATGTCCGGGCCGGAGATGAGGTTGTTCTTGATTCTTCTGGACTGCTTGCTATAGAAAAACTTTCTAGGAAGAAGACGAAATATAATCTTGAGAGAGTTCCTCAAATACCTTGGGACCGAATTGGAGGATTAGAAGAAACTATCAAGAGTATACGTTCTGAGATTGAGCATCCTTTTGTTCATCGAGAAGTATATGCAAGATATGGCAGTTCTCCTATCAAAGGAGCTTTGCTTTTTGGCCCTCCAGGATGTGGGAAGACTCTTGTAGCCAAGGCTATTGCATACAATCTTGCAAAAACTACGGGACACGAAGATGGCCATTTCATTAGCATAAAGGGACCTGAAATCCTTAATATGTGGCTTGGTAATAGCGAGGCAAATGTGAGGAGAATTTATCAGTCTGCTCGTGAAGTTGCAAATGGGGCTCTAGTGGTTATCTTTATCGATGAAGCGGAATCTATCTTTAGAGTAAGAGGAAGCAGCGTGTCTACTGATGCTTATGATTCTATTGTGCCTCAGCTCTTAACTGAAATGGATGGATTAGAGGAGAATCATAATATTATCACTTTGCTTGCTACCAATAGAGAAGACTCTATTGATCCTGCAGTCTTAAGACCTGGCAGAATAGACCGAAAAATAAAGATACCTCGCCCTTCAAGGGAAGGTGCTTACGAGATTTTTGGAATCTATCTTAAGGATAAACCTGTCCAAGGATTGTTTAAAGGCAGCAAAAGAGAGAGCCTGACACATGAAGCTGTTGAGAGAATCTATTCTCCAGAGCCAGTTTGTACTGTTGTCAATCCTCATGGCGAGGCCTTAGGCTCATTCACATATAGAAATATGATTAGTGGAGCGATGATCAAAGGAATCGTAGATCGCGCTTGCAGATATGCTATCGAAAGAGAAACTGTCGGCGGCACAATCGGGATTGGTAAAGAAGATATTTCGAGAGCATTAGATACTGAACTTAGAGAAAACTTAGAATTAGATCAATTTTTTGTCGAGAGCGATTGGAATGATGTTTTCGGAGATAAAGGGAAGCAGATGTATGAGGCTCACAAACGCGGCTATTTACAATTTAGAAAAGGACCCGGTCAAATTCAAACAGCTGAAAGGGGGCAACAGTAAGATGAGAACATTAGAACAAACCCCTGAAAATCAGAAGTCTGGAGATCAGAAAGAATCGGGATTATCATCTATGGATGTAATGCCAATTATAGTTACTGCCAGACCTAGCTTGTCTGAAGCAGAGAATGCATTAATGAGAAGACTTCCTGCTTCCTATACGGAAAGAACTGTAAGAGATGTCTTAAGTTATATCATGGGATCTGCTGTAGCTGATACAGAAGCTTCAACAATGAAGAGTTTAAGAAACGAACTTGGAGCGGCTGGTAGCTATATCCTTGTTAATGGGAAAGAAGCAAAGCTGACTGACAGAGTAGAAGGATATCTTGTTGATAGAACTGAAACTGTCGAAGGCAGACCAATAAAATATCGACAGCTTGAGATAGAAATTTCTGCGGTTCAACAGGGAGGTTATCAGAGAAGATTCTAGGAAAGAATTCTTCAGTGATGCAAGAAAATGAAAAATTTAAATTTACTTTTAATTGGAGAAGAACCTTCAGAGAGGCCAATAGTAGAAAAAGGCCTTGGCCTCGATGAAGTGCATATCTCTAGCTATGCACATGATAAAGCATTCAAATATGCTGAATTAATAATACAAAGAAAGGGAAGAAGTCTTGAAGTTGGAGGCTTTTTAACCACGCCTAAAGAAGCAAGAGACCGAGTTGCCAGAGATGCATTTCTTGCCCGAGATCAAGAAGTTACTTCTGTTTCTTATATATTGAGTCCTCAAGATGTTAAAAAAGCTAAACAAGAGCTTGACAAAATGGGACAGAGAATTGTGGGGTGGTGGCATAGTCACGGACGTATGAGAACTTTCCACTCTGATATTGATGATAAAAATCAGATGGTCTTGCTTAATCAAATAGCGCCTTCTAATTATTCTGTAATAAGACAAGAAGAAACAAGAGGTTTACAAAGCAGGTTAGAAGGGAACTCTCTTATTTTCTGGGATCCTGCTAATCCAAGAAAAGTATACTCTCTAGATATCAAGAATGATAATCCTGAGCTTATAGCTAAGCGATTACGCATAACTAAAGAGGAGCAGATTGGATTCGCTTATAGCTTTGTTGTTAATCATCATAGATGGTTAAATTTTAGAGTACCTTATTGTGAAATAGCCACTAGGGAAGTGTGTTCTGGATGCTTAAATGATAATGCTAAAAGTAAGACAACTGGATACAAAATATTTGATGAAGGAGATTTTGAAATTGATGAAGAACAACTTATCGTAGAAATAGATGAACGAGTACATTTAGCTGGGACAAGGAGGAAGTATTTCTTGCCTGAAGATTTTGAAAGGGAAAGGGCTGCAGGCACGCTGACGAAACCTGAATTTGCCTTAGGCACCTCTCCAATTTACCCTGCTCATGCAAGCAATCTTGATTTGACTCAGTCTCCACCTATAAATTATGCTAAGAGGTATTGGAAAAAATGATAGAAAAAAATATTAGATATGATCGACAAGAAAGAATCCAAAATTGGGACCAAAGTAAATTAACCAAAGCGAGAGCAATACTTATTGGCGGAGCACAATTAACTCATTTTACTGCGGCATCGCTAGCGGCTCTTGGAATAGGAAATATAGAAGTGTATATTCCTCAAGGAGAAAAAACACAGGGATTCCTGACACCTTTAGGGGGAGAACCTAGAGATCTTGAAAGCAAATTAAGGCAAATGAATCCCTCCTCCTCTATAAAAGTAGGAACATTTGATACAGAGCTTAACTTGACTCAGAACCGCCCAGATATATTGCTTGATCTTACTAACTCGCCAGAGATGAAAGATAAATCAATTGGAATTTCTTCTTTGTATGGTATTCCAATAATCTCTGCTTCGAATGGTAAAACTGGAGGAGCATTCTACTTAGGGACACTGGGAGAGATACCTGCTAGTGCACGACTAGAAGATTATGCAGGTTCTACCCAAGGGGGATTTTCAAGTGAGATTATGGCTGGAATGATAACTGAAGAAGTAAGAAAAAGTTTAATGCCTTTAAGAGAAGGAGAAAAACCAGTTAAAAGCTTGGCATATCAGGGCACTGCTGAAAGAAGATTTGCTAGAGAAGGAGATTTTGAAGCAGACCCTTATGAAAACATTTCAGAAAAAAGAATATTAATCGTTGGTGCAGGAGCATTAGGCAACTTTACAGCACTGGGGGCTGCTCTTGAAGGAATAGGAAATATAGATATATTAGACTTTGATGAGGTTGAGGCCCACAACCTTAATAGACAAATACTATTTTACGATGCAGTTGGAAGAAAGAAAGCAGAGGCTTTGGCCGCAAAGGTAAGAGAAATTAATCCTCATGCAGAGGTAAGAAGTCTTGTAGGAAAGCTTGATGAGAATACTATTTATTTTGAGAAAAATAGACCTGACGTGATATTAGATTGTGTGGATAATTTTGCGACAAGAGCCCTAATTAATTACTTTGCCGTGAGATATGGCATACCTCTCGTTTCAGGAGGCACAAATTCTCAATCTGGACAAGTTGTAGTATACGAACCTGGAATGAGTTCGTGCCTTCAATGTAAATTAGATGTGGAGAAAACTCTTGCCCTCTCATTACAAGGAAGCAAATGTACAAACTCTCCTGATCCTAGCGTAATTATGACAAACGAAATCGTTGGGGGTATGATGATTGGAGAGACACTCAAAGTCATGGACAAAGGATATGGCACGCCTGTCTCCAAGATTCTTAAATATGATTCGAATGTCCCTATCCGGGGCGGATTAATTGGAGCAGGAGACCCCTGCGATTGTACGCGCGGAGATATGAAGAAGTGGTTGACAGGAGTCAAAGAGAGACTTGAAGATATTTCGGAGGCATCTCATGGCGTTTAGATTAGGAGAAGAAGTTATTATCAGAAAAGCATCGGCAGGTCAAGGTAATTATTATCATGGTGGGACAGTAAAACAAGTTCCTCTCGGATCTCGCGGAAGAATAGTTGAGATGGATGCTCCTGAATCCATTAGGCTTTTTTTGGAAGCCAACCCTAAAGCCGAAGTAAATCCTAGAAAGAGAAATTTTTGGGATAAAGTAATAGAATATCTTGGCATAAAGGAAAAGTTCCTTGAAAAGTCTTCGTACTGGCTTGTTCATCCTGCGGAGATTTCTCCAAGATCCGATCCTTCTCCAAAACCCCAGATTTCAACATCAAATCTACAGCTACTCTTGAGCAATAATACTATTGAGGCAGTTAACGATGCAGACAAATCTGCTTTTCAACCTGGATTTAACGTTAGAGAAGAATTTGCAGTGTGGGTAAGAAAACAATTCCCTCAATTAGAAGATTATGTGAAAAGAAAGGAGAAATATAAAGAATTAGAAGAAAGAAGAGATGAAGTTATGTCCGGAGCTAGAAAAGCATATGATCATGCTATGCAAACTGCTGGAGGTTGTGCAAGAACTGGATTTCAAGTTTCTTTTGCAAGACTGATAGGCGATAAAAACACTCTCACAGGTCTTGAAGGATCTGCTTTAGATGCCCCTGATCGTTCAGTAAAATATTTTACTATGAAAGAGGAAGATACCGAAGGAAGCGAATCAGAGCTATTTCCCTCTAATTTGAATAAATTTGTAATAACTATAGAACGCTCTTCTCTCAGTCTCGGTAGTAAAGATAAACACTATGGGACAAGGAGGAAATAAAATGAATGGAAATACTTTGGGTGAGATGTTATTGGCTGCAGAACCTTTTGATATAGGTCAAGAAGTCGCTATAAGGAGAGCCTTGAATGGGAAAGGCAATTATTATCATGGTGGGACAGTAAAACAAGTTCCCTTAGGTTCAAAGGGCACTATCATTGAATTAGGAGGACAGAGCATAAAACTTCTTTTAGCGAGAAAGCCTAATATTGAAGCTATTCCTGAAAAGAAAACATTATGGAATACGATAAGAAGCTACTTCGGCCTGAAAGAGATAAGAGCTGAGCGTCCTGATAATGAAAATTATTGGACAGTACATCCTGACGAAATTGCTTCAAAAAATCCTTCTATTCCAAGACCCAAAGTTGAAGAAGCAAATCTTGAAAATCTCCTAAAAGGAAATGTTGTTGAAACAGTGAATGAATCTGGCAGCACTGCTTTTCAACCTGGATTTAACGTTAGAGAAGAATTCGTAGTGTGGGTAAGGGAACAGTTTCCTGATTTAGAAAAATATGCAGGGGGAAGAAAGTCTTATTCAGAGCTCGATGAACGTAGAGAGGAAGTAAGACTCGCTGCGATAAAAGCCTGCCAACACGGAGTTAAGACCACTAATAGTTGTGTTAAAGGATATTTTGAAGATCATCTCTCTTATTTCAGAGGCTCTGACGGTGGGAGATTCTATAATAATTTGTGCGCATTAACCCAGCTTATTGAACAAGTTGCAGTCAATATAGGCCGGTCGTCTAATTGGCATTACGGAACTAATTTGAAAAGAGGGAGGAGAAAAAACAATGAATAAAAAGATTTTAGATAAAATGCTGTTGGCTCCTGAGCCTGAAGTCGGACACTCTTCTGAAAAGGGATTTAATCCTATTTTTAATGTGAGGGAGGAGTTCCCCCTATGGGTGCAAGAACAATTTAAGCATTTAACCAAACATGCAAAGAGAAAAATGGCTTATGAGGAACTTGAAAAGCGTAGAGATGAGGTCTATCAGGCTGCGCTTGGGGTGGTTAAACATGGTTTGATGTCTACTGATGCCTGTGCAACAGCAAGGTTGCGAGAAGGATGGGAAGATTTTGAAAGAGGATTTGGCGAACAAAGTAATCCCGCGGGAAGAGCTGGAAGTCTAGAGAAATTTGTAGAAGCAATAAAAGACTTGTCAGTAAGTCTTGGTGGGAATTCCCACTATACTGAAGCAGGCATTTTCTTAGGAGGCAATAATTATAAAACTGGGAACCTTAAAGCATTTGTTTATAGAATAGGCGATAAAAACGGAGAGAACTCTGAATATTTTATTCTTGAGGAACCTCAGACATTTGAGGGAGATATTCAGCCCGCCCTCATCGGAGAACTTACTCATTTAACAAATAAAGATGTAACTATTCTTAGAAGGCTTGCTGACTACTTCAAAGGTCCCGAAATTGATTTTATTGAGCGTGCTGATCGCATTGTACCTGAAGAAGGAAGCAGACCTTGGGCAAGCTCATTTTACGGAGTTGCTGAAAGATTAAAGGGCTATGGAAGGGGTTTATCTTCATGGCTGGGAGGGGAAGATGAACTTTGAATATCAATTTTTTCTGGGCAATGATGAATATGGCCTGGATATTGCCCTAAAATATAATGCTTTTAGAGAAGAAAATTCTGCTAGAGAAGACATGAAATTATCAGATAGAATGAATTATATGGGAAGATTTTGTGCTGAAGCGGGATTAAGACACCCTGATGTTTTTTTGGAAATTGAGGATGCAAGAGAAAAGCAAAGATTGAAGGAAATGAGGAAGAGTGCTATTGCTGGAATAATGGTAAGGGGAGGAAGCGTTGCTGCTGGAGATTCTCTTAGGAGGAGAGTTGAGCAGAAAATTAAAGAAAATGGCAAATTTGATTGATAGAACCGTAGAAGGAAGAATGGCTTATATTCAGAGGTTAGAAGCTAAAGTTAAGAAAGCTGTTAGCGGGGATGTTGATGAGGATTATAGAAAGCTTATTGCTGAACCGTTAGAAAAAGCTAGAGGCATACCATATTTTGATGATAAACATGCAGCCGTATCTGGAAAACCATTCACATGGGGAAATTTATCAGTAATTCCTGAAATTGCTGGAATTAGGAATATACACCACCATACTCTTGCAGGGCAGATAGAGCAAGTTAAGGCTTGTGTTGATAATTATTTTAGAATGCTGTTAGAACCAATCGCATCCATGCCTTTCTTTTATGCTGATCCTGCATACGATGTTGAGCCAAATTGTGTTGGAGCCAGCCAAATTGTTAGTCGTATTTATGGTTATGAGCACCCCATTGATGATTTAGAGATGCTTGTAGTTAATTCATCTAAAAGGCGAGATATCTTGCTTGATAAGTTGAGGAACTTTGATAAGCTACCTGGAGCAATTGTAGCTGGAGAGAGATGGGTTAGCAGCAATTTTGATGCTTTTAGCAAGGATTTCAGAGAGGAAGAATTAAGAGATAAATTACTTGACCAGGTCTTATTGATAGAAGAGAGCAATCATGTTGTTGTGAAAAAAAGAGGGGGAGAAGTATTTGACTTTCCTATTGAAAGGGATAATATAAAGAGGCATGAGGTATGCGGAATTAGGGAGGGCCTTTGGGTTGCCGGAGTATCTAGCCTTATTGCTCTATACCAATACTTGAATCAGGATGTGGAGAGCCAGTGGAAAGAAATTAGGAATAGAGTTGGAGAGGTCAGCAAATCTGCACGAGTTACCGTAGATTATTCTTTAGGGAGAGAGTGCTTTGATGAATTAAGGGAAATTTTTGGAGAGGACTTGCCTGCAAGATATGTTATGGTTGAATTAAGCTCGAGAAGAAATGAAATGGATTTTGTCAGATATGCATTGGATAGAGTGAGAAGAGAATATCCTTATCCTAAGGCCCTGGAAGTTATTGGAAAAAGGTATCTTGGGGAAGAAGGATATGGTGAACTTGCTGCAGAAATTTTGAAAGCTGAAAAAGGAGGGGAAGATGAAAAATAAAATAGAAAGAAAACCTTTTGTAATCACTAACTGCCATAAACGCAACTTTAGGGATTGGGTGCAAGATCAGTTTCCTGA
The DNA here is from genome assembly GCA_030698805.1 of Nanobdellota archaeon. Lineage (GTDB taxonomy): Archaea > Nanobdellota > Nanobdellia > Pacearchaeales > GW2011-AR1 > VGKP01. The sequence goes on from JAUYMA010000003.1 coordinate 41,348, forward strand.
AATAAAAAAACATTCTTTTAGTGATAGTCCTCCTTATACTGCCTTAGAAGAACGCTTTGATGAAGTCCATGCCGCAGCACGACAAGTCTTCAATATTATTTTCTCACGTTCTGATCATGATTTACAACGCTATTATTCCCAAGATCGAACTGCTTTAGGTCAAGCTCATCAAAGAAGAGACATCCGAGCGTATGCTTGTGCACTTGATGCTTTTCTTGGGGCGATTAAGGAGGAATAAAATGGACTTATATCAATTAATTACTCAGGCAGTTGGAGGATTCTCGGTTGGTTTAGGGGCCTCTTTGAATTACAAAAGATATAATGAAGCAGTGAATAGCATGGAATATGCAAAATTAATTGATGAATCTAGATTGGGAAAAGAATTAGAAAGCAAGGGTTTGACTGAGGAAAAATTAAAAAATTGGCATGAAGCAAATCGCAGACTTAATATCTTATCTCCTTATCTTTATGGCTTTGGATTTTCAGTAGCCACTAGCATAGCCTCGTTTGCCCAATGGAATTTTGGTGAAAATGTTTTGATTTCAGTACCATCTGCTTACCTCGGCTTTGCTGCTGGAGTCTTGACTCATAGAATTAAAAATATGAAATTTAGGGAGGAGATGCAAATAGCCCAAGAGATGAAGAGAAATCCAGATTCTATTGAAGCTCTTCTTACTGAAAATGAAAGATCAACTATCAGGACTTCCTTGGAACAAATTGAGCAAGGAATGTTTGAAGGAAGCTTTAACCCTCTTACTTCAAAGCCGCTTTTCCTAATCTACTCTACTGTAATCGAGAGAAATAAAGTTTACACGCCTTTAGTTACCCAATGGAGCTTAAAGGAAATTGAAAAAGCAATATCTTCCGGCAAATTACAAAAAGATCTTAAAGATTTCTATGAAACTCCTCTTCCCATTGGGGGGAGCATTGCTACTGCCTCCCTTAACTCTCTTGTAATAGAAAGGCCGACTCGTGTCTTTGTAAGGGAAGGGGATAAGTTTTATTCTCTAGATGTTTCCTGGAAGAATATTCGAATTATAGAACAAGATGAGACTAAAGAAGTAAGCATATGTGGCACTGCTCCGGATCTAAGAAAGATCCAAGAAGAATCTTGGAATCCTGATTACAAAACCCTGGCGCATATTGTTGAAGAGCATGGCAAAGATGCAAATAGAGTTATAATGCTCGCTCCTGAGAATACTTCTCTGGGACTTCAGGGAGCGATATTAACACAAAATTATGTGGAAGAACTAGTAAGAAGACTGAAGAATGAGAAAAAGAACTAATTATTCTTAGGGCCTAGCAAAACAAAAATATAATCTCCATAAGTACCTTCTTCGCTATGCTCGGGCCAGGTTTTTGTAATTCCATGATGATCAAAGTGTCTTTTTACTTTAGGCAAGCGTTTTCCCAGAGAAGTCTTAAATTCATCCTTAAGAACATCATTAGCAATAATGTCTGTGCATGCTTCTATTACCTCATCTGGAGCGCCGTTTCTTATTGTGGCTGCTAAGTATTCATATCCTAATTTGGCAGCACCCAGTTTTCTTTCAAGCTCATTAGAATAATCGTCAATATAACAATCAGAAAGAATAGCGGTTCCGGAAGGATTTAACCAGGAAGCCATGTTATGGATTAATTCTCCTTGTCTTTCATAAGGAAGATGATGTAAAGCTCCTGTACATGTTATAACATCAAATTTTCTTTGTGGTTTCCAAGTTAGAACATCTCCAACTTCAAAATGGGCTTGAGGATATTTTTTCATCCCGTGCTCGACATAACTTTGTTCAATATCCACACCATGCAAAGATAAGTCTGGTCTTTGCTGTAATAATTGGCCTTGCAAGTATCCTGGGCCGCACATTAAATCAAGAACCTTCGCACTTTTCTGGGCTACTGCACAAAGTATTTGAACAACTGTCTTGATTGATTCTCTATAAGGCCAATAAACTAATTCTTGTTCGTATGTTTCTGGAGGAGGTAAAGGTTTCATTTTATTTTTTATAAGCTATAACCAGTGCATCTCTTTCGATGCGCTTGACAATTCTAGGCTTGGAAAATCCTGCATCTCTCAAATCTTGCAGAGCTTCGTTTTCTCTCATGACAAAGGGTTCCTGATGATCTTGGACTTCATGCTCAATGATTGCTTCGGCCAATCCTGCAGGCCATTTATTTTTCTGACTTATTGATCTATATCTGTCAACTGCAACTTGCAATGAACGTCTCTCTTTTCTTGGATCATCTGATACGAATTTGTCCATGCATAAATAAAGTGCCCCAGGAAACATGGCTTCATATCCTGTCTTTAGAATCTTCCTGCGCTCTTCTCTTGGAAAATTATGCAAAGCCCAGGCTGAAGCGAGCACATCCATTTGTCCAGCACATAGTTCTAGACAGTCCAGGACTTTAGTTCTTATAGGAAATAAACGGCCTTGAGAAATATAAGATTTAAAATTAGTAGCTAACTCCTCTTGCATTCTGTCGCTAGGATCTATGGCTATCACTTTGGATCTCTGCTCGTATTCTAAGATATACTTTGTGGCCTCTCCTCTACCGCTTCCTATTTCAACAACGTTTATTGCCTTACCCTTATGTTTTCTGAAGTGAGTAGCAATTGTCTTGCCCAATCTTCTATGCATCTCTCCACTATGCGGCCAAGCCTGAAGAAGAGTATCGTAATTATCTACTAAAATTCCCGAATATCGTGGTTCTCGAGTTGCCATATTTACCAGCTCTTTCTAAGAGAAAGATCAAAGGTGGCAGCATGATCTTTGAAAACTCCATGCATATCATCAATTGCTTTTTGGGCTCTGACTCCTGCATTTAATGAATATCCCCTTCCTAGATCTGCCCCCACATTTAGTCCAATAGCGGCAACTGAAAATCCAGAATCAGGTACGAAGTATCTATTATTGTAGGAGAGTCTGCTTTCCACTCCAAGAGTTAATCTATCTGTTAATGGAAAATTCTTGCTTAGCTTTAATTGGAATAATTGACCTTCGTGGCTTATTTCTCCATAAGACTGAACAGCTGTAAAAGTGACATCTACTGGCAACTTCTTTGTTTGCACACTTACTCCCAGAGTATATGCATCTTCCAATTCAGTATTTGGAAATGTGAACCAGTAAAATTCAGGCCTTATCCTGAAGTTCTCTGTTTCAAGATTGAGAGTTAGAGAGTTGTCTAATTCGTTCAATCCATTCTTCATATCATAATTACCCCAGAGATTGTAAGATAGTTTTCCTATATTAAATCCCATATCACTTTGAATGACTGGTCCTTCTGATAAGGTAAAACCATATGTTCCCATATATCTTGAATGCCAACTTGTGCCTACAGAGAAATTGCTAGGTTTTAGAGAGAAGGTTTCTTTTTCTACTGACACATCTGCAGCTCCTGCTGAAGGACTTTCTCCATCATCTGCCTTTGTGCTTACTGTAGTAGTTGCAAGAATACCTGCAAGTCCTAACGATGCTATCTTTCCTATTGTTCTTGTTGTGTTTTTCATTTCGTGTTTTCCTTTTGTAACCACTTTATGATTACAATAATATAATGAAAAATTAGCTATTAATATTTTATTGATATTATTAATATTAATAATAGTAAGATTTAAAATGGGGGGAAACTTAGAAAAGAGATGCAAAGAAAGCTTATTGGCCAGGGTTTAGGAGGAATTACTGTTCACTTACCTAAAAGATGGATCGATGCTCATCACTTGAAGAAAGGAAATGAGATAGACATAGAAGATTCTGAAGGAAAATTGATAATATCCCCTAAAAAGATAAATAAAGATAAAAAAGAAACTTCTATCAGGCTCTCAGGATTAGAAGAATCTCTTATTAGAACACTTATTGCAAATACTTACAGGTTAGGATACGACTCTATCAAGGTAGATTTTGAAAATGAAAAACAATTTCAAATATTAAATGAGATAATTCAAAAAAGATTAATTGGTTTTGAGATAATCAAAAAAGATTCCGGAAGCTGCATTGTAGAAAATGTGACTGAACCCGAAGAAGATCAGTTTGGTAATATTATGCAGAAGCTCTTTCTTAATATAGATACATTGCTGGAAAATATTAATCAACTATGCTCCTCGGATAAAGCTCAGATTAGCGAGAGTATTGATGAACTAGATGATAGGATACTGAAATATGACAATTTCTGCAGGAGGATATTATTAAGAAGGAGATTTGATGAAAAATCTGCTTTGCATTTAGCTTTCTTGACTATGATTATACATGGAGAAAGAGAATTATATTATCTTTCTAAGTCTATTGGCAAAGGTATGAAGTGCTCTTCAGAAACTCTTAAGATTATAGGTGGTATTGCTCAAATTAACAAACTTATTCAAGAAGCCTATAATAAGAAAAAATTTGATAATCTAGCAGATATTAATGCTATTGGAAGGAGAATTATCTATAAAGAAGGCTATAAATTAATGGAAAATAAAAAAGGAAAGGAGCTTATTGTGATACATCATCTCTTAGCATGCACCAGGGATTTTTACCAAGCAGTCAGCCCATTGAGCGGATTATTGTTCACGTGACCTATATTCTATGACCTTCTCTGCGAAATCCTGAGAAGGCACTGAAATATTCCAATCAAGCAGTTTATATCCATTATTGTTTGTTCCGTGATATATTGGATAGGCGGTAGAGAAGTTAGTCTCCCCCGTCTTATTGTTTATCAAGTCGATAAGCAGAGTATATTCTCCATGGGGTGTTTCATTGCCTGGAAGGGGAATGTAATGAATATACTTATTAGTTTCAGAGAATCCTAATTCAGGTATTGAATAAGTTGCAGATAAATCTCCTTTTTCATTTAAATGATATGTTCTTTCTTCTTCGAAAATTCCATTAGTATGAATATATGTACTTACCCCAACATCATTGTCCCCATATGAAAACCTAAGCCCTGTGATTCGTGCATGTCTGTTAGGTATATCTCCTACTACTATGGGAATTCTTTGTTGCGCTAAGATATTGTTTGTATTGCAATTTATTATAAATTCTCCCTCATCTTTAGGGTTTGCAGCTCTTGGTGGGAGAGAATCGACAAGGAGAGTATAATTTCCAGAAGGGAAATTAGTGGGGATTTTTATTGTGGTTGAAGAAGGATACCCTGATCCAAAAGGCAAGTTTTTAGGAGGAACTAACTTAGGATCTCTAGAAGATGTATTGAATATCTCTGGAGAGATATTGGTATTGCCTTCTACTGCAACTTCGATAGGATAAATTAAATAAGGAACCCTAAATTGTTTTGATTGAAGAGGTTTCTGAATAATATTTGCGAATACTCTCACCTCATCTCCTTGTTGTAGATGCAATATTGATGTTTTTTCTGGATATCTTTGACCTGGAGCAACTGCCCAAGTACTCAATTCATAAAGAGCTGAGGGCTGGAGATTATTATTACCGTCCCAATCCGAATTAATCTCAATTGTTCTTTCTTTATCGTTCAATTGCTTTTCTGCATCTTTAAGTTTGGCATTATCTAAATGAGCATAGTAGCCAAGCGCAGAGATTGCTAAAGCACTTGCGGCTGCTGCAACAGTATTTCTTGGGGAAGAAGGTTTTTCCCAAAATGATGGACTAGAGGCTTCCTCAAATTTTTCTAGAAGTTTACCTAAATTATTTATGCGACTCGAACCTAAAGTCAATCCATGATAAAGGAGGTCTCTAAATTTTCTTGCATTTTTTGGTAGCTTACTCAATGCCTTATTTAGTTGTGATTCATATTGATTGACATCGAGGTGCTCTGGACTATAAGGGTCAACTATGAGGAAATCTTTTCCTAAAAGCATCATACCAAACATTTTCGTTAGAGAGTAAACTTCAGAAGCCTCATCATAATGTGAGGGCTTACCTGTTCTTGAACTCATTAGTCTAGGATCGCAAGTGGTTCTTCCTGGGCAGGAATGAGTATAGCTATCCACTACTTCTCCGTCGACTCCTGCTGCAGAAGTATCAGTTATCACTATCTCTCCTAATCTGTCTTCCAAAGAAACTAAAACATTAGAAGGTTTTAAGTCTCTGTGAAGATGGCCTGTCTTCTGCCTGAATCTCTGAGCCGAACTAAACATTTGCTCTGCAAATGAAGAAGCAATTGGCAAAGGAACCTTCTCCTTTTGGTCTAATATGTCTTGAAGAGAAACTGATGGAATAAAAGTTTCAGCATAAGCATAGCTTCCTGCATATCCGACATCGGATAGTTCCTTGCAGGCTATCGGGGCTGAAAATCCTGGCATTCGCTGAAGATTTAGCGCCATATTTGCTTCTCTCCTAGCATTATAGCCCTTCCTAAAATGTTTAAGCATAGCTGGAGAAGGATTATTCAGCATAATCTCTCCCTCGGGTTTATCCATCTTAACTGCAAGGCGAAGATTATTGCCTGAACCATCAAATACCGATTCTGCTACAAATACTGTTTTAATGTTCCCCTCCGCACAATAGGCCCAATTAGTGTAATCTGGGAATTTTTTCTTTAGAGCATCTACCTTTGTCTTTAATTCTAAGGAAAGATCATTATAAGGAGTAATTCTAGGCCCTTGTATTTCTTGGAGAAATTCCTTGAGAGTCATGGTCCTTTGAGGCTTCTCAAATAAAGATTTTATGCCTCTCCATACATACCCAATATAATCTGGTCCTGGAAATTGACTTTGGCCCTTTCTTACCTTAACAAGTGCTACCTCTAATTCAGGCATTTTCTTTCTCCTCCAGATTTTCATGAATGAGATCTATCTTCAATTGAGTAAGCATGCCTGGCTTAATTATTCCTTCAAGATCTTTTGGAATTACAATTACTGATTGCCTGCCGTGTTTTGCAATTCTTTTAGTTATAATAATTGATTTTGGGCCTTTCATTTGATACATCAGAGATGTATCAGGTATATTTAAATGTAACTATAAAGTAATAACAAATCGTAAGATTTATATATGCCTTATACATACTTTATGTATAATTAGAACTATGGAAAGCAAAAAATTCGTTATAACGAAAAAAGTCGCCAAGCATGGAAGCCAGGCCATCATAGTTATCCCTAGAATTCTTGAATCTGAGCTTAAACCTGGCACTATTGCTCAAGTGACTATTGAAATTATAGAAAGCCAAGGAGGACAAAATGAGTGAGACTGGGGTTTCTACAAGAGAGGAAATAATAAAAATAGCCAGAGGCGTTTTGCCCCGAGGTAAATATCATGATTTGAAGTCTTTTGACGAAGAAGAAGGCGCCCAACGAATTTGTTTGACTGCAAATAGAGGTATACCTCCTCATACTCAAGAGGTTTTTATTAAAATTGATAAGGAGCCTGTCGGAGAAGCAGCCTCTAGATTAAAAGAAGGGGGATATACCACACATCAAGAAGTAAAAACTCTTCTAGAAATTCCAGTGGATGAGGCTATTCATAATCATTTGAGCCCGGTAGTAGATTTCTATATGAGTGCATCTACTGGCTCTACAATATCTGTAGAACCCAGATTTAAAGGTGCCAAGTCTTTGAAGAGAAGGGTGGCAGAGCAAGGCCCGTTAGACACTAAAGAATTTGAAGATTTTATGCGCCAATATGTTCAGGCCAATGTATATTTAATTAAAAATAGAAGAATGGTGCATCGAGACCAGCACCCTAAGAATATTTTGATAGGGCCTTCTATAAATGGAAAGGGATTGGAAGCAAGACTTACTGATATGACTACTGCGACAACTTTGGATTCTATTGACCAAAGCAGTTCTACAACTTGGGGGGCCAGATCGATAAGGCACTTTGCATATGGCAATTCTTCATTTGAGAAGAGAATCGGAGCAGAACAAGCTGAGATATATTCTATTGGTATGAATGCTATCTTCTCTTTGACCGGCATGTTCCCGGTTTATTATGATAATCTTAATGGAACTGGGATTAGCGCATTTACTGGTGAAAATCTTCTAAATAAAGATGGAACAGTCAACATAGAGAAACATAATGAGGCTATAGAACAAGCCCTCTCTAAATTCCCGAAGAAAGCTAGAAAGCACACTGGATGGATAAAGAAATGTGTAAATGGAGATGTGGATAAGCAGTACAGGTCTATTGATAGTCTTGTTAGAGATTTTGAAAGAACAGTTACCCCTACCCTAATTGATAGAATGAGAAGTATTCCTAAGAAAGTTAAAGCAGGATTAGCTGCAGGTCTTGCCGCTTTGACAATAGGGGGCGGTGCGCTTACCTATGAGATTATTGAAAAAAATAAGGAACATTCTGTCCAACTTGCAGAAGCAAGTAGATACAAAATTACTGCAGAATGGAATGGACTTAACCCTCAGATAAGAAATAATTTATTTGAAATGAAGGCAAGCTTATACGGCAAAGATTATAGTAAGGGATATCCTAGAAATAAATTCTTAAGAGTTGAAAGAGGACAAGAGCTTAGCGGACATATAGAATGCAAAGAATATCCTCGTCAGCAAAATTCTAGATTAGGAGATTTCTATTCCTATTCGGGCCAGGCTTATATAGAGGGTTATCCCCTTGAAGAAGGAATCTCTGATACTTTTGGAGTGACCCCCATACCTTCAAATGAAGCTGGCGCTTACGCAGAAGGGGCTTACTTTGGAGGAGACTTTAGGATAAAGATACCTAAAGATCTAAGAGATGGTGTATATAGCTTGGCTATTGCCACTTATGCTCCCACTGAAGAAGTAATAGCTAAAAAAGAATCTGAAAATAGAAGGACTGCAACTTCTGTTAATATAAAATTTACCGCCCCTGGAAAGGCCTTAACATTAAAAACTATTCCACTCATAGTTGGAGATCCTAAACCTGCTTTAGCACAGCACGAATTTAATATTAACAGCTTTGATGATAATATCTCCCTTGATGAAGTACAAGGAAGAGATGAATTCGGAGGAGGGCTCTCACCTCGAAGCAGTTATTTCGCTTCCACCTCTTTAGTTAATGATGAAAAGATTTCCATTTTAGGGAGAGGGATAAATAGAAGTACCTTAGGGATAAAATTACCTGAAGGAACAAATTATTTGGAGGGAGTTGCTGAAGTGGGAGTTTATTCCCTAGAGTCTAAGCAAATAATTTTCTACACCGCATTTCCAATTAGGAGAACTGAATATCCCTCACAATTGCAATCCCCTCTTTATTTCTGGGGATTAGGCCTGCCTGGGAAAGATTTTCCTGAAAAGTTGATAGAACATAGACAGAATTTAGAGATAAAAGCTGCAGAAGCCTTTGCTAGAACTAATTATTCATTACCTAAAGAATAAACTAGCAAATAATTATTGAGTATTATTATTTTGTTTAACAATTGCATTAAAAGAGCATCTGAAACGCTTTTTCCTTTTATTTCTTTCTTGAGTGTTTCATAAAGTCTTGCATTTTTTACTAATTTCTCCTTATCAAAAGAAAAAATAATCTCTCGGAAATTTGCCAGAAGCTCTCTACTTCCTCTTATTGTTTCTATTTGAGACTTTGAAGACTTTTCTTTTTCTGCTTCTCCTGCAATTGCCTTGTATGTGTCCCCTATCTGTTCAAGAGAATTAATAATTGCATATATCTGATTTGTTCTCGAGTAGATAGGATAACCTTTTTTATTTAGAACTCTTAGGCAGAAATGACTTAATCTATTTACACTGGTATCTGCCTCTATTACCTGATCCATTTTTTGTTTTTTTTCACAGGCTTGCACAAGTTCCTCTGCAATGGAATCTAGAATAAGAAAGATTCTCTTGATGAGCTCATCAATCTCTTGTTTTTCACATCCCGTGACATCTTTTAAGATAAAGCTTGAACTTGTTTGTTTTACAATCTCAAAGCCAAGAAGCTCTGGCAGAACGCGCTTATGGAAATCCTTAACTTCACTGTAATCTTTAAACTTTACCTCTATTTCGTCCAATCCTTTTTCATATAATGCCAATAATGATCTGTTAATTAATGGAGAAAGGTCAATTACATCTATAGAGGTCCTGCTTGCTTTTTCTTTGACAGATAATGGAGAAATTTTCAGCAAATCTTCCTCCTCGATCATATTTACTTCGTCTCCTTTATCGAGCTTATATTTTTGCACCCATTTTGCAGGCAGACTTATCATTAAAGTTGCTGCGCCTTGCTTTACTAACTTCCTCTGCATCTCTTTTTCAGCCTTTCATAATATATAAGCTTTTTCTTTTTTATATATACTTTATACTAATATATATAGTTTAATAACAAGGTTTAAACCTATCTTTTCTTCATATTATTAACTAAATAGTAGTTACAATAAAATGAAAGAAAAAATAATAAAGGGTCTGACAGGATTGATCGCAGCTGCAGCTCTTACAAATAGTGTTGAAGCTCAGAATGGTTCAGTATGGAATAATATTCAAGAAGCGGGCCTGGATGGAAGAGCAAAAGTTGAATATAATGGTAATTTTGATACTTCTCACACTTTGAGAGAAACTATTGCTTTTGGAAGAGAAGGAGTTTACGATGGCAGAACCTCAGTAAAGGGGCAGTTTTTTGATATTGGACGTTTGACACTTGCCCAATATCCGGATCAGGCCAGATCTCAGGAAATGTTTGGCCTCAGACTAGAACCTCAGAAGACTTTTGGACTGACTAATAATTTAATTCCTGCAAGCACGATTGTGTTTGGAAGCGTTACTCATAATGAAAATGATAGTGTAGAGGCCATAGCTTCTGAAGCTAAATGGTCATTAGACAAAAAGACTTTTTATTTAAGGGGAGAATTGCAGAATGGAAATCAATCTCTTTCCCACTTAGGGGGAACTTTTAGATACGATGCTGGGAACTGGGCTTTCCAGTTAGGAGAAGAGTATGTTTCTCAAAATTCTGGAGATTTCAATCAGATATTAGTAAATGCCTCCATAATGCCGACTCAAAATGACTTTTATGCGCTGACCTTTGCACATCAGAATTTACCAGATAATACTGATAACAACAGAGTGAGATTCACAACTGCCCATTTCGGGAAAGATGCTTCCTGGGGACATAGAAGTTTTTTTGAATATTCATTTAATCCAGAGAAAGATCAAGAAATTATTTCTGGTCAGCTTGCCATAGTTCCTTTTGGACCCTCAACTTATGGAAAAATAGCTGCAAGACTTTTTACTGAAGATGTTTGGGAAAATGATAGCATATTCAAGGTTATGAGAACTCCTTTCGGACTTTTTACTGAAGGAGTACCTCACTTTGATAGAATTGTTGGCGGGCAAGGCATAGAAGGATTAGGTTTTGTTGTAAATGCCTCTTCTGCAAGAACGGGGGATCAAAATTCTAAGAATATCTCCGGGCAGGTTCACTATATTGGGCGACTGCCTGGAAGCCTTTTGGGTCAGAATGAATATGGAGTTTACGCCGGTTCCAGCTACATAGATAATAATGGAAACTCTGCAACTTACCTCGATACTGGAACTACTTTGAGATTCGGAAAACATTTCTCATTAAGGGCCGGATTTGGCATACCTATTCAGACTGAAACTAAACAGAATCTTCAGGGAGTTTTAGAAGCTGAATTTAAATTTTAACATGGAAGGATACGAGACACAAGCCGGATTCTGGGATAAAACTGCACCAAGGGTAATGGGGGATTTAATCGGAAGGCCAAGTGCTGTTGAGTTAATGGGGAAAGGAAGGGTTAGGAGAGAAAAAATACTTGAAGCTGGATGCGGTACTGGATATACTGCTAGAATGCTTGTAGGAGAAGAGGCGATAGTTAGTGGATGTGATTCCTCTCGTGAAATGCTTGAGAAAGCAATTAAAGAAGAAAAAGATGCTCCTGGAATAGAATACAAGCTTGCAAATATAATAAGCACTGGATATGAAGGCGATAGATTTTATGGAGTAATGTCTATAGGCGTTTTGATACATAATAATCCAAGTTTTGTCAATTTAGCATATCGTGAAGCATTCAGAGTATTAAAGCCTCAAGGAACAATGGTTGTTTCAGTTACACACCCTTACTTATTCACTTCAGGAAGTCCTTCTATGAAGAAAGGAAAGAATTGGGTTAAGCATAGATTCCTTGGTAAAGAGAATGCAGGAAGTCGCGTGTTTGAAGAAGAATACTATGATTTAAATGGAAATAAATTTGTTTCTGAAGTGTGGGATCATTCAATTGGATTTTATTTAAACGGGGCTGTTCAAGCAGGATTTAAACTTGAGGAAATTAGAGAACCTAAAGTAGAAGAAAAACATCTACTTCATCCTTCTTGGGGAAAAGAATACGGGTATCCTGCTTTCTTACAATTTAGGATGGTGAAAAAATGAACTCTCGTGAAGGACTAAACCTTGCAGTGAGAATACTCGAAGATGAAGAAATAATAACAGGCGACGAAGCAAACAAATATGCGGACAGACGAGATAATAGGGCATTGACTACTCGCTTAGTTGCCTTAGACATTTTAGAAAAGATTCCTATTAAAAAAGTTACTGGCAGAGTTTTGGAGGTTTGCTGTGGAGCAGGAGATTTAGCGAATAAATTATACCGTTTAACTGATAACCCAAATATTCGTGCTACTGATGGGAGTCCTGGTCTTATTGAAACTGCAAAAGTAAAATATCCTCATATTAATTTCTCAGTTGCGAATGTGCACAACCATCTCGGAAGAGGAAAGAATGATCTTGTTATCTGCAAAGATGCTTTTCACCATTTTAGTGATCCTCAAAAGAGTCTTGGAGAATTGCTAGATTTAGTTTCTCCCGGCGGATATTTGTATATCTTTGACCTTAATAGAGACTGTTCTCCAAATCATTTCCAAAGAAGAGAACAAGTCATTGTAGATCCTAATGAGAAAAGAAGATTTATACGATCTTTAAACGCCTCTTTGACTGCTGTAGAGTTCGCTGAACTTCTAAGGAAGCCTGAGATTTATGAAATAATTTCTTCAGCATTTATACATTACCCTTTTAGTTTCTCTGATGAAGCTCTGGCAAAGAGTCAAGATTTAATTGCAAAAGATGAAACTAGTGAATACAAATTGAATACCCTATCTGCAGTTTATGTCTTGCAAAGGAGGAAAAGATGAAACCTGAATTAAAATGCTTAAATTTGATTATAATGATTCCATCAATCAAATGCTTAAATATGGAATTTAGGATATATTAGATATGGATTCTCACATTGATTTACAAATGAAACCGAGAGAAAGTATAGGTTGGGATAAATTCCTGGCTGAAACTCCCAAGGCATCTATAGCCTTGGATGGTTATGTTCTTGGAGGCCCGAACTGGGACGAGAGAACTCTGCACGTTAACTTTGACCATCATGATAACGTGATAAGGGAAGCTACAATGTCGACTTGCATGCAAGTTTATTATGCCATTAAGGGAGGATTTATGAAAAGATTTCTTGCAGGAAGCGAAGATGGAAAAGTCCATGTCTTCATGAACGATACTGATCAAGATAGTACTCTAGCTTACCTTCTTCTAAATAATCACAAATTATTTGAGGGTACTGCAAGCAATCCTGCCGTGAATAGAATGCTTGAATTAATTAACAGGGCAGATATTACTGGCGGAGGATTCCCTATGAATATCCGGGCGAAAGTTGTAAGACAGAGAAATTGGTTATTTCAACCCTACACTTCCTTGAGAAAATCGGGAAAATTGGCAGTTGCCGATGCTGGAATGCTTAGAGATAATATTGGGTCTATGGAAGAAAGATTTGCAAAGTTCTTAATGGGAGAAGCAGGAGAAGTCGAACCTGATTTAAGACATGAAATACTTTACCAATCTCCCCATGGATGGTGGCTTGTTAATGAAATAGGGGGTACTGACGCCCGAGAATATTTATTTAGCACAGGTATGGATGCCTTTATTGCTATAGTTGCTACTCGTCCAGATGGAAGAAGAGTTTCAACTGTGGGAAGAAGAACACGATATGTTGATTATCCTGTTCCTGAATTATATCCAGTTTATAATAAATTAGAAGGGTTGACTTTAGAGACTGGTTGGAATGGGAGCGATATTGTTGGAGGGTCTTCACGTTCATTGGGAACTGCACTTACGAACGAGCAGCTAATTTCTTCAACCGATAGTCATTTAGCACAAAGAAAGTCTGCATGAAGATTGCTTTCTCATAAATAAATCTTTAAAAAAGAAGATATCTTGCTTGCAAGGTGGAAATACAAAGAGAGTTAGAGGAGATGGCGTATCAAACTGTTACCTGCTATCCTGGAAGCTCACTTCCAAGAAGAGTTATTCTAAATGTGACCTATGATGGATTTGAAAAGGACATTGAAGCTACAAGGCGAGAATTTCAACATTCAAGAAAAGGAAAAAAGGTGCAACCCTTGCCAACGAACAGGTTTTTACCTGTTACAAAAGAAACCACCATCTACTCTATAAGAAGAAATCGGCCCAATATAGACGTCCCCCATCCTTTGCAAGAACTGGATTTTACATTATTAATGGAAAATGGAGAATTATCTGGATTTACCACCTTTAATGTTCACCCCTTAGGAGATGTGCGGGAAGAACTTTCTGCAAATTTAGAGAGAGAAGCGCAAAAAAGAAATTTTATTTGGGCCTCTGGAGGATCAGAAGAGGGAAAAGGTTACCTAGTATCTCAATTTCAGCTTGAACAGGGCCTTGCCTCGGAGAGCCTTGCAGTTCTAGGAACTTATACGACAGCTGATAACCTCCTAGGATATTCTGTTGCGGTTGGCCTAGAAAATGCTTGTAGAAAACTCTCTCCTTTGAGAAATATGGGCGATGTGATAACTCATGTTTCTCCATTAGAATGGATTACTGAAGTTGTCATTAATACTTATATGAAAATTGCGGAAAGGCAAGGCGTCCCAACTTTAGATGCCAGAGTACCATCAATAAAGTTAAATATCTCCCTTTAGTCCTCATTTCATTATTAAAAATGGAAGTGTGCGCTTTAACATCTGGATCATCGGGAAATTGCTTTTACATTGAAAATCAAGGCCAGGCAATTTTGGTAGATGTAGGCATCAGCACAAAGAAAGTTTGTGAAAGGCTGGAAATGATTGGAAAAAAACCTGAAAATATCAAAGGAATATTTGTAAGCCATGAACACTCGGACCATATTAGGGGTGTAGATGTGCTTGCCAGAAAGTTTAATATTCCTATTTTTGCTACAGAAAAAACTGTAAAGAGTCGTTTCCTCTGCTCAAATGAAAAATTAATTAACTACATCAATAAAAAGGATGACATAAAAATTGCTGGGATGGAAATTGAAGTCTTTTCTAAATTTCATAGCGCAATTGATCCTGTCTCCTTCACCATAGTAAATGGAAAAAGAGTCTCAGTCATCACTGATGTAGGACATGCGTGCAAAAATGTATGCTCAAATGTAAGCGATGCGGACTTCTTATTCTTGGAATCTAATCATGATATTGAAATGCTTGAAAAAGGGCCTTACCCTTATCATCTAAAGAGATGGATCAAGAGTGATGAGGGCCACCTCTCAAATGTACAAGCGGCTTTATGCGTCTTAGAATATGCGAATCCCAGACTGCAACATGTTATTTTGTCTCACTTGAGCGATGTCAATAATGAACCTGCCCAAGCTTTGAGAACTTTCAATTCTTTAGTAAAAGAAAGAAAGGATCTAAAATTGAAAAGTCAAGTATCTGGAAGACATAAACCAACAGAAGTGTTTAGGGTTTGATTTCAATCATAATAAATAAGAAATTAATTAATATCGTTTAAACTGACCATGAAGTCTTTCTGCTTCTCTATCAAAAGGACTTTTGGCTGCTTCTGCGGCTTGTCTTTGCCTTAATATATCCTGTTTTTGCCTTTCTTGTTCTTGGCCATATGCATTTACTCTTTCACCATACATTCTTAAGCCCTGTGCAGCCAGGTGCTCTGGTGCCGGATGAGATGAAGGATTGCCAACAACATATGCGTTGACTCCTGGGACTAAAGATTTAGCTCTAAATGCCTCTAGCCAATCCGAACTCCTAAAAGACGATGCCTTCAGATAAGGAACTTCAGCAACATTTCTCATTATTTCTCCAGTCCTAGCAACATATCCATTTCCTGAAGATCCTAATTGCAAGTGAGCACTGAAAACTTTTTCTCCTCGCGTAATATAAAGTTGTAGTTGCTGATTATTATAATCTGCAGGGGATAATTCGTCTAAAGTGGTCAATCTCATAACTGCTGAGAAAAAGTCTTGTTCAGCTCGAGTTAGTTCTCTCGCCTTGTCTTGATAAATTCTTACCTCATCCCCCATTTTTCTTGCAAAATCCGTTTGGGCATCTTCATATGCTCTTTCAGTTGTAACATCTCCTCTTCTTATTAATACTGCTAAGCCTGATACCTTGGATCTTCCTACTGTAACACCTTCAAGTTCAATAGGGCGTGTGAAATCAGGTAAGCGTTCAAAGCTTGTTATGCCTCTTGTCTTTAGGGCTTCTTCCATTTTGGATCCTGCAGTAGAGGCCCATGTTTGAAATTCATTGCCTAGTGTCGTAAATAATCCATGAATATCTGCCAACCCTCCTTCAAGCTTTGCAACATAATCAGCAGAACCGGGGGTAAGATTATTTATTTGAGGAATAGACGAGCTTAAACTTGATTTTTTACTCATGCTATTTAGTGCCGGTCCAGATTTAAAAGGTTTGTGGCCATTTTTTATTTCTATCTAAGTGGTGAAAAATAGAAAGATTAGATCTTAAGAATCATATTGGCAGTTCTTTCTTTAAAACCGAATTGATGGTAATATTCTATAAGCTCAAGAAGATTTTTACTTACTGCCCTAAGGCGGATTATCTTTACTTTTTCTTTTTTCATATCATCAAGACATTTTTTTATTAATAAGGAACCGATGCCTTTATTCCTGTATTTTTTTATTACATAAACTGATTTTAGATCTCCGAAACACTGGCCTTTTTTAACATCTAAGGAAGTCATGTATCGCGTTGAAAGAATTATCTCCGCGTTTGCATAAGCAATAATTTTTGTATCCTGTTCTGCAACATACCAAATTTCTTTGCTTAGAGATTTCTCCAAATCTTTTTCTGGAGTTAGCTTCAATCCCCAGCTTATCTTCTCTTTTATCCAGAGTTTCTCTAATTTTACTATTGATCTCAGATCGTTGAGATTCGCCTTTCTTATTTTCATGTTTGTAATAGTGGATTATAGCTTATAAACCTTAGATAGAAAGAAAATTAAGCACTGCTGCGAAGCACACCCAAATCAGGTAAGGGAGAATTAGCCAGAAGGAAACTCTAGACATATTCCAGTTTACTTTCATTATTGCAACTATAGAAATTATTAAGGCTAATATATCAATAAATGCTAGGAGGGGATTGTGCAGGCCGAAATAGAAAAAACTCCAAAGTAAATTTAACAATAAATTTATCCCATATACCCAAATAACTTTCTGCTTCTGATTTTTAGTATGGGCAAATATCCAGGAGAAAGTCATGGACAAAGCGAGAAGGAAAAAAAGAATATTCCAAACTGCTGGGAAGACAAAGTCTGGAGGCGTGATGCCTGGTTTTATCGATTTATACCAATCGCTTTCTACTTGCTCCTGAGTGATAAGACTTCCTATAAAAGCGACTCCAAATGAAATGGCTAAAGCAATAATAAAGACAAAGAACCTGTCTCCTCTAGATTTCATGTTTATATGATGTCTAGAGTATTTAAAATTCTTTCTTAGTTTCTGCAGGATCAATGCCTATTGGCGGGAAACCTTTTTTAGCCAACTCTCCGAAAAGAATTCCGACAGGCTGAATTTTTCCACGATAAAAGAGCCCCACATGATTTTCTTCTCTGCTCCTTGGGCCTACAAGAGCGTGATGCCAACCAACTTGGTATTCGTCACCATACCAACCCATGCCTAATATTTGGTATCCCTCTGTTCTAAGCTGTGCAATAACATCGTACGTCTTTTGACATATAGATAGCGCATGGTCTGGCCATCCATTTGTTTCTGTGTGGAGCAAGGGCAATTTATACCTTTGAGAGTATTCGACCACCAAAGTATAAAGCTGGTAAGGGTGTAAAGGATCACAATTAATAGTATTTTTTTCTTCGAGAATATGAACACACGTGGGATAATGATCTATTCCTAGGATAGTATTTCCTTTATACCCATTCACCATAAACCATGAATATTCTTCTTCAGTCATTCCTTGAGATATAAGATAATTTCTCATCCTTTCATCTTCTTTGCCCAATATTAAATCCAATGCTGCAAAACGCCTTAAATTAAATCTTAATGCTTCTTCCTGCCGGGAAGGGTGCTCTGCCAATGAAACTTCGAAGCTTTCATTTTGTACAAACACTGGCATTCCGGGCCTTTGCTCTTCCTTCCAAATTCGTTCTATTTCTTTTCTTCCCAATATCGCTGCTTTTGCAATATTTTTAACTGCTTTAATAAAATCTCGGTCATCTGCCCACAAACTTCTCTTATGCTCGTTCCATATCCCTATTTTTGCTGAGAAAAAAGCCGCGATATAAGGCTCATTAATCAGAGTAAAAAAAATTATTTTAGGATAACGGAGGCTGAATTCTCTAACATACCTTGCAAACTCTTCTGGAAATTTAGGATTCTGGAAAAATGGTGCTGATTCATTATCTCCATGCAACCACCTAGGCAATCCGAAATGCAACATGTCTGCTAGGATATTTATCTCCAACTCATTACATTTTGCAATCACTTTGTCACAAAAGCTGAAATCATAATTATCTGGGCCCTTATGAGTTTGAGAATAGGCTGGTCCAAACCTAAGCCATTTTATTCCTAAAAAAGATATATTTTTCAGACGCAACTCATAATGAGTATAAAAATCAAAAGCTTCTTTTAACTGATCCCTTCTTTCGCCGTCAACCCAGGGATCTGAGTTTTCTATTCCTGTGAGAAATATACCTTTAGCTGGTACCCTGAGGGACTTTAAATCTAGAGGATCATAAACAAGGTCTCCGACATTCGATTCCATTTGAAGAGGAATATTTACTTCGGTAGGTGTTAGATCAGAATCATCTTCCATAAGAATTTAGAATAGGTTTAAACTTATATTGATTGTGAACTTCAACTAGTATTTATTAGGTTTAGGATAAAAAAGATCTCTCTTCCGCATGTATCTCTGCTAAAGTAGGAGTTATTAACTGCAAGAAGCCTCTGACTAAAGGAGAATAGACTCCATCTTCTAAGAATGATGTACAACTTTCTCTGCCATACCTATAAGCCGACTTCAATTCTTCATGAAATAAAGCTATATCTCCTAAGGGAATAAGTCTTGAACTCCCCTCAAGAATTGAGGCTGCCCTTTGAGCCTCAGCTAGATAATTTGACACTTGCATATGCCTGTGATCTGAATTGTAATCTGCCATTGTAGGAAAATAAGTGCACTAAGAAGCGCTGAATTGAACCGCGCTGACCCTATTTAAAGCTACCTAATTTTATTTTCAGCGAATAATTTCTTTCCTTGAACTCAAAATTGAAAGAGCAAAAGCACCCATTGCCATTACTATATCTCTTACTGCGATATCATTATATGTTGGTAGATTGGGATAGAAATTAAGACTTAGCAGATTTATAGCTATAAACAAAAGCCATACTCCTACAGCTGCCCCGCCGATTCTAGGATTAGTAAACACTAAAATTCCGGCGAGAATTTCTATTGCTCCCACAATCATCATAAATCCCTCTGGACTTATCGGGACTATCGCTGTTGCTAAAGGACTTAGATATTTTTCCCAATAAGTAAGAATGCCTAAGAATTTATCTGCACCTGCTAGAATACCAAGCAATCCAAAAGTTATGAGTAATATGAGCCAAGTCCTATGAACCTCCGGCCTAATTATTATACTCTCTTCAGTAACGATCCTAGACCTTACCATATGAATGTTAATAAAAAATAATATTTATACAAATGGTGTACCTTTTTATACTACTTTTTCTAATTAATAATATGGGGGATGTAAGATTCGGCCCTGCTGGATTGGGGCCTGTTAAAACTGCTTTAGAAACTCTTAAAGAATATCATAAGTTGGGATTGCGAGCATGTGAAATTGCATTTACTTACAGTTGCTATATTAAACCAGGAGAATGCCCTGCAATTCGAGAAAAAGCGAGAGAACTTGGAATTGACTTAAGCATTCATGCCCAGTATTGGGTAAACCTTAACTCTAAAGAAAAAGAAAAAAGAGAGTCTACGAAAAAGAGAATATTAGATTGCTGTGAAATTGGAGAATTACTGGGGGCCAAATTAGTAGTTTTTCATCCTGGCTATTATACAAATGATAAGGAAGAAAGCTATCAGACAATAAAAAAGGGAGTTATAGAGATTATGGCTGAGATAAAGAAGAAAGGGTGGAAGATCAGGATTTCTCCTGAAACTATGGGGAAAGTAAACGTCTTTGGGAGTATTGAAGAGATTTCAAGGCTAGCAAAAGAAACTGGCTCTGCATTCTGCATTGATTTTGCCCATATTCTTGCGAGAGATAAGGAAGTGGATTATCAAAAAGTAGAGAAGTTATTTCCTCAAAAAGAATGGCATGTTCACTTTTCAGGCATCGTATATGGGGATAAAGGAGAGAAACATCATATCAGTACAGAAAAAAATGAATGGAAAAAGCTGCTAAAAAATTTGCCTAAAGATAAAGACATCCGAATAATCAATGAAAGCCCCACTTTAGTTAAAGATAGTGTTGAAGGACTGCAGATCTGGCAGAAATTAATAAGTTAATCCTTCCAGTATCCTTACACTAAGTTTTCTATTTTTAAGGTTACGGATCGTGAAACCCAAGCACCCTAAATCTTTATTCACCCCATCAAGATAGCCTCCGGCCACATTTACTTCTTGGGAATTGAAAGGCTGCAAGGCATTGTATAGCTCTTGCCATCCTTTCAGAGGTAGAGGCCCCCAACGATGTGTAGGGATAAAAGTAGTATTTTTGTGAGATCTGCCATATACTTGAAATACTGCTTGAGTTCTTTCAAGAATTAAAGAGCTTTCTAAAGTAATAATGGGGCCCTCAAAAGTTGATAGAAAAACTTTCATATTTTCCGCATATGTTCTCAAGTGTTCTCCAATGTTGGGCCACATTCCCAACATATAGGGGATAACTCTTTTTGGAAAAAAAGGATGCATTATAACTGTAGGAGTTCTTTCGATCATCTTTACTTTTTCTGGATTAAGTATCTTAATTCCGCTTGCTTTAAATTCTCATTATCTTCTACAAAAAAGTAGAATGAATTTCTTTCCTGAGAGACCATCACTTGAGAGGACCCTCCCGCAACGTGCCTATAAGTTCTAAGGATAAATCTTGGAAGCCTGGCCGAAGATAGAGGCGCCACATTAAAACCATTTTCTGAATAAAATTTATCGAGTAATTCGGATAAAGAACTTAGGGAAGCATTTCCCAAGGTAACCTTAAGAGCGGAATAGTTGAGCCTTCTGTCTTCTTTCTCCACAATTACTTTTGCCCCTGCAGATTGTGATAAAAATTTCACTAAGCCATTAGAAGGCTGACCTATTTCTTCTTTCATTTTATTTCTTCCTTTCTTAGATTATCTATTTTGATTAATTGCATCTTTGCACGAAGTGGATTGATGATGCATAAATTAAGTATCTCCAACATCCTTTGCAACACCTCTTCATAGGTTTCTCTGGGATGAATCTTCAGATTGTCCAATCTATTTTTTGTTCCTTTTGACAATTTTATAGTCGTTATTTTCTTTTCCATTAGAGTATATCCTGGTATACCAGTTTAAATATTTTATTACTTTAGAATGGTGTCTTATAAGTTGTCACCATAAAGTTTATAAACTACTGAAAATTAAGATGTTTAACTAAATTTATTTAACACCATGAAAACCGAAAAATTTGTGGTTTTGCTTGTTGCAATTTTTGCATTGGCAATAGCCTCTTTGGGTAATGTAAGCGCTTATGCAGACATTCGCAGCGTTGAAATCAACGATGTTAGCGTCTCGCAGAATTCTGTCAATAATTTTGTTGGTATGGCTGGAGATACTCTTAATGTAAGAGTAACTTTTGCTGCTACTGACAATGTTGCTGATGTCAGAATCAGAGCTGAAATTTCTGGTGCTAGGGATTATTCTGCTGTAACCGAAAGATTTGATGTGGTTTCTGGCGGCATATATACAAAACATATGACTGTTAGAGTTCCTTCAAATATAGATCCAGATGAAGCTTTGGATCTAGACATATCTGTTACTAGTAGAAATAATGGCGAAGGAGATAGCGAAACTATCTCCCTATTGGCACAAAGAGAATCCTACCTTGTAGAAATTCTCGATGTTGATGCCGATAGTAGAGTCGTCAGTGGAGAAACCCTCTCTTTAGACGTTGTTCTAAAGAACAGAGGAAGACACTTTGCTGAAGATACTTTTGTCAGAGCAAGAATACCTGCCCTTGGCATTGAAGAAAGAGCTTACTTCGGAGATTTATCTGCTGTTGACCAACCTATCATTGATGGACATGAAGATAGATTGGATAAAGAAGACTCTGCTGCAAGAAGAATTCTCTTGAGAATTCCTTCTAACGCAAAGCCTGGCGTCTACACTATTGAAGTAGAAGCTTACAACGCAGACTCAACTACAACTGTAACCAAAAAAGTTGCAGTAGTTGGATCCGGAGATGAAAGTATGGTTGTTTCACCAGCTAAGAGCAAGACGTTCAGAGCAGGTGGATCAGCTGAATACAGTCTTACATTGGTTAACTCAGGGAATAAGGTAAAGGTATACACTGTTACTATAGACGCTCCTAGCGGATTAGTAGCTAATACCAACTCACCTATCCTTGCAATTCCTGCCGGTTCAACTGACACTGTTAAAGTCGATGTTTCTGCTGCTAAAGCAGGCGTCTATGATTTTACAGTTACAGTTCAATCTGACGGAGAACTAGTTAGCAAAGAGAGCTTTATTGCGAATGTAGAGAAGAGCGGCGTAGGCGGTACAACAATTGGAGGGAATACAACTGTTTTATTGACAGTTATCCTTGCAATTATATTTATTGTATTGCTCGTAGTTCTTATCGTTTTGTTAACAAGAAAACCTGAAAGACAGAGAGAAGTAGGCGAAAGTTACTACTAAAAATATTTTTTTATTTTTTAATTAAGTAGTAAAAATTGAAGGGTTGATGAAAAAAACGGCCTTAAATGGCCAAGAGGGGGATAGATAGAAAAAGGCAATGTGGCCAATAATGATTTAAAGGAATTAAAAGTCATATTTGCAACAAAATGAAAAGAGAAAATTTGTTTTACCTCCTGATACTTCTAACCATCCTTATATCCAGATTTGCTATAATGATCTGGCCAGAAATCGATATAAAAGTCTTTGGCATGATAATTCATCATTTTTGGTTCGGAATTGTTCTTGTAATAGGGGGATTTATAATCCCAAAATCTGCACATTATCCAAAACTTTTACTATATGGAATTGGAGCAGGACTCATAATTGACCAATTAATATTCATAATGTTAGGGGCAGGAAAAGATAAAGAATATTGGTCAATTTATTCTTTATTAGGCACTCTTATCATTGTATCCATAATTTATCCATTTAGAATGAAACTAATAAATTTCCTCGCACTTAATCGAAAAGATAGAACTAAATTTTCCTTTCAACATAACTTCACTTAGTGCGAGAGGGCCCTCGAGTTTTAGTCTTATAACTCTCCGACAACTTTTAAATATCTGAAAAATCTCGATATTATATGGTTTTTATAAAAAAACTGGTGATGCACGGTTTCAAATCTTTTGCCAGAAAGACAGAAATTATCTTTGACAGGGGCATAAATGTAATTATAGGCCCTAATGGATCGGGTAAAAGTAATGTTTCTGATGCACTTTGCTTTGTTTTAGGAAGGCTATCTATCAAATCTATCAGGGCTGCTAAATCCAAGAATCTTCTCTTTATGGGCTCTAAATATATTAAACCTGCCCGAGAGGCTTCAGTAGAGCTCGTATTTGATAATACTGACCGGGCTTTCTCTATAGACCAAGATGAAGTTACAATAAAAAGGGCTGTAAAATATAACGGCCAGAGTGTATACAAGATCAATGATGAATTAAAGACAAGGATTGAGATCATTGAGATGCTCGCCCAGGCAGGCATTGATCCTCATGGCTTCAACCTTATTCTACAAGGCCAGATTCAAGCAGTAGTTAAAATGCACCCTGAGGAAAGGAGAAAGATTATAGAAGAAGTGGCTGGAATCTCCATATACGAGTTAAGAAAAGAGAAATCTCTGCACGAACTCGAAAAAACAGAAGAAAAACTTAAGGAAGTTTCTGCAATACTAAGAGAAAGGACAGTTTATATGAGAAATCTTGACAAGGAAAGATCCCAAGCTTTAAGATTTAAGGAGCTTGAATCTAGTGTTAAGAGAATTAAGGGTTCAATTGTACATAAAAAACTTGAAGATAAGCAAAGAGAGCTTGAATCTATAGAGAAGTCTATTGCCACTAAAACAGAGCAAAAAGATAAAATTAAGGCTGGATGGGAAAAAGCAAAGCAGATGATTGAAGAAATATCTGAGAAAATAAATCAGATTAACAAAGACATTCAACAATCAACTGGGATAGAACAAGAAACGCTGCACAATCAGATTGCCAACTTAAAGGCTGAGATAGAAGGGCTCAAGGTAAGAAAGGAGAACTATGAGCATAGAAAAGCGGAGATAGAAAGAAGAATAGAAGAGATGAGCAGATCTATTCCAGATATAGAGTCTGAAGTAAAAGGATTGAAAGAGAAGTCTCCTTTAATGGCCAAGAAAGCCCAAGAATTAAAGAAGAAGAAAGATGAGCTCGCCCAAATAGAAGAAGAGAGAAAAAGAGTTCTGACCTTCAAGTCGGAATTGTCCTCTTTACATGAAAGGATTAAGGATAGAGAAAGACAGATAACCCACAATTCGGTTGAATCTGAATCTGTTCTAAAACAATTAGAAGAATATTCAAGAAATTTGGTTTACCACAATGAGGAAGAATGTAACAATAAGCTCAAAGAACTAAAGGACCATCTTGCTCGAAAAAGGGATGAAATAGATTCTTTACATCAGAGTGAATTAGAAAATGAAAGGGCCATCTCAGTTTCTGAATCTGAAATAGACCGTCACGGGAAAACTGTTAGTGATGTACAAAAGATTGATATTTGCCCCCTCTGCCAGAGCAAAATAACCCAAGAACACATTAGCCATGTATTAAAAGATGCAAGTGAGAAAACGAAAATTTCTAGGACAAAGCTATTTGAAGCCCAGCAGCAACTAGAAGAAATAAAGTCCAATAGGGAAAAAATCTGGAAAGAGATACAGGAAATTGGTGATAAAATATCTAAGGGAGATATTGAGCTTATCAAGCACAGAAATATAAAAGAGAAGAAAGAGCATTTGAAAAGGATTGTGGAAAGAGAGCAAGCCCTTAAAGATGAAATTAAAAACCTGCAGGAAAAAACTAAGAACCTTGAAAATAAGACTTTTGATTTCTCAAAGATCGATGAGAATTATAATTCTAAGATACTTGAAATAGAGGAGATATCTTCCAGAACAGAAGAAGATGTTGATACCACACTTCTCTATAAAGAGCGGGAGCTTGAGAAGATAAGGAACATTATTACAAGAAGCAGCCTAGATATAAAGGATCTTGAATCTTATATTAAAGATCTTTCTGGAAACCTTCACAGAAAAATAGGAGAGCTTGAGAATAAGGAAGATCTTGAGAGAAAGCTTAATGAGAAATTCAAGAAGATGTTTGAAAGAAGAGATGGATTACAAAAAGAAATACAAGAAAAAAGCGTCGAGTCCTCAGACATACAGAATAATGTTAGGCAGATTGAGGATCAAATAAATTACCTTAAGATAGGCAAGGCTAAAATTGATGCGGAGAGAGAATCATTAGACATGGAAATGAGCGATTATTCTGGAGTAGAATATATCCAAGCGAGTATTAACGCCTTAGAAGAGAGATTGGTAAAAACTCAGGAGGCGCTGAGAGAGATAGGTTCAATTAATATGCGGGCTCTGGAAATTTACGATGAAATAAAGAAAGAATATGATGAAGTACAAGAAAAAGTCAACACTATTGAAAAAGAAAGGCAAGAGATCCTAAAGATTATTGATGAAATTGACGCAAAAAAGAGGAGATCGTTCATGAAAGCCTTCAAGGGAATAAATGAACTCTTTACCCGTAACTTTGCCCAACTCTATAATAAAGGAATTGCTTTCCTGGAGCTTGAGAATAAGGAAGACATTTTTGCAGGAGGGGTGAATATTGTCGTGAGACTTGCTAAGGGCAAATACTTTGATGTTACCTCTTTATCTGGAGGCGAGCAAACTCTTGTTGCCTTGTCCCTGCTTTTTGCAATACAGGAATACAAACCTTATCACTTCTACATTTTTGATGAAATTGACGCGGCATTAGACAAAAGAAATTCTGAAAGGCTTGCGGCTCTGCTGGGGCAATATATGAAATCAGGCCAATATATAGTTATCACCCACAATGATGCGATCATTATGAATTCTAATATCCTTTATGGGGTAAGCATGCATGAAGGAGTATCTAAAGTGTTGAGTCTCAAGATGGATGAGCCTCTTCCTCCTGAAATTATTGCAAGAGAAGAGAATTCCTCTCCGCTTGAAGAAAATAACGCTAAAGAAGAAATCTTAGATGAAGCTCCTTTGGCTGCTGAGACTTTGGAGGAACCGAAAGAGAATGAGTAATTATCCTTCTCAGAAATTTAGTTTAAAAAACGAAACTTACATGATAAGCGTTGCTGACTTATTTAATAGCCGTCTATTGGATGCGTTCGCAAAGGGAGATTTCCCCATAAATCCTTTAGAAAGCACTATGAAGATTAGATATTTCCCTCGGGAGAGCACTAAAGACCGCATTAGAGAAACTATTGTCCCTGTATCCACTGTTTTCCCAGAGGGCATCGAGACTCTCGCTATGAGCTATGAAATTAGGGTTCCTTTGATACAAATGTCTATGAAGAATAATTTTCTACCGGATGAAAGATTTAAAACAGGTAGAGATGGACCTCTTTTTTTGCTCCATCCTGATTATAGCATATCCTGCGAAATCATTGGGAGCCATGAGGAAGAAAGAGAAAGAGTAAATTCTGTAGATTCTATTAAACGAATTATAACAAGATTATATGATGAAGTTGCCCTTTTAGGTTCAGCAGTCAGAATTCCCCAAGCGTAGATTGTTTTTTAATTTTCTCCTCAAATAATTCTTTCCAAGTCATCCAACTTTTTCTAAATATTCCTGAATTTTCAAGTGCCTGACCATTCTTTTTAAGAAATAGCTTTGTGGCAGGATCTGAAGGATAACCTGAGCCAATATTACCATATTTTTCATATTCATCTCTTATTTTTTCTACACTTTCTTCTCGAGCTACTTTTGCCAAGATCGAGGCTGCTGAAACAGAAGGGTGATTTACATCAGCTTTATGCTCACATATTATCTCTAAATTGTCTTTGTTCTTGATATAATTAAGAAGTGTCAGTCTCCAGGCTTTAGTGTTTACAGAGGGACAATCAACAATCACCTGAATCTTGTCCTTTATTCCCAGGCAAATTTCATTTATTATCTCTGCTGTTTTAATGGCTTCTAGAGTGTTAAGATTGATCCCTGAAGCAATGGACTTGTCTATTTGGGAAGGTGTTGATTGGACTACTTTATACTTTATCGCAGTATCTTTGATTAGTCCTGCTAATTTTATTCTTGCTGGATGAAGTAATTTTTTTGAGTCTTTAACACCCTCACTTTTCAACATAATTTCATTTTCTTTTTTTAATAAAACTCCTCCAAGAAACATACTCCCTATGATCGGGCCCCTGCCTGCATCGTCTATGCCTAATATGAGTGCCATCTATTCATAAAAAAAGAGGATTATAAAAATGTGATGATTGCTAAGCAGGAAAATCTCCTGGGCTAATTGTTACAATAGTGGGTTCCCGTATATTGGCTACATATCTGATCTGATCTAAACTAATTCTTTCATAATCTTCATTTATCCTGAAAAAAGATTCTGCTCCGCGCCCGTCATCCTCCCTTCTAAGCAGATGAGTCATTAGATCTTCTTTATCAAACTCAGTGTTATCTTCCCGGCCCCTTGCCATTATCTTTAATCTGTCTAGTTCTCGTTCTTCCATGTGTATAGCAGAGTTAAATCCCTCCCTTATGAGATCGTATATTTCTTTTACTTTATGAGGAGAGATTCCCGCCTTAACAACGTACAACCCATATCCTCTTCCACAATCCAACTCTCCTTCGACCCCGTATGCTTCTCCCCTTCTTTCCCTTATTGTGTAATTTAACTCTGAAAAAGTTCCCTCTGTTAGATAAGTATCTAATAAGATAAATGCATTGAATAAGTGGTCTGAAGGGAAAGGTGTATGCGTAGCAAATCCAAAATGGCATTGTTCTAAACCTTCTTTTATCACTGTCCTACAACCTTTTTCCTGCGGCTGAATGATTATTCCTTCTGAATCTCCTTGACCGTTTCCATTCAGAGAGCTTTTTTCTAACCTTGATTCAAACTCTCCAGCCAGGTCATTAAAATTTACTTTCCCTACCGCAACAATAGTGAAGTGGGAAGGCGAATAACCTTTCTGCCACAGATGTAGCATATCAGTGGTAGTCATTCTTTCTACCGATTCTTTTGTTCCTAAGATTGGGCCTGCGAATGGTGGCAGGTATAATTCGTTATGGGCCAAAGAGGATACTAGCTCTGCAGGATCATCATTGGCCCTTTCTATCTCTCTGTAGATTACCTTCCTTTCTATACCTAGATTTTGGGGCGAGAACTCTGGAGACCTATTGGCAAGTTCAGTTAAAAAAGAAACTCCTATGTCTGCCTGGTCTTGAGCAAGAGTGCAATGCACAACAGTATGCAGATAATCTGTCCAGGCATTCCAGTTTCCACCGTGGTCTTCTATCATTCTTGCAAGCTCATTCCTTAGGCTGTTTTGTTTGCTCTTGAATAATAAGTGCTCTAAGAAATGATGTGATCCTTCTAGCTCTGCAGGATCATGCGCTGAACCTCGAGGCACTAAAAGGCCCAAGGCTAGATTTGGTTTTGTTCCTGCAAAATCACACCCTATAAATTTTGCCCCGCAAGATAAAGTCTTCCGATACAGTTCCATGGGAAAAAGTCATCTATTGAACTTTAATAAACTTTATGTATATTTATTTTTACTCAAAGTTTAGAGATAATTTGGGAAAAATCTTCTATTTTTCCCTCTTTAACCTTTATTCCTTCTCTTTTCAACATTTTAATTTTCCTTTTCACTCCAAAAGCGAATCCTCCTATTCTTCCATCGGAACAAACCACTCTATGGCAGGGCACTATCGGTGCATAGGGATTGCAGTGCATTGCCTGCCCAACTGCTCGATATGCTTTTGTGCCCAAGGCTTCAGCTAAGGCCTTATAGGTAGTTACCTTTCCTTTTGGGACTTGCCTGAGAAAAGAATAACATCTTTCTGCAAAAGAATCTTTTTTTGTCATGCTATATCTAATTTGGAGAGATTTTAATATTTAATGCATGCTCCCTTCTTTCATAAAGTTTTTATACCCCTAATCTAAATAAATAGGGTGGCAAAATGAAAGAAGGAAAATTAGATTGGGGTTTTTTTGCAGTTAGAATTATTCTAGGAGCAATGTTCTTTTTAGCTGGCTTGGGTAAATTCTTAATGGTTCAAAAAGTTGGAAATGCCGGAATTGCCACTATGATTGGGAACATAGGTTTTCCTGTTCCTGGAATTTTCGCTTGGATTCTTATATTCTCTGAACTTATCTTTGGCCTATTATTAATAATTGGTTGGAAGACTAAGTATATAGTCTGGCCTTTGATAATCATTTTAGCAGTTGCAACATTAGGAGTGCTTATTCCGGGGGCAGTGAAATCTGGAGGAGACATATTTAGAATATTAAGCTCTAACTTATTCTTCCATATATTGGGGATTGCAGTATTAGTCTTGCTTTTCCTACGAGGCCCTGGAAAGATTGCCCTGGATAAAAAAGAATAATTCTATGATTAGAATCGTTATTATTGGAGGAGGTTTTGCTGGAGCTATCGCGGCCAAGTATCTTGAGAAAGATAAAAGATTACAGATAACTTTAATTGATACCAAATCTTATTTTGAATTTACTCCCGGAATATTAAGAACTATTGTCCATCCTGAACATTTTGAAAAAATGAGGGTTTTGCATTCACATTATCTTAAAAGGTCAAAAATTATTTGCGGAGAAGTGATTGAATTAAAAAATAACTCTCTCTTTGTTAAATCAAAGAACAAGAAAGAAATGATTGATTTTGACTATTGCTTGATCGCTTCTGGATCAAAATATGAAACTCCTATTAAAGACTACAAATTGGTTATTGCGTCTAGATCTGAAGAACTGATATCTTATCACAAAAAATTAGAATCTGCGCAAGAAGTGTTAATTATTGGAGGAGGGCTAGTAGGGGTAGAGCTTGCTGCAGAGATATTGGATGAATATAAGGATAAGAAAATAACTATGATTGACCCGAATAATTGTTTGATGGCAAGACAAGGCCATAAAGCTCAGAGGCATGTTAAAGAATTTTTGGAGAGATATGTAAAAATAGTTCTCGAAGATAAAGTAACCCATGTTAAAGATGGAACATATTTCACCCAAAAAGGATCTCGCTTGAGGCCGGATATTGCTTTCTTCTGCACTGGGATTAAACCTAATTTTTCATTCCTCAGCAAGAATTTTAACAATCAATTGGATAAAAACGGCCGGATTAAAGTTAATTCTTCCTTGCAGGTAGAGAATTGTAAAAGAATTTTTGCAGCAGGAGATATATGCAATATAAACCAAGAGGCCCTAGCTCAAAATGCTGAGATAATGGGAAGACTTGCTGCAAAAAATATTATAAGGCAAATAGATAAAATTCCCCTTTTAGAGTATAAGCCTAAACCCCGAGTGATGGTTATAAGTCTGGGAAAATTTAATGGATTAATTACTTATAAAAAAATAGTTATTACTGGAATCCCGGCTGCTTTTATGAAATGGGCTGTTGAAAAATGGGCAATGTTCGGAATTAGAAACTAATTAAGTTAGAAATGTAGAGAGCAGGATGGCTGAGATTATAGCCAAAACTATTCCAATCTTCTGATGGTACTTGAGCCTTTCTTTATTTACATATATCCCCAATAGGACTGCGATTATTATATAGCTCTCAGATATGGCTACTGCTATTGCGATAGGGGTCAGAACCATTGCAAAACCAAAAGCCAGCCAAGCTGAATTATCGAGCAGGGACATTATTAAAGCAAACTTTTTATTTGTCATTACATCTTTTCTTAATTTTCTAAATTTACCTTGACAAAATAATACAATAGAAGCAACTATGACAAATACTAAATCAAAGAAGAATTTTGCCAGTAATGGATTAGTCTCCCTGGATCCTATGCCTATAAAGAAATTGGCAAATCCCATAGTGACTGCCGCTAGTATTGCTATGAAGACAGATCTTTCCAACCAGATGTGTTTCTTAAATTTTATAGACTTTAAAGAAACTAAGACTAAGCCTATAATAAGGCCAGATATGAGGCCTATTTCATAAGAGCTTATTGTCTCCGATATTATAAAGAAAGCTGCGAGGGCTGAGACTGGAATCTCTAAAGACCATAAAGGCTCAACAACTGCGAGCTTGCCTCTTTTGAGAGCCTCTAAATCTAAAATTCCCGCCGCGAGATAGATTAGGGATGCTGCCAATAACAGAACTGTGTGGTCAAAAGAGGAAAATAAGTCAATAAAGTCTTTGTAAACAAACGGCAATAATACCAAGGCCCCAAAAAGAGTAATGATAAATAAAGTTTCCCAATTTCCAAACTTCCTAGTAGACTTCTGTATCAGAAAATCACCAAAACCCCAACATAACATTGCAATAAAAGCAAAAATTATTCCTAATTCCAAACCCATTTAACTTTTAAGAAAATTAATCATTTAAAGCTTACTTAAAATAAAAATAGCGCGGGTGGGATTTGAACCGCACGACCTCGAGGTTATGGGCCTCGCGAGCACTCCAGGCTGCTCTACCGCGCTATACTTATAGGGGTATGGGAGGACTTTTAAAGTTTGCCATCGTATAATTGACATGGTAAAAACGCAAACTCATCAGAATACGAGACTGCTTATTCTTTCAAACATCCCAAATTTCTTGAGTATTAGCAGGATTATACTTACATTTATTATAATTTATATGATATTCACTAATTTTAAGATTAGCACGATTATTGTTGTTTTTGTAGTTGCGGCACTAACTGACTGGTTTGATGGGCAACTAGCAAGAAAATTCAAGTGGGTTAGCGAATTCGGGAGAAAAGCAGATATGATCGCCGATAGATTCTTATGGATGGGGACGGCAACTGCTTTTGTTGTAGTCTTTGGAATCAAGGGTTATTTGACAGGTTTCCATGGAATTATGCTGCTCTTAACAATGACTCGAGAAGTTATTACCGCACCTTTTGCTTTGATTGCTTTTGTTTCAGGAAAGGAGATCCCTCAGGCAAGATATGTTGCTAAAGTTACTACCTTCGTCCAAGGCTTTGCTTTGCCTGCTATTATGATAGCTGTACTTTACCCAATATGGAATTACTTAGCTTTGCCTTTGTCTATTGCCTGCTGTGGCCTGGGATTTCTGTCTGCAATGCATTATATTAATGATATAAGAATTCAGGAGCAGAAAAATGTCCGGACCAAGCGAAGGAAAAATTAATCTGGGAAAGGCAGATGTCTACATTCATTTGAAAGGCAAGTCCGGAGCGAGTGTCACTCATATTGATATAGAATTAGAAAGTTTAAATAAGATAATAAAGCCTGGTGAAAGCAGTTATGTCGGTGGCAAAGAAGGGGGAGTTTTTCTTGGGTTGAAGAAAGAGATGATTGAAAAAGCTGAGAAGATTGCTAAAAATTCTAATAAGTAGACTCGAGTGTAGAAAGGAATAAATACTATTAACACCTCTATAAATTATCTGACGGATTTAGTGATATTAATAGGTTCTTCCTATGTAATTGTCACCTTATCCAGTAACAAAAAAATCACGGCAAAGTTTATATAGGATTTTGCTTTGTATTAACTATACAATTACAAAATGATGAGCGGTTATAAAAATTCTACTATTGATCTGGCGTCCGATGGTTCAAGGGTAGTTAGCAAACAGAATAGAAGCTTTGGAGCGAGGGCCGCTGCTTTGGCTACTGGCGCATTTCTAGCTTTTGGAGCATATAATTCATATGGTCAAGATGCAAGTTCTAATAATTCTCAAGCCAATAGCACAACTAATACTCAAATAACCACTACAATTACTATTCAAAACGCGGATACAAATACCGTCTCTCTACAAAAATATAACCTTCTAAAAAGCGAAAGAGATTCTTTAGAAGACCAACTAGAATGTATGAATATTAGTTACTCAAGTTTGGAAGACAGATTTACTGCTACTCAGACTTCTAATAATGTCTTAAGTTCTGATGTAAAACGAAGTGCGCAAGAGATCTCAATTCTTCAAAAACAAATTAAAGATCTAGATAATGAGATCAATAGTTATCGGGCTGAATTAAGTGAATTAAATGCGAGAGATCTTGCCGGAAGAGTTGCTGAAGAAAGAGCCATGAAGGAAGGAGCATTAGTCTATCAATTAATAACGAGTTCTGCATTTACCGCACCGGCATATCCCTGGGCAACAACTGAATTTGACGATTCTACAAGAACATTTGGAAATATCGGAGAAGTGCCATTTTTATCAAGTCCGGAAGGCAGATTCATCGATAATATTGCTGAACTTAAAGCCCTAGGCAAGGGTATTGCCGCAGTTTACCAGCCTACTTTTCCAAATAGCAAGGCTTTTGAACAGTTATGCGCAAGCGCAGGATTAGAAGCTTCATTTGCTTATAGTGTTGAAGGCTATATGCCTGGCTTCACTTATATGGATGCGCTTGCTCAATTTGTAGGTGATTTTGGCAAGGCGCAGAAATCTAATCCAAAAAATCCAGTGGTTTTATCTATAAATACTGCAGATAAGGCACTTTTACTCGGCAATTACGAGACTCTTAAAAGAATCAAAGGAGGATCATTATGAAATTTGGTAAAATAGCCGCACTTGGAGGACTTGCAGCAATACTCTCAGGTTGCATGACTACACAAAATCATGATCTTAAAGATATTTCCAGAGTTAATAGAAGCAGTGCAAGAGTCTTAACAGAAGGAATAAATGCAGTTAAAGCGACTAACGAGGTGATCCGAGCAAGCGGGATGACTAATAATTATAATATTACTTATCCTACAGGCACTCAAAATCCTTTAAGTTATTCCGAGAGCAAGCGGCTCTCTGAGACATATAGTGGAATTTTGCCAAAACTAAATGCGAATTTCTATTTCCCGACCAACGATACTGTAATAACTGAGAATAGTACTAATCGAGTCTATGGATTTGATATGCAAGAAGTTAACACAACTGGCCCCCTAAATTCTTACCTCGATGAAATTAAGCGCGTCGAGGATAAAGTAAGGCAAGATCGCCCCGGATATGTTTTCCTAGATGTTGGTAATGCCGATCGCAACTTTGCAAGCGACAGATCTGCAGATAATCAATTTTCAAGACAGAAAGGAATATTGGGAGTAGAATTTCATTCGCAGGATTTAACAAACAAATTCGCAAGTTATGTGGCTCATGAATCTGCCAACGGCGATCTAAGCATAACTCTTGATTTTGCTTCTCCAGAATTTAACGGCAAATTTAGAAGAAATGTTGTTCCAGCCATTGGAGTAATGGCAGGGCAAGCAGGTACTGCCTATGTAATATTAAGAGAGACTATTAATAGCAATGCAGGGCTTGCTGGAGCAGCAGGAGTTGGGGCTGCAGAATTGCTTGATTTCACAGTGGGTTATTTTGAAGGTAGAAAGGCTCCTGGAGAAACGATGATGGTGCAAAGCAGGAATGCTATCAATATAGGGCTTGAAGATTCTGTAGCTAGAAATCTTGCAATCTTTGAGAGAGCAAAACACCTTGGGGCGAAAGATGTGGCCTTATTTGAGGATAAAGAAGGGGGATTGGGAATTGTTTATGGAAATAATTTCAAGAGTGTTAACTCAGATGGGAATACTTTAACTGTTGTTGTTGATGGGGAAGCAGGAGTTAACTGGAAAGCTTTTGCTTTAGGCTTAGCTAAAGGAGCAGCTGCAGCAGGTGCAGCCCATGGAGTTTATGATTGGAAATTTGATTCTGGAAATGGCGGGAGAAGCCCTCCTCCAAGTAACGTCGGTAGCGGGGGAAGAATCGATGAGGGGCCTTCAGTAACTAATCCTGGCCAAGGCAATGTGGGCACTGGCGGAAGAGTGAGAGAAGGAATTTCAGTTAGAGGAAATTAAGATGAAAAATAAGATACTAATTTACGTAGTTGCTTTGGCGATCATGGCCCTATCTATTGCTGCAGTTGACGCCACGCGAACTGAAAGAAATAATTTTAAATTAGGCATTATAAATGATGATAATACCTTAACCGTTACTGATCAAACTATTAGTAATGTTAATGTTATAGGATTTGTTTGTGCTAACTCCCAGTGCAGCGATGTTAGCGGCAGATTATGGGGCGGCCAAACTCTTACTTCTCAAGGAAATGAAATAACTCTTGAGTATCCTGAGCAATTGCAGTCTCCTCATGGATACGGGATATTCATGTTTAAAGAAGGTTATTTCCCATATGAAATTAATGCTGACTATGCCGGAAAAGACGATAGTGATCCTCAAGGTCCATTTACAAACATATTAACAAAAAAGCAAAACTGTTATGCTAATATAACTGATTTTACAGTCAACCAAAGAGAAGGCATTCTAAGTGTTTATTTCCAAGTAGCAAATACAAGCTTCAGCCTTATCTCCCCTGTAGATTATAATACTGGAGCAGTAGGATATAATCCTATTGAATTGAAAGACTTACTTTCTGTTGATGTTGATGTAAAAGTAAAGTTAACAAAAGACGGCCAGCTTTATGAAGAGAGATTTGTAAGAGAAATGAATCCTTCTGAAAAAAGATCAGAATCATTTGAATTTACAGTTAATCCTGGGAATTATACTGTTGAAGTATCTTCTTTGCCTAACGATATTAAATGCTTAAATTCCCAAGAAAGAAAAGAATCTAAGGAATTAAGCATTGCTGGAGTTGAAGTTCCTAATAACTTGCCTTATCCTTCACTAAGAATCTTGAGTCCTGAAAATGGGAAAACCTATGCCGATAATAGTATACTCTTAGAACTGGAAGCAATTAATGCGACCGAAGTATGGTATTCTGTCAATAATGGTGCTAATGTAATTTATACCGGGCAGCAATTAGTAACTTTCCCATCTGGCGAAGTATCATTAAGGGCTTTCGCTAAAAATGCCCAGGGAGTTCTTGTAAATGCCAGCATCGCCTTTAGAGTTGCTCCAATCATACCTGGAGATACAACTCCTCCTGCCCCTATTTCCAATCTTACCCTCACAAGCAGAACCGAAAGCACTTTAAGTTGGAGTTGGGTCAATCCAAGCGATCTTGATTTTGATCATGTTCTCATTTCTATAGGCGGATCTACTGCTATAATGGCAACAGGGAATAGCTATACTGCTACTGGATTAAATGCAAACACCTCTTACATTATCACAGTCTATACTGTTGACACTAGTGAAAATTCAAATAAAAATGGAGTATCTAGAACAGACACTACTCTTGCAAGACAAGTTGTAGTTGGAGATGATAACGATGAAGATGAAGATGATGACAATGATGGAATTAGAAGAATAATCAGTGAAGATGACTTCCTTGATGATGAACTTTCAAATAAACCCTCAACAACTTCATTGAATAGAAGAAAAATAACTTTAGATACAGAAAATAACCTTAAAGATAGCAAGGGCAAAGTCAGCTTATCTTGGAATACTTGGTCTTTGATATTCCTTATTGGATCCTTTATTTTATTGATAGTGCTCCTCATAGTGGCACTTTCTAGGCTTAAATCTTAATTCCTAAAAGAGTAAAGCTTTTAAATTAAAATTACCACTATAGATTATTGATATTCAAGATTTTATTACAATGAGGTCTTATTTTTAACACATGAAAAACAAATTTCAACATAAAGGGCGCCCTTCTCCTAGGGGAGGCGAATCAAAAAGATTCGAGGCGCAACCGCAAGGTGCAACAATCGCAGATTTATCTAGAGCGAATATTGGTAAAAGATTCTACATTTTAGGCCTAATTGATCAGATTGAGCAGACTGGAGGGCCCACTATATTCTATTTAAATGATGGTACTGGAAGCTTGCCTTTGAAAGCTTTTGAAGGAGCAGGTGTGAGAGCTTACCCTCACTTAAATGCTGGAGATGCAGTTAATGCCATAGTTACTATTGGAGAATTTGATGATGCCTTGCAGGGAGAGGTCGACAGAATGCTGAAACTTGAAGAAAAAGATAGACAGGATCTTTTAGTTAAAATTTCTGAGATAGAAAGGGAAAGAGCTAAAGTCAAGCCTATTGATTTCTTAGTTGAAGATCCGATCCTACATAAATTAAAAGAGAGATTTATCAAAGCGGCTACTGAAATAAGATTGGCAATTATTCAAAATAGGCCCATCATAATAAGACATCACAATGATACGGATGGATATTCCTCAGGATATGCATTAGAGAGGGCAATTTTACCCCTCATAGTTAAACAACATAACTCCTTGAAAGCTGCTTGGGAATTCTATACTAGGGCTCCTTGCCATGCCCCCTTATATGAGATAGATGATTCGATTAGAGATACTTCTCATTCACTTTCTGCTGCAGCTAAATTCTCAAACAAGATGCCTTTAGTGCTGATAGTTGATACTGGCTCTGGAAGAGAAGATCTTTTGGGAATACAACAAGGAAAAGTTCATGGTCTAGATTTTATTGTCGTAGATCACCATGTATTTGAAGAAGATGTTATCTCTCCGGAAGTATTAGTTCATATCAATCCATTTTTAGTGGGAGAAGACGGCTCTCGATTTTCCGCAGGAATGCTATGTACTGAACTTGCCAGATTCATTAATCCTGACCCTGCCTTAAATATTTTGCAAATACCTGCAATGGCTGGATTAGCAGATAGAGTTGACAATCCAGCTGCTCTTGATGGATATTTAAAACATGCTGCTACTAAAGGGTATGATAAAGATTTGCTGATGGATATCTCCGTCGTGCTTGACTTTGTATCTGCAAAATTAAGATTTATGGAAGCTCGAGAATATATTGAAGTTCTTTTTGGCGAACCTATGGAAAAACAGAAAGCGCTTGTCTCTCTTCTTGCCCCCTACATTAAAAATCTAGATGCTAAAGGATTAGCAATAGCCAAGGAGGCTGTTGAGATGAAAAAAGTTGGCAACATTACCGTACAATATCTGGATATAGAAAAGAATTTTCCAAGATTCTTTTATCCTAAGCCTGGAAGGTGCGTCAGCATGATTCATGACCATGCTCAAGAAGAAAAGAAAGGAGAAAGACTAGTGACTGCGGGAATAATGCCTGATGCCATGACTCTCAGAGCAACAGATGAATCTAAATTCTCGGTTCATGAGATGATTGATTATCTTAACAAGAAAGTTCCTGGAGCATTTGTAGAGGGCGGCGGACATAAGAGGGCAGGATCAATCAAATTTATCCCTAGCAAGCAAGCCAAGATTATTGAAGCTTTTAATGATTTCATTAAGAGCATTAAGTAACTTTTTTTCCCAGCTTTTTCTTAACAATAAACTTTAAAACTCCTCAATTCCAACTTTATTTAAGCCCGGATGGCACAGCGGTTACTGCGCGGGATTGCTAATCCCGTTTCGCGCAAGCGATTCCCAAGTTCAAATCTTGGTCCGGGCGTCTCACACTCCAGCCATAGTTAGGAACTGCTGAATAGGACAAAAAGAAACATATATAATCATAAATTTGTTAATTTGCTTATGGCTTTAGGAACACTCGACCTTCTTTTCATCTTCATCTATTTCGCCGTATTGCTATTTATAGGGTATTATTCTTCTAGAAATCAAAAAGATGAAGATTATCTAATCGCAGATAGAAAACTTGGTACTTGGCAGACTATGATGACTACGAATGCAAGTAAAACAGGCTCAATATTAATGACGTTTGTAGCATTGGTTTACCTTTGGGGATTTTCTGCAATTTGGTACTTTATAGGTGTTGTTGCAGGAGCATTGCTCTTTATTCCCTTTGCTATGAAAGTCAAAGAAAGAGTAACGGATAAACATTATACGCTACCTCATTACTTTAAGTTTGCTTATGGTAAAAAAGCAGGATTTTTCGCCTCTTTGCTATCAATTATCTTAATGTTTGGTCTTTTGGTTGTAAACCTAATTGCAGCCACTAAGCTTTTTGTGTTCTTTACGGGATGGGAATTTTGGATTTGTGCTTTTCTTGTAATGGCTGTTGTTTTATTATATATCCTAATGGCAGGATTTAATGCTGTAGTAAAAACAGACATTTTGCAGTATCTTGCCATGATGTTAATATTAGTTTTGCTAGCTGTCTTGCTTTTCAATGGCTCCTTAATCCCCTCTTCGGAATG
This sequence comes from Nanobdellota archaeon, assembly GCA_030698805.1. Lineage (GTDB taxonomy): Archaea > Nanobdellota > Nanobdellia > Pacearchaeales > GW2011-AR1 > VGKP01. The sequence goes on from JAUYMA010000003.1 coordinate 80,884, forward strand.
GCAAATATTCAAGGCTGATATTGTTACAATACTTGGATTTTTTATAGTAGGAGTAATGTTTGCATTTGGATCTCCAGACTTATGGCAAAGAGTATATTCTGCTAAAAGTAAAAAAGAAGTTAGAAACGGCTTATTAATTTCAGTTATAATTTATGCAATTATGGCTTTCTTATTAGCACTTATCGCCCTAACAGTGAAAGTCCAATTTCCTGAAATTGATCCAGATCTTGCTTTAATTCATGGATTTGCTAATCTCCTACCTGAAGGACTGCTAGGACTGTCAGTTGTTTTGTTATTTGCAGCCATTATGAGTTCGATAGATACCTATATTTTCACAGCAGGAGCATCTCTGATTCAGGACTTCTTCGATTGGGATAAAAGAAGAGTAGTAAGGGCCTTGAGAAAAGTAATATTTGTTTTAGCAATTTTAGCAACATTAATTTCTATATGGATACAAGATTTAATTATTGGATCTTATATTTTTGTTTCATTTGTTGTCGTTATAGCTATCGCAGTTCTGGCAACATGGATAAGGCCATCTATTAAGGAAAAGACGCTTGTCACAGAATTTATATTTGGGATGATTGGAATGATTGCTTTCGTAATTTATGGACTCTTATCTGGAGGCATAACTCCCTCTTTAGTTATAGGCGTTCTAGGCTCTTCGTTGTTAGGGCTCCTTATTGGAGGAATAATATCTAAACTAACGAAATAAACATAAAGTTGGTATAGAGATGCCAACTGAGACACTTTTTTCTTTAGCCTGGTACGGGCTTAAACCTTTTTAATTATTTAAAAGGTTTTAAATATTCCTAGCAGATTTTTATTGAGAGCCCTATAACTGGCTTAACTGCTCAAGCTTTGATATAAATTAACAATCTTTCTTGAAACTTGTTTATATCCATCTCTCTCATTTTTACACACTGTAAAATCATGTAAATCTTTAACAGGAAGATATGAAGAATCACATGATGTAAAGTCTAAACCGCTAAATAATATCGATCTCGCCCTTACTAGATTAGCCTCTCTCTCATATTTTCTTATGCTAGCAACAGTTTCTCTAGAATCATCACTACCGAAGTTGAAATCTACGACAATGATGGGCTCTTTTTGATAGCCTCCCCTTATTTCTAATTGTTTGTGTAATGATTGATACAGCGCTAAAGCTTGGTTAAGCAATGGTGTATGTACGATGGATATTTTAGAAGAGGATTCTCTTCTGGTAAATATCTCTAGTAGAGATGCATCATCTAAGTCGTCTTCTATGTGCAACACTAAGATAGGTTCTAGATGAAGTAAACGTGTTGCAGGTATATGTTTTAGACTCATAAACCGAGAAGTTTTTCTTTCTATATAACCATGCGCAGTACATGATAGTACAATAAAATGTCCAGAGATCTTTTTTCTAGAATTATTCATAGAAGACCCCTATTCTGCTTAAATCTCTCTCTAAATGCTTCGAAATAAGTTATAAGTAAAGGCAATAATAATGGGTATGCGAAGGATAAATCTTGTTGTCTTTTCTTCGAAAATCGGCAATAATTTTTGCCGTTGTTTATCAAATCCGAAAGTGGATAATCGTTCTAAGCTGAACTTTTCTGCTTGGTTGAAAAGGGAACATGTTTTTGATTCAACACTAGTGCACCCGAAACCGAAAAGAGCGCCCTTCTCAATTTCACTCGATAAAGATTTGGAGAAATATAATATCTCTGCTGTGTAATCTCGAATGCGAGAAAAGAAAAAGGGATTAGTATCGCAATAGATACTATAGATAAAGAGAAGATAATAGAAAGATATTTTATTAGGTATTCTTTTTATTATTCTTTTATAAAGGGGAAAAGAAATGTATGCGAGAAGAATACTCCCTAAAATGATAGTTATCATCGGTTTGAGTAGCTTAAATAAGAGAAATAAAGTCGGTACAAATAGGATAAAAGGAACTACTTTTTATATTTGATTAGAATTCGCCATAGTGTATAGAGATGGCTAAAGCTTATCGAGCTTCAGTTTCTCCAGGAGATGCCGAACCGGAGTCTCCCTTATTCTCTGAATTTCCTTCAGAAAAGCGATAATGTCTAGTTATTTTTATCTTCGCAGTATCTTCAAGTACATCTCCACTTTTATCTGGAAGGAGACTCATATTATGAATATCCATTCCTTGAATTTCTATCTCGACTTTTCTAATGCTTGAATGATTTGGAGTGAGCACAATCGTTTTATGATCTGGACCCCATTTTTTCTCGAATGTTCCTGAAGTGTAATTAAATTTAGCTAAAGGGATATTTGGAAGACTTGTGCTATCTGCTTTTAAATAGATAATGTAATCTCCATAAGTCATTATGGGTAAAGTTCCCTTTCCTTCTTTCTTACTTCTTTCTTCAAATGCTTCCGAGTCTTTTCTATCGATACAGTATAAACTATCTTTTTGATTTATACAATTCTTTATTTCGTCCAGTTTATCTTCGTTTGTTTTTTCCATTTTGTGTAAGGCCTAATCTGCCTTAAGTCCTCATTATCTTCTTTCCAGCAACTCTGTTTTTTACATGCCCTATGCCGCCTTTGCTTTTTCTTGCCCTTGCCTTTGCGGCAGTCATTCGGCCGCCCCTACTTTTCTTTGCCATTTTTAGTTTTCCTCCTATTTTGATTCTTTTCAGAACTACGGTATCTAAAATTATTTCTTTTCATTTTTTCTCATTGTCTTAAAGAAGGAAGACTATATATTGCTATGTAGTATAAAGGTGTACGTCTAAATTTAAGACTTGAATCCTCTTGCCTTCTATCTAAAATTTTTGATCTCCGCAAAAATATAACTTTTCATTTATTATCTTATTATTTCTCCACTCTTGAACATTTACTCGATAAATTGTTTTTTTATCTCCGTCTTTATCTTCTATACCTATTGCCCATTCAGTCATTGAAACATTATTATCAATTCCTCCAAAAGTAACTGACTTTATCTCCGCGCTATTTAATTTTTCTATTTCCTGGAGGAAAATCATTTCTCTTTTCCTATTAGGTTCTTTTCCAGTTATCGGAGCATTTCCATTCACTTGTATTGTTACATCATCCCCATAATATTCTTCAAAAGCTTCTCGTATCTTGCCTTCTTTGATGAGAGCGTTCAATTTTTCTACGTTATTTCTTATCTTTGTCATTTTATTTTTCCTCCGTTACAACAGTTTATGATGAACTGATTATATATATTGGCGTAGTATACCAGTATACTTATTGTGTCTAAAAGACTCTCTTTTAAAAATAATCAAATAATCTTTTTAGAATAATTCCAGAGGATCTCATAGAGATCAATGTATTCTTTAGCAATAAACTTACTTTCTATCACTATGGTACTTATAGGATCAATCCAAAGAGTAATATAAACCGAATCCTCGCAGACTATTTGGGTTATTTGAGAAGTTTTAGACCTTCGAGCTTTTGGCACTAGCCTTGCCTCCGTAAATTTAATGTTGCTAAGTTTTTTTATTTCTTCATGAGGGATTTTATAAAAAAACAATTTGAGTTCAATATGCTTTTTTATCCTTTCTAAGTGAAAAGAATGCATTAGTTTATCATTAAGAACATTAATGAGGTTCTCATTTTCTGCAAGTCCGTAAATCCAGATCTTTAATTTCTTTTCTAAGAGTCCAAATAAGATACTTCTCAAAGGATTCAATCCTTCAAGAGTATACACTTTTGGAGAATCTCCGGAGATATACGCGGTTTTTAGATAATTCATTGCCACTTTTAGATTTTCTAATTTGTCTTTTTCCGCATTCACAATAAAATCTGTTGGCAAAGCAATAAACACTTGTCTTCCATCTTTAATAGATAAATAAACAAGATTTCTTTCCTTAAGCCTTTGTAATGTGTCATATACATTAGACCTATGCATTTTAGTTCTTTTTGAGATTTCGGTGGCCGTAGATTCCTTATTCTTTAGGAGGTCTAAATAAATAGAACTCTGTATCTTCGATATCCCTATTGATTCAAAAGCACTCGATATATCTTCATTTATCATAATAATATTATTAAGTATGTTGACTATATATATGATGCTCTAATCTACCTTGCCTAGTTATATCCAAATATCCTTAGAAAACTAAAGTACAAATCTAAGACCTACGAATAAAAGAATGGGCCCTCGTCAATTACTTGAGAAAGCCTAAAAACTGAAGCAGTAAAAGATTAAACATTTTCCAAGTCTAAGAAGTTATTTCTCTTGTTTAGATGTTTGATTAAATCAAATACTGCTACTAATATAATGGATGCTAGTATCGGGAGAATGAATCCCGACGGACTTAAAGGAACTGTTTCGAATATCTTGTTTAAAGGAGAATATATTATTAGGAATGTTGCTCCCAATGAGATTGCAGATGCATAGAAAAGATAAGGATTAACAAGAACTCTGCGCGTTAAAACTCCCTTCCTGAATGACCTGAAATTAAATGCTGAAGCTATTTCTAAAGAAATAAGCGAGAATAAAGCCACAGTTCTGGCATATTCATGGCTCTGGCCAAGATAATTGAAAGTAATGAAATAAGCTGCTAAAACCAGCAAGGTTAATAGAATTCCTGTAAAGATGAGTAAGATCATGAAATTTTTTGAAAGTATTTCTGAATTTCTTCTGGGAGGGTTTTCCATTACATCATATGATGAAGGATTTAATCCGAGGGTTATGGCTGGAAGATTATCTGTGACAAGATTCATGAAAAGTATTTGAAGAGCCAGCAAAAGAGGCACTTCCCAACCTAAAAACGGAGCAAGCAACACTCCCACAAATAATATTGAGAGCTCAGCAAAATTGCATGAAAGCTGATAAGTAACGAACTTTCGGATATTCCTAAAGATAGTTCTTCCTTCACTTATGGCAAGAACAATCGTACTGAAATGGTCATCTTTTAATGTTAAGTCTGCTACAGAGCGCGAGACATCTGTGCCATTTTTCCCCATTGCAACTCCGATATGGGCCTCCTTAAGAGCTGGAGCATCATTTACTCCATCCCCAGTCATTGTCACAATTTCCCCATTAAGCTTCAAAGCTTTAATGATCCTTAATTTATGCTCTGGCCTTACTCTTGCAAATATAGATATTGTATTAATTATCCTTGACAACTCATCATCTGTAGTTTCGTCCAACTCCCGTCCTTCCATTAGGCTTCCCTTGAGTCCTATTTCATTTGCTATAGCTAAAGCGGTCTCTTTGTTGTCTCCAGTAATCATCTTGACCTTTATCCCTGCTTTTTGGCAGAGAGTTATTGCTTCTTTTACCTCTTCTCTTGGAGGATCTTCCATGCCTGCTAATCCTATAAAAACTAAGTCTTCTTCAAAGTGATCTTTACTAAAAGTTTTAACAGTTTTATAAGCAAAAGCCAAAGTCCTTAAAGCTGAGGAAGTCATCTTATGATCTATCTCCAGAATTCTTCTCTTTTCTCTTTCAGTAAAGGTAAAGATGCCATTACTTTTCTGAATATATTTGCATTTCTTTAAGATATATTCCGGAGCCCCTTTAGTATAAACTCTCTTCTCTTTTTCCTCCTGGCATAAGACAGACATCATTTTTCTCTCAGAATTAAAAGGGATCTCTTGAGATCTAAGGTATTTAATATCTTCCTTAAAGATCCCTGCTTTTGCTCCCAGAACAAGGAGTGCTGATTCAGTAGGGGATCCAATAGCTTTGAATTCGCTTTCACTTCCAGTTCTCTCAATTATGGAATCATTGCATAATACTGAATTCCTTATCAAAAGACTTAGCACGGGATCTTTGCTAACATTGAATTTCTTGTTTTCGTAAAAGAATTCGCCATTAGAATCATATCCTGCCCCTGAGACTTCAAACAAGGAATTTCCTGCAAAAACCTTTCTGACAGTCATCTCGCCCTTAGTTATAGTTCCGGTTTTATCTGAACAGATTATTGTTGTTTCCCCCAGAGTTTCAATTATAGACATTCTATTCACTATTGCGTTCTTCTTAGCCATTCTATATGCTCCTGAAGCCAGAGTTGTTATGAGCACTACTGGAAAACCTTCTGGAAAAGCAGATACGGATAAGGCTATTACTAATATTAAGATAGTTACTAACACCTCTTCATTAACAACAGGGCTTCTTGCCAGCATAATCGCCCCGGTTAATAAGGAGATTATTATGGCCAGTGTAGCCATGTAAGCTGCAATATGATTCACTTTCTTTTGAAGAGGAAGTTCTTTTTCAGTAGAGGAGATCATGCCTGCTATTTTTCCAAATCTAGTGTTCATCCCTGTATGCAAGACTTTTGCAGTGCATCTTCCATTAACAACATATGTCCCCATGAAAAGAAGACATTCATTTGCCTGTTCTCCTCCGGTTTTTGCATCTTTTGTCACTTCGGCAGATTCTCCTGTTAAAGCAGATTCATTCACCCTTAGCTCTTTAGAATCAATTAATACACAATCTGCCGGTATCTTCTCCCCATTCCTCAAGACTAATATATCTCCTGGAACAATTTCTGAGGACTTTACTTCCTGTTCTTTTCCATTTCTTATTACAATTGAAATAGGAACAAGCATGTTCTTTAGAGACTTAATTGCGTTTTCTGCACGGAACTCCTGTATAAATCCCACGATAATTACCATAACAATAACTGCCAGTATAGTGCATGCGGTGACTGTCTTTCCTACAAAAAAAGAGATTGACGCGGCAATAACTAGCAGATAAATAAGAAAATTGCTTCTTATCTGCCGCATGAGAATCTTTAAAGGAGTAGTCTTAGAAATGTCCTTTATTTCATTTAGTCCATACTGATGTAGTCTTCTCTCTACCTCTTTTGTTGTTAGACCTCTTTCTTCCTTCATGCATTCATCTAAATCTTAAAGTATATAAATGGCTTTCTTAGTTAGGTAAAAAAGTATTTTCAACAGCTTTAAATACACTCTTTTAGACTATAAGATTAAGAATATAAAGATTAAATGCTTTTTATTTCTTAGATTAAATATGGATAAATTCAAGCAATTAGGCATAAGTGAAGGCATATTAAATGTCATCAAGCAGGTAGGATTTACTGAACCTAGTGAGATCCAGGAAAAAACAATTCCTTTAGTACTTGCCGGCAAAGATGTCATTGGTAAATCTGCCACCGGGTCGGGAAAGACGCTTGCTTTCGGAGCAGGAATTATTGATAAAGTTAAAAGAGGAGAGGGTATACAGGCATTAGTATTGACTCCAACTAGAGAATTGGCTGAGCAAGTAGCTCAGAGCTTGGCAAAATTTTCTAAACATAAGGGATTGAATATCAAAGAAATTTATGGGGGAGTAGGAATCGGACCGCAGATCCGTGCTTTAAAATACGCTGATATTGTTGTTGGCACTCCTGGAAGAATTTTAGATCATTTAAGAGGCCGGACTCTTTTCCTTGGAAAAGTGAAATTTCTGGTTTTAGATGAGGCCGATAGAATGTTAGATATGGGTTTTATCAGAGATGTTGAATCTATAATCAAGGCATGTCCGCTTGATAGACAGACTCTGCTCTTCTCAGCGACAATATCTGGAGAGATAAGCCGAATTGCAAATAAGTATATGAAAACTCCGATCGGAATTTCTGTCCAAGATCAAGTAGATCCTTCTCAACTGTACCAAAAATATTATGATGTCCAAAATGAAGAGAAATTTTCACTTCTTGCTCATCTGCTCAAATTAGAAAAACAGGGAGTAGTTATGGTATTCTGCAACACAAGAAGGAATGTTGAGAAACTAACCCATAATTTAAACCAACAAGGATTACATGCTCTTGCCATCCATGGGGGATTGTCTCAAAACAGAAGAAGCGATACACTGAGGGCGTTCCATTCACGTGAGACTCTTATTTTAATATGTACTGACGTGGCCGCTAGGGGATTAGACATTAAAGGTGTTTCGCATGTCTATAATTTTGACATCCCTGCGACTTCAGATGATTACATCCACAGGATTGGAAGAACTGCCCGAGCCGGAAAGAATGGAATTGCCATAAGTTTTGTGGCAGAAGGAGATCATACTGAATTTAGGCAAATCTGCAAGGAGAAAGGAGTTAAAATAGAGAAAGAAAAAGTGCCTGATATGAAGATCATTCCTATTGCGTTTAGTTCAAATGCTGATAGAAAGAAAGCAAGGCAAGGTGGAAGAGGACGTGGCAGGAGTGGAGGAGGAGATTGGAGAAGAGGAGGCAGGAGTGGAGGAGAAAGGAGAGGCGGAAGAGAATTTGGTGGAAGAAGAGAAAATAGAGATGACAGAAGAGGCGGACAAAGGGGCTTTAGGCCAAGGTTCCAGAGAAGAAGGTAAATTGTTTACTTTAGTTCTACATTGATTTTTTTGAGCTCGCTGGATAAATTCTCCTTTAGACTATAAATTTTGCTGATGTTTTGAGAAATTCTCTTATCAATTTTTTTGATTTCCTCCTCTTGATTGGAGAGGAAGTTCCTGGTTTTACTTATTTCTTCTTGGATATGCTTGACTTTATCTTCCCCTAAACTGAAACTAGATACTTCTTCCAGCATATATCTTATTTTACTTATTTCTTCTTGGACTGCTTGATTATCATCAAGAAGGTCTAAAATAGACTCTCCTTTGTCTCTCTCGAAAGCATTAAAGAAATCGGCTTTGTACTCTGCGATTATAGCCATTTTCTTTTCATTGCTGTGATGGACCGAGGCAATTCTTTTTAAGTTTATTAAAGATTTAATGTGGTTAATCCCTTGTTTAACACCCTCTTTTCTCTTCTCCAGGCTAGACTTCTCTTCTAAGTACACTTTATGATCTGGGCTTTCTAAAATCTCCTCTTCCATTCTAACTAAACCTTTGACTTTTTCATTTATAGAAGAAAGGTTTTCAGATGCTCTTTTCTTCTCATCCCCATACCATTTCAAGTTCTTTTCTATTTCACTGATCTCATAGGCTCTTTCCTCTATTTTAGCAATAGCTGAGAAATTTTCCATAAGGTCTTTATTACTATTAATTATGGTTTTATAATCTGTAAGGAAACTTTTTATGCTTTGGACTACCGATTCCATTTCTTTTCCTACTAAGATAGTAGCTTTCTCAAAATTGAGGTAAGAATCTCTTTCAAATTTTTGTATTTTAGAAATTATCTTACTTGATTCTTGAAGAGTACTAAAACTTAGACTATTAAGTTCGTTTTTAAGTTCGTTCAAGAGAATTAGATATCTATCCAGATTCGTCTTGGAAATCTGCTTTATTCTGTCTTCTACTTTTCTTTGACTCAGATCAACACTTTCTAAGACATTTATCTTCTCTTCTAACTCGCCTACTAAGAGTGTAAGGCGGTTCCTTATTTCCTGCACCAAAGTTACTTCTCTTTCTTTTAGCGACTTTTTATTATGTGATATGAATTCCCCTATAGCTTCGAATTGGACTGTCTCCAGCTCTTGTATCTCTTTCTTTTTCCTGAATAAATTTAATAGGCCCATGGATAAATAAATTCAGGCTATTTAATATACTTTTATGGAATCCCTCCTTGAATTCGAGTATCAGACATCAATTGTTTGATGCCAATATAGTCTGGAGAGGTTAGGCGTTGTCTACCCTAGTACAACTATTCATACCAATTTTAGGGCTTTCTTAAAATCTCGAGTAATTTTTATCGTCGATAAAAAAATTAAGAAAGAAACCTTTAAATAGCGGTACCTGGTGGCATTTGTATTGGGTTCTTGGTATTAGGGTTGTACGATACAATAAAAATAAGATGAAAATGAAATATATCATAACAGCACTATTAACATTTTTGTTAATAGCTGTAACAGCACAATCTGCATTATCGCTGATTGACGAAAAGAAGTACTATGTTAGTCCTACGGGTAGTGATAGCAATTCTGGAAGCCCGAGTCTGCCATTTAGAACTATACAGAAAGCTTTGAATGTAGCACAGCCTGGAGATACAGTTAATCTGATGTCTGGTGAATATAGAGAAAACATCAAATCTGTAAGGGACGGCACTTCAGATAGGCCAATAACAATCAAAGGAGATTCTAATGTTATCCTAAGAAGTGGTGGAAGTGGAAATAGGATATTTGAAATTAATCATGACTACATATATGTCAGAGATTTCACTGTGGATGGATTGGTGAAAGAAGGAGACACTGCTGATGATTATGCTGATAAATTAATTTATGTACAGGGAACTGACAGTGGCGGAGTTAAAGGCTTGAAGATCCTTAATATGAAATTTAAGAATGCTGGAGGAGAAGCTTTGAGATTAAGATATTTCATCAGAAATGCTGAAGTAGCTTATTCCACTTTCGAGAACATTGGAGTGTATGATTTCAAGTTTAATGGAGGTGGAAAGAATGGAGAAGCAATTTATTTAGGAACTTCCAGCAACCAGTGGGCAGATGGGAAAAATCCTACCTCTGATGCGGATGTATCCGCAAATAACCGGATCCATCATAACTATTTCAACACCCAAGGAAATGAGTGT
>JAUYMA010000005.1 GCA_030698805.1 Nanobdellota archaeon
TCCTGCACCGCCTGTCAATGCATCCACGTATGCTTTTGTTGCCGCATCCGTTGATAACTTTGGCGTGCCAAGATTATTAATTTGGTATCCTCCTAAACTCATGTTAGCACCAAAGTAAGATAATCCTGTGGTGTTGAATGTACCTGAGACTGTAAGCTTGTGCAAAGGATTTGTTGTTCCAATTCCAACATTACCTGAATCAGTTGCTAAATAAGTTGAAGTGGTGGATAATAAGTTTCCACTTGTTAAATTAACATTTTGTTTATATCCTATGTTTAGGGTCTTTGTCTGTTCTACTGTTGCGGGCTCATCTACTCCAATCATCTCAAATGAGGCTACTTGCCATGAAAATGCGGTATTGGTTCCTCCGCTAATATACCAAAATCCTGTAGTTGAAAGAGTGCCCCCATGTCCTATTTTCTGCACGGCTATATACTGCTCCCATTTGTCTGTACCTGCCTGACTAGTTAGCCATCTATGAGTATATCCCGATCCAGCTTGATTACTGGCAAATACGATGCTTCTTCCGCTTGGAATCTTTGCCCATATTTTATAGATATATCTATTTCCTTCTCTGTAACAATCAGTGTTTGTCTGCGCAGCGCAATCATCAACAGCAATATAAAATCCTCCATAACCTGGATTAGGATTAACTCCTGCCCCGTATCCAGTACCGTCATAAGAGATATTCATAATCTTTCCTGAGGCACTAGGCGAAGTCGCATCAGAGACTATGGAAAGTACAGGGTTAGGGCCAGTTCCATTGTTATCATAAACTCCATATTCATAAGTTCCTTGTGAGAAATCAGGATTATAATTAACCAGTCTTCCTTTTAGTCCGGCAATACTTGAAATGAAATCAGAGGTATTGCCTAAACCATAACTTGCACCATCTGTAAATATCAAGTCTCCAGTATTTGTACTTGATTCTATTCTAGCAGTTCCAATGACTTCTAGTTGATTATTTGGAGTTGTTGTGCCTATTCCTACATAACCTGAGCTGCCATTAACGAATAATTTCCCTGATCCGACATTAAAGCTGTTTTGTCCTGCACTACCAAGTGCTCTGAACGTTTCTCCTCCGTCATTGAGGAAAATCAGATCATTGCCTGGGCTTCTCACTGATCTAATCTCGCTGGAATTGTAATCTGCAGCAGTTGTTACTCCAAAGAAGATGGATGCTGTTGAAGTGGAAGTGGTATCTAAGTTGTGAATTCTTAATCCTACATTCCCTCCGGCATTTTGCTTTCTCACTGTAAGCAAATTTGCAGGACTTGCAGTTCCAATACCTACATTACCCGATGTTGTTACAAATAAGCTATTATTAAGCGATACGTTTCCTGTAACATCCAACTTGTAATTGGAAGTTGTTCCTCCGATGGAGACTCTGTTTGTTGTAGCATTAAGGTGAACAACATTTGAAGTGAGAGTCCATGTTGCGCTTCCACCGCCGGTAACTGAATCAACGTATGCTTTAGTTGCTGCATCTGTTGATAAAGTTGGAGTAGAGACGTTTACTATTCTGTTATTCATCATATCTAATATTCCCCCTACGGCCAGCACACTGTTAGGAGAAGTTGTGTTTATTCCTATTTTAGGAGTAAATGTTGAACCGGTACCTACATCTATGGTCAATGCAGTGCCATTATTTAATATTCCCCCATATCCAAAATTAAGTTTGTTTTCCCCAGTACCTGCCCATATTGAGAATACATCTGAAGCACCACCAGATCCCTCTATCTTTATTTGGGGATCAAACAAAGTTGCAACTGTATCCTTAATATGAAGGTTTCCTGTAGGTATTGCAGTACCAATCCCAACATTTCCTGATGTGGTAACATAAAGGCTTTGATTGAAGGAAACATTTCCTCTAACGTCAAGAAGGTAGGTTGGAGAGGTTGTTCCGATTCCAAACTGGCCTGCTGTGGAGATAATTGCTTTTGGAACATTGTTAAATGTGGCGTTAGTGACTTGAGTGTTTGTCCAGAACCTTATATCTACATCTGAAGCAAGATGAAGATACTCATTTGCTCCTGTGGCAAGACCTGCCGATCTTAATGTGCTGCCTGCTTCGCCCCCCCCGATTATTAACTCATTTCCTGGAGATATTTCAAAATTATACCCCCATGAATAGCTGCCGTATCCCTGCAATACTGTTGCAAGAGTAGACCCATTCCACAATTGCAGTCCATTATTGTGACCTATAGCGATGTTTCCTCCAACTATATGAAGATTTGTTTGTGGAGAGGTTGTTCCAATTCCAACTCTGCCTGTGCCGTTATTGACGAAGAAGTTGCTGCCACCGATGGTGATGTTGTTTGGGAAGGCGTAGTTTCCTGCTTCGAAGGATCCGGGACCGATAACTGCTGCTCCATGGCCTGGATCGGCAGCAATTGCTAGTGGGGAAAATGAGAATATGATTAATATAGTTGTTAATAATACAATCAAAATTCTATTTTGCATTTTATTAATCATGGCTTTTCCCCCATAGTAATGGATAATAGTATTCTATTCCCAACAAAATTGTCTGACTATCATTTGGTACTTTTTCAGGATTGTTTTCTAATTGATTGTATTCTAGGAGAATTGGCGAGAGCTTGATTTGATATTGATGGGAAATTAATTTTGCTAGTGCCTGGATTTCTTTTTCATTTTCTATTTTTTGAAAGACTAAATTTATCTGAGAAGAATCTTTCGGAACTGAAACAATAAGAGGTTTTATAGGGAGTTTGGATAAAAATTCCTGAATTGCATTTTGTTGAGGGATAAGAAAAGCCAGGAATTTAGAGGTATGGACAAGTTTTAAATGGGCGAGGGTTTGAGGAGAGTTTTTTAAAGTGATATTCAAAAGGTTTGCTTTTTGTTCGGTCTTTACTATCCCTTCTTTTTCCAGCACTTGAACAAATCTTCTTACATTTGGGAAACTTCCATGTACGTTCTTAGTTAGTTGTCTTAGATGGAGGCCCGAGCTATGTCTATCTAATTCATCTAGAATTCTTAACTTGGTTTCAACCCCCATTTCCTCTTTTTTATCCCCTTCTGTTATTTTATTAGTTTGATAGTATTTTAATACCTTTCGATATCATTGTGATATCAACTTTGATATGCTATTGCTGAATAATGATACTATTTTGATATCAAATGATAATAAAAAGATATCATAATCAAAGGCAGAATGTTTAAAATCTTTCCCCACTAGGAAAAATCATGGCTTTTAGAGATAAAATTACCGAATTTTTCAGGTTAAGCTTTTCTATAGCAAATGCAGAGTTCAAGTTAAGGAATGAGGGAAGTTATTTGGGGATTTTATGGTATCTTTTGAATCCCATCATGCTCTTCACTCTTTTATTTCTTGTTTTTAGAGATCGCTTGGGAAACGATATACCTTATTATGGCCTGTATTTGCTTTTAGGCATAATCATGTTTAATTTATTTCAGGAATCAACTCTTGATGCTTCTCGAGTCATGAGAAATTATTCTGGAGTCATAAAATCTATCAACTTCACTCGAGAGTCTTTCGTAAGCGCTCTTTTAATAAAGAGGATTTATTCCCATTTAATTGAAATAGTAGTTTTTACAGTGGTTCTCTACTACCTAACAGGCTCAATTCTTGGATTGATATTCTATCCCATCGTACTGGTTTTATTCTCTATTTTTATATATGGCATATGCTTGATGCTTTCTTTAATGGTAGTTTATTTTATTGATTTGGATAATATATGGAACTTTTTCATTAGGTTATTATGGTTTGCCACCCCAATATTTTATTCCATAGCTGGGCAGAATAGATTATTTTATCTTAATCTCTTTAATCCCCTTTATTATTTTATAACTTTAGCGAGAGAAATTGTTATCTATAACAGGATTCCGGAGTTATGGATTATTTCGGGAGCTTTCTTCTTCTCAGCTATCTCTTTATTGATTGGAATAATCCTATTTAATAAACTAAAAAATAAAATGCCGGAGCTTATATAATGAAAAGAGTATGTTTAATAAATGTTATCAAGAATTTTAGGATAGGGCATACTAAAAATGAAGGTTTTTTGGGGAGAGCCTTATCTCTTTTTGGAGACCATGAGCAGACTAAGATAATTACTGTTTTAAAAGGCCTTTCTCTGGAGATTAAACCTGGAGAGATAGTTGGCCTTATCGGGGGAAACGGATCTGGAAAAAGTACATTATTAAGAATTATTGCTGGAATTTATAAGGCCAATTCCGGAGAGGTATTCACCAACGGCAAAATTATTTCATTAATAAATTTGGGAGCAGGTTTCCAGCAAAGATTAACTATGAGGCAGAACATTTACCTGTGCTGTTCTTTATTTGGCATTGGATCCCGCGAGACTAAGAGGAAATTCAATTCTATAGTTGAATTTGCAGGACTTAAAGATTTTATAGACACTAAGCTATATCAGTTTTCTAGTGGCATGCAGCAAAGGCTTGCTTTCTCAATTGCTATCCATTGCAATCCAGATATTCTTCTTTTAGATGAGATCTTTGAGGTGGGGGACAAGGATTTCGCAGCGAAAAGTGACAAGGCTCTGAAAAGTCTGGTGGCTAAAGGAGTTTCTATAGTATTGGTAAGTCATAATATGCATCTCATTGAGAGCAAATGCACTAGAGTTTACTGGCTGAAAAATGGGAAAATTGAGGGGTCCGGCAAGCCTAGGAAAGTTATTGAGAAGTATTTGAAGGATAAGTCATCTTGAAATCCAGGATTTTATAGTCTTGTAAGTCTTCGGAGATATCTTTTTTATCTTTATTCCTATTAACCCTATATTTTTATCTATCTTTTCTAGATAGAACCTTCTTGCCTTCAATATGGCTAGAATCTTTTTTAGTTGATAATTATTTAAATTTGGTCTGCCAAGTGGCCTATTTTTTAGGTCTATAAATTCCGCTTTCTCCAGATTTTCATTCCATTCTCTTTTATAAGGAGAATCTGCTTTCCAAGGCTTATTTTCTCCGTAGAAATGAAGCAAGCATTTTTTAAAATAATCTTTTTGTCTTGATTTCTTTATTTTACTTAGATAGATTCCCGGATTGACATTAAAGATTAAAGGCAGGTTTTGCCATTTATTATAAAAATAAATATTTAATACTGTTTGGTCATCATACTTACTTATATTATTGTATTTTTTAGTTAGCTCTAATAAAGTCTTAAAGGAATCTTTCTTAATTATTCTTGTATCGAATGCTAGTAAGCCTGCATTAAAAGATCTTCTGCTTAAATCATATCTTTTTCCAAGACTATCCAATGCTTTGGAGTATGAATTTCTAATTTGTTCTTTCAATAAAAGAGGATCTTGTACAGCAGCAAATCCTTTGACATTGACTAACTTGTTCAAAGACGCCCGGACTATAATATCTGAATCAAGGAAAATCACGTTTTTCCATCTTTTGAAATAAGGCTTGAATATCAGATACCTGGAAAATATGACTGGGGGTAAATTACCATTCTTTTCTTTTATTTTAGTCTTATCTTTTCTCACAATTATACCTTTATCCCTAAACCATTTCAAATCCTTCTCAGGAATATCATATGAAAGCAGCATATAATCCCCAGGCCAACCTGAATTATAATAAACTGAAGAGAATAACTGCTTGGCTTGCTCTAAGTAATTCTTATCTGCAGCAGTTATCAATACGCAT
>JAUYMA010000002.1 GCA_030698805.1 Nanobdellota archaeon
TAAAGTATATATTTAATGATTGTAGTGATTTAAAATAGATAATAAAACCGCCCAGAACAGGATTCGAACCTGTGCTCCCGTAAAGGAATCAGTTTTCAAGACTGACGCATTGGACCGCTCTGCCATCTGGGCTACAGCTAAACATTAGAATTACTACTTTTAAAGCTTTAGAATCACGACTAACTAAGAAGAATAAAAACTCTTATGGAAAAAATAAAAATAAAATTTATCAAAAGAGTGCGCCAATACCTGCTGCAGATTCAACCTGTTTTTCTTCCTTCTTTTCTTCTGCTGCCGGTGCTGCTGCTGTAGCTGCTGCCGGTGCTGCTGCAAGTGCGCTTGCGTTTGCAAGTTCTGCCTCTATGTCCACTCCATTCAATGCTGCGAGCAAAGTTTTTACTTTTGCTTCGTCAACTTGTGCGCCAGTAGCTTCGATTACCTTTTTCAGGCTTTCTTCAGTTACTTGTTGGCCAAGTTTATGCAACAGCAAAGCACCGTATATGTATTCCATTATTTATCCTCCTTGTACATTTTGTTGAGTATTAGTCTGACTTTTATCAATTAAGGCTTGTATCGCTTTTTCTTCTGCTGCCGCTTTAGCTAAGAAGAATTTAATTGTTTCCGCAGTAGGATATTTGACATTTACTGCGAAACTTAATGCCTTTGAAATTGCTACTCTCAGATCGGTCGCAGCTTGCTTCTTGTCTATTCTTATCCCCACATAGACCTTTGCCGCCTTAGCATCGTAGGCTGCTATGGGATCAAATCCAACCTTCATGGGCATGATATTAAGTTTGGTCATGACACTTGCAACATTTTCCTTTATAGTGTCTCCTTTATGAACTATGGTTGCAGGTTGCTTTATAGCTAGTTTTCCACCTTCTACGGCAACCTTCAGGCCCACTCCAGAAAGTTCAGAGATTGCAGGGCCTGGAATTAAATCGGTTGGACCTGGCTCGACAGTTATATCTTCAGGGGCTACATCGCCTGCGCGAGCTTTTGCAGGACTTTGATTTTCATTTAAAAGTGCAGATAACTCGAAAGCATCTAAATCGGATAAGAAAAGAGCAATATCCGAAGTTATATTTTTTTCTAGTTCTGGAAGCCCTTCCAGATTAGCCTGTTCCAATGCTCGTAGGATTGCAGACTTCCTGGCAATTTTGATATCTGCCTTCCCTCGCAAATTTTTCTTTATGGAATGAAAATGAGCACTTGGTAAACCCTTTGTTGATGCTACCAAAACTGTCCTGCTAGCCTTGATCATGTCTGCCAAGTCCTTTACAAGTTTTATTTTATAATCCGGGACTTTAGTATCTTTTACAGGTTTGCTAATTTTTCTAGCTTGAGCCATTATTTTATCTCCACCTTTAAAGGTTTACTCATAGTTAACTTTAGCATTATTGATTTTACATTCTCTTTCTTAGTTGGCAATACATTAATGAGTCCTTGATAAACTGCCAATGCATTTTCAATTATCGCTTCATCTTTCATATTTTCTTTTCCTACACTTACTTTCAAGCTTAATTCTTTTAATCTAATCTTGACAGAATGTGAAATTTTGTTTAAAAGAGCCTTGATCGTAGAATCTTCCTCATTTGGCAAGACTCCTAATTGAGGAGAAGGCATCTTTCCTGCTGGCCCGAGAGCTTTACCGAATGTAGTTGCAACTGACGGCATAAGTGAAATATGAGATATAAAGAAGTCATATTCTTTTACTAATTCCTTTAAAGCATCCTTGTCTCTGTATTTAGGGAAATCAAGCTGAGTAACTGTTTTAATGAGCTCGCTCTTTTTAGTTAAAAATCCACATACTTTTTTCTCTTTTACAATGTTAGGCAACGAAATTATGGCTGAAATATTATCTTTTCTTAAATCTATTCCCTTAAGATTGATAACGAGATCTACGCTTTGCTCAAATTTCTTCTTTTCAGACTTCCTTAATTCTGTTAGTGCTTCCTTTAAATCCATGTTTATCTCCTACCTTATGATCTTTGCTCATAGAAACTATAACAAAGATATGTAGTTCTTGCGATAAAGATAGGTGGAGATCGTATTTTTAAACCTTTGGGTTTTAGACTTTTATCTATGCCAATAAGAATTATAAACAAAGATTAAATATTTTAAATATGTCTGAGAACAATCATATACTTCAACTTGAAGCAGATACTCGTTTTGGAGAGTTCTTGAGTAAACATGGCGAATATGCGGCAGCTCGGCTTGCAGAAATGATTTATCAAGAAAAAAACACTCCTCCGGAAGGAGCCTTGAGAGAAATTCATATCTGCAATTGGAGAGGCGTTTATACTCAACCAGTTTACATTATCGGCTTAGGAAAAGGAGTGTACCAGTTAAAAGAGACCGAGGGATTATTTTTTGTCCCAAAATGGAGAAAGGGTAAAAATAAGAGCACTTTAGATGTTAAGTTTATTCCTCTAGAAGATATAAGTCTCTAATGATCGCTTCTAAAATTGAAAATTTTGCATCAATAAAAATTAAGAAGAAATTGCAGTGGCAGTTATAGTGTCTTGAAGATTTCCAGTTTTGGAGTCAGAAGGGACCCTCAATAAAACATGAATAGTTAAAGTGTCTCTAAGATCATCAAAATTAAACCAGTCACAAACTTTAGTTCCGTCACCAGTAGTGTTTACGTCATAATAAAGACCTAAAGTAGCATTTCCATCTGTAGCGTTGCTTTGCCCACAACTTCCAGTCTCGTTATTCGTGACGTTATACTGATAAAGAGGCGATGTCCCTCCCAAGAAAGAAGAGGCGTTTAATGCTGTTTTGAGATAGATTGTAGCATTTACGTTTCCAATATTTTGCAAGATCAAACCATTTGTTCGATTATTGGTCGAACCGCTCCAGTTTCCATTCAATACTTTTTGAGTGCTATTCCTCGAGCTATCTAAAGTTGCATTCAAAGCTCCAGTGTTAACGCTTCCTGAACCCCAATCAATAATGTCTGTTGTGAAGTTAATTACTAAACCTTGTTCAACTGACAAATTGATTATTCCAGATGTCGTATTGCCTGCTGTGGCATATCCTGTAAATCCGATTTTGCTTAAATTCCCAGGAAAGAAAACAGTTAAAATAAAAAATATAATTGAAAGCAATGCTAAAATAGAAGAGACCACTAAAAAGACAGTTTCAGCTTTGGAAGAATCCTTATTTTTCATGATAGTCTCTCCACATCATTTTCAGTTGATAAGCTATCCTCTATGTTGATTATCAATGCGCCATTTGGATTGTTAGAAGAAGAGTAATCAGGAGACTCTTCAAAAAAAGAGGGGGAAGAATAAAGAGAAGTGATTATAGAAGTTGCAGATAAAATTATAACTGCTATCAACACCCCTATTAAAACTTGCTTATTATTCATTTTCACTCTCTAATTCTTAATAATTAAAACTTAAAGATATATAAAGCTTTCTTTAAAATTGTAACTTGGTAAAAGAAATGAAATTAAGGGGTTTTACACATCTTCTAATTCTGTTTATGTGCAAGATCGGATCTCGAGTGTAAGGCTAAAATTAAGGAGAGAGGTTTTCCTCTGAGACAGGTTTCTCTATAGTAATCTTAAGGTTTCCACCCGGAACTCCGCCAGTATTACTTGAAGGATCATTATAACCTCTTACCTCTGGGAAATAATTAACTATAACAAAGGAAGCTACAGAAAAGACTAGGGCGACAAGCAACAAAACAACTGCAAGTTTATAGGGCCTCTTCATTTTAAGATATTATAAATAAATAATTGGAATATATAAATCTTTTCTAGTTTCTTAAATCTTAAGATTGATTTGTATCTCCCCTACTGATAAAATAGGCTTCAGTCTTTTGCGGTTACCTGTTTTTTCTGCAACCATTTCAATGAAGCCGAAACGTTCTAATAACTTGATGTCTGAGCTTACAGATTTGAAGTCTCTTCCAAGGATTTTAGCCAGTTTATAGATAGAAGAAGGGCTTTTGGTCTTAATTATATGCATGAGTCTTGCTTTTTCATTACTTAATAACTGGCGTAAGGCTGAAATTCCCTCAAAATCAAATTCTGATTTTTCCGTAGAAAACTTTTTGAAAAAAGCAGTGAAGGTTCCGCCTTCATCGACGATATTTATTTGCCTTACTTTAATTTTAGCGGCCATTTTTATATGTTCTCCAAGAAAGTTAATTATATCTTCTATTTATATGTTTGGATATAACATATATGTCCTATTTTACCATATATAACTATAATAAGTTTTATTTCTACAAGAAATAAAGTAAATTAAAACTGTTATAAATAATAGTAACACCGAAAGCTTTTTAAATCAACATAGGAGGAATGTTTAAAGCATTTTGACTAGTGCGAATAAGAGGGGAAAGCTTTTTAAAGGAAAAAAAGTTAACCATATTACTCTAAAAGCTTAGAGTACTAGCCAACTAATGGCACTTGTGTCAGGGCTGGCATGTTCGCTCATGCTCGACACGATCGTGGCAAGTTGTTAATAAAAAACAATTTCCCTTAGGGGGGTCCTGCGGGACTGCCAAAAAGTACAAAGCTGAAAGGAGGTTAAAAAAATGAAATTTAATTTCAAAAGAATTGCGTCTGTCTTGACTGGTGCTGTGATGCTTAGTTCTACTCTTGCATTAGCCGCAGCGGCTGCGAATCAATTCCCAGAACCTTTCGTAAAGAGTGGTTCCGCGGATGTAGCAGTTGTCTATGGAAGTAATGTACAAGTAGCGCAAACAGATATTGACAGTGCTATGAATATTGCAAGAAAGCTTAACAACTACGTTGTTGCAGCTTCTGTAACTCCTAGTGCTTCAACACCTGCCACCACAAGTGGAGAAGGCGACCAATATTTACTTGAAAAAACTTCTACTAAATTCCATATAGGAAAGGGAGCTGTAGACGTCGTTGCTGCTACTGTAGATGACGATGAACTACCTACCTTACTAGCAGATGGCAAATTTGTTGACGATGATAGTGATGATTTTGATTTCACTCAAAAAATCACTCTCGCCAACTTCTCTGTATCCATGTTTGAAGACAATGATTACAAAGAAGATGAACCAACTGTTGGAATTAGAATAGCATCGGGAGACCCTGTATTAAACTACACTCTAGAGTTCTCTGATCAGCCAGAATTTGCTGACTTGGAAACCTCAGATCTAGAAATGATGGGCAAGGAGTACTACGTTCTAGATAATGGAACAAGTACGACTACACCTGTATTAACATTATTAGACTCTGCTGAGAAGGTAGTCTTGAGAGATGGTGAAACTAAAACAGTCACTATCAACGGGAAAGCTTACGAAGCTAAAATTGCCTTCATCGGTACAAGTGAAGTAAGATTGGATATCAACGGACAAGTAACAAGCAGTCTGGCTGAACAACAAACTTACAAACTTCGCGATGGGACATATGTCGGAATCAGAGATATCTCTGTTCAAGACTATGCTGGAGGTTCTAAACAAGTAGAATTTGGTATCGGTAGAGGAAAGTTGAAACTTACCTCAGGAAGCGATGTTGAAATGAATGACGATTCAGTCTCACGATTGAAGTCATACATAACCGCTTCTGGAAGTAAGCTTTCTACAATTGTACTCGAATGGAAAGCAGACGGCGACCAATTCGTTGCACCTGGAAAAGAAGCAGTAATGCCTGGATTCGGAAACCTTAAACTTGCTTGGAGTGGTTACTCTACTCCTGCATCAGAAAACATCACTATCAAATATGGTGGAGATGACTATGCAGTCTTAGATGACTTCCCAATTAAGAATAGCGTTGAAGATATTTTCCTTGTATACAGTACTGATGATGCAAATTTCACTGGTGTCGGTAAAGACGCCACCAATATCCTTAGAACTTCTGGAACTAACGAATTAACATTCGATGCAGATACTGATGAATACTTCATCGTATCCTGGAGAGATTCTGGAAATAAGGATGTGGAATCTTATGTCATGAGAGCTACTGGATTCAAGAGAGAGGATGGAATCAATAAGACCACCTTTGAATATAAGAAGGATGGATCTTGGGTTGCATTCAAAACTGATAGAAAACCTGGAGATACTGTTTCAATAGGAAATGTTGACTTGACTCTTAGCGATACAAGTTATGATGGCAAGAATGCAACATTGACTTATACAGGAACGCAACACTCTTTCAACACTCTTTATTCAAAAGAGGGTTTGAAGATAATTTTGCCTTGGACCAATACTACTTCCTTTAATGTAAGTACGCAGATTGGATCTCCAAGTTGTACGAATAACGCAAGTTTGGCCTTTAAGGCTGGACAATCAGGACCTGTTACCTTGACTAACGTTAATGGTAACGTTTCTGTTACATGTTATCAGACAACCTGGAAGGCAAATATATTTGAAGAAGACAAGGATGAGACAGTTGGATCTGGAGATAACATAAACGTTACTCTTGGTTTCAATTCTGCATCAACACCTGCGGTCAGCGTAACTGCCATTGCTGGTGGTGACGGAACAGATACTGAAATAGGAAGTACTGATGTATTCAGAAACTTCGTATACTCCGCTCTTGGCACAGAATATCTCTGGAGCAAGGGTGGAGACCAAGACTGGGTAAAACTAGTCTATCATGGTTCGGAATCTAAGGCCAATGTGTACTTGACATCTTCAGGTGTTGTAGTTGACAACGGAGACGGCGTAGTAAATACAGGTATTCCACAATTAACAGATGCCCAAGTAGCCACACAGGCTCCTGGTAAGAATCTGATTGTTGTTGGAGGAAGTTGCATCAACACAGTTGCTGCAACACTATTGGGAAGCTCAACTCCACTATGTGGTGAAGACTTCACAAGAGCTGCTCAGACGAAAGTCGGAAGAGCAGTTGGTCCTGGAAGCTACTTGATAGCCGCATTCGATAGCCCATACAATGCTAACAAGACAGCCATGTTAGTTGCAGGTTGGGAAGCGCAAGACACTGTCAATGCAGCTTCTTACTTGACAACGCAAGCTGAAAATGTCAGCACTTTGAAGGGTGACGCAGTTGTTAACGGTGCTAAAGTAACAATCTCTGGTTAAATCCAGAAATCAATTTTTTTCTTTTTTATTTTTTTTTATTTTTTATTTGCTGGCGAGAGCCATATTTATCCTATTCTAGAATGTTTATGGGGCATAACTAGGTAATTTTTAGAGAGAGTGTCAAATTATTGCCAAAGAGTTAGAACAATGCTCATTACAATCAAAACAGTAAAATGATGCGATGCATTGAGAAGAAAGAGCTTCCAAGGCTTATTTTCCCAAAGTACTGTGTTAATTAATAAGGGCACCATAAATCCTAACCAAAGGATCATTGCTAATAATATTCCATTTAACATAGCAGTGATATTGACTAAAGAGAGGATTACTGCAAGAATAAAAGCAGAAGCAAAAAGAGAGGCAAAAGAGACTATATATGCGGAAGTCATCTCCTTGTTTTTTGCGGCCCTTATATCTTTTGGACTTATTTTCATTAGACGCATCCACATCTTGCCAAATAAGAAGGGGGAATACCATAGGGCCCCGATAATCATTCCAAGTATTGCTGCAACAAGAATGGAAAGAAAATTTAATTGCAGAGTCTCGAACATGGAGAATTATAGCCTATTTTATTTATAAGCCTTTCTAGATGTTGTAGAGATTATTTTAAAAAGGCATTTTAGCTCTAATAAATAAGGATGATAACCGGAGAAATGAAAGATGACTCAAGAATTACGCCAGCCAATAATCACAGTCGCAGGACATGTCGACCATGGAAAAACTAGCTTACTAGACGCTTTTAGAGGCAGCGATTTCCAAAGAGAAGAAGCGGGAGGCATAACCCAAAAAATATCTTTTACTAAATATCCTCTGGAACAGATAATGAAATCATGCCCCCTCATTGATAAAGGAAATATTAAGCTTGAGATTCCAGGATTCCTTTTTATTGACACTCCTGGACATGCAGCATTTACAAGTTTGAGAAAAAGAGGCGGCTCTTTAGCAGATCTTGCCATCGTGGTAGTCAGTATTAAAGAAGGTATAAAACCTCAAACCGCAGAAGTTTTGCAAATCCTGAAAGCTAACAAGACTCCTTTTGTAATTGCCTTAAATAAAATTGATTCGATTTCAGGATGGACTAAACATGATAATTTAAGGAATGCTCTTGAATCACAAGCAGTTCATACTAAGCAAGATTTTGATGAAGCTTTACTAACTTTTCAAGGATCATTGTCCCAACATGGCTTTGATTCAGATTTGTATTTTGAAGTGTCTGACTTTACAAAAAAAGTGGCGATTGTTCCTTGTTCCGCCCGCACTCGGGAAGGTATACCTGAGCTTCTTTTAGTCTTGTGCGGACTTTGCCAGAGATTTTTAAAGGAAAGGCTAACTATTTCTCAAGAGGCTAAGGGAGTTATCCTGGAGATAAAAAAAGATAAAAATTTAGAATATAATGAGGCTATACTCTATGATGGTTCCCTTGACGAGGGAGATGAGCTGGTGGTTGCTAATTTTGGAGAGCCAATAGCAGTTAAAGTTAGATCTATCCAGGAGATAATGCCTCTTAGTTCTAAGTATGCTTCTGTTAAAAAAGCCCTCGCCGCGGCAGGAGTTAGAATGCAATTTACAGAGAAAAAAGATATTTTGCCAGGAATGCCCTTTCAAGAAGTTAAAGGAAATATAGAAAAGATAAAAGCTCAGTTCAGAAGAGAAATAAGCAATGCGCTAAGTGTTGATAAGGAAGGGATTATAATTAAGGCAGATTCCCTTGGAAGTTTAGAGGCATTGATAACCTTGCTTAGGCAAGAGAACATAAGAATTGTAAAGGCTGGGATTGGACCGATCAGTAAAACTGATATCTTATCTGCCAAAGCTAATCTAGAGATAAATCCTTTGGATGCAGTAGTTGTTGGTTTTAATGTAGAGCTTGAAAAGGATCTTGAAAAGTCTAACATAAAAATTTTCACCAATGAAGTGATATATAAACTTATTGAGGATTTACAAGAATGGAGAAAGAAGAAACAAGAGGACATTGAAAAGGAGAAAATATTGGGGTTAGCAACAATCTGCAAGCTTGAAATAATCCATAAGTATGTTTTCAGGAATTCCAACCCTGCAATTTTTGGGGCTAAAATCCTTGCGGGCAAATTAAGGTCTAATCTTCCCCTAATAGATGATAAAGGCGAGGAAGTGGCGAGGGTCAAGTCTATACAATCTGATAAGTCTACTGTGGAAGAAGTTTCTGAGGGAAAGGAAGTTGCAGTTGCCCTCCCTGGTGTCGCCTTTGATAGAAGATTAAAAGATGTAAAGTTTCTTTACTCTTCTCTTTCAACGCAACAAATTAAACAGCTTAAGAAAAATGAAGAATTTTTATCTGGTACTGAGATGAAGATAATTGAAGAGATAGAAAATTTAAGAAAAGCCCTTGATTAATTTTTAGCTATTGAGAATTGTTTGGATTATTCGCTCCTGGAGATTCCGCGGGATTTATGTTTACCCCCAAGGTTTCCAGTTCTTTGACATGAGCCCTTATTAATTGCTCGGTAATTTGAACAATTTTTAGCAACTCATTCCTCTCAGAAATAAGGGTATTAATTGACCCTTTATGATAACCGATTAATTCTTCCTTAGAAACTTCCTGATTTGGTTTTTCTTCAGCCATGAATAATCAAAGAGAAAGCCTTATTTAAATTTATGGAAAGGATTATTAATCTGGTCTTCTTCTTAAATTAATGTTGACGCTTGAGCAAATAAAAGAGGGTATGGAAAATCTTAGAGATTGGTCCCTTGAAGGAGACTCCATAGTAAGGGATTTTATGTTTCAGGATTCTAAGGTTGCCAGCGAATTTATAGCCCGGGTAAATGAATTAGCGGATAAAATAGATCACCACCCTTTAATTTTGATGGATCAAAACCATATACGATTAAGCCTTACCACTCATTCTGCGGGAGGGATAACTGAAAAGGATCTTGAAATGGCTGCAGAGATTGATAAAATTTATTTATCCTAAATATGTTGACTGCCCTACTTTTACTTTTTCTTGCAGTTCCTTTAGGAATTTATCTTTCAATAAAAGCCAGTGATGAACTTTTAGATGGTAGAAAATGGTTTGTTTCACTCTTTGTCTTAGCAGTAGGTTTAGGAATATGGTGCGGCTTGATAGGAAAGTATGAGATCACCTTTACAGTATTTTTTATGGCAATAGTTTCATTTATATCGTATGTCAAAAGCTTCTAGAAAGATTTAAAAATTAGCATATGCATTAAATTGCATGGCTATAAAAATGCAAAAAGCATTTGAGAATGGAATTATTTCTATAGCTATTATTATTTAAATCAGCAAGCTTTTCCTGCTTGCATACCCTCCTTATGACAAATAATCTTATTTCTCTAACTGCTACTGAATATTCTCCCTTTTTGCTAGATTGTTCCCCCTCTATAGAAGAATTCAGCATTTTACTAAGAAATCCTGCTATTGAGATTTGGGCATTGCAAGCCTATGCCCATCAGTTGCTGGAAAAAGGAGCAAGAGGGCCGGAGATAAATTTCGCATCCTATAATTATTTTGAAGGCGCTAGAATAAGGAGGGGAAAAGAAGAATTAGAAAGGGCGGAAAATATAGCCCTTGCGTTCTCTGATCCGCCTTTTCAATGGCACTATTGGATGGGTTTAAACATTGAGGAGCAAACTATAAAAGGTATGGAGGAGAAATAAAAATAAGGAATTTTTAAATTATAAAATGTATAATCCACAACAAACTGAGAAAGAGATTTTAGAATTTTGGAGCAAAAATAATATATTTAATAAGTTAAGGGAGAAGAATAAAGGAAAAAAGAAGTGGAGTTTTATTGATGGCCCCATAACTGCTAATAATCCTATGGGCGTACATCATGCCTGGGGTCGAACTTATAAAGATTTATTCCAAAGATTCAAAGCTATGCAAGGTTTTGACCAGAGATTTCAAAATGGATTTGATTGCCAAGGCCTATGGGTAGAGAGAGAGGAAGAAAAGGATCTTGGTTTGAAGAATAAAGAAGATATTGAAAGATTTGGAGTTCTTAACTTCGTAAATTCCTGTAAGAAGAGAGTTGAGAAATTCTCCAAGATACAAAGAGATCAGTCTATAAGACTTGGCCAATGGATGGATTGGGAAAACAGCTATTATACAATGAGTGATGATAATAACCTCCATAACTGGCATTTGCTCAAAACTTATTTTGATAAAGGTTGGTTATACAAGGGCAAAGATGCTGTGCCTTGGTGCTGGAGATGTGGCACTGCCAGCTCAAAACATGACATTACAACTGAGGGTTATAAAGAGACAACACATACTGCTTTGTTCATGCAATTCCCTTTAAAAAATAATCCTGATGAATATTTCCTAATTT
This sequence comes from Nanobdellota archaeon, assembly GCA_030698805.1. Lineage (GTDB taxonomy): Archaea > Nanobdellota > Nanobdellia > Pacearchaeales > GW2011-AR1 > VGKP01. The sequence continues at coordinate 11,358 of JAUYMA010000002.1, forward strand.
TCACCACTACTCCTTGGACGGTCCCAGCTAATGTTGCAATTGCAGTTAATCCAAATATAGATTATGTAAAAGTGGAAAATGAAGGATTGAAGTATTGGCTTGCAGAGGCGCGTGTTTCTGAACTAGAAGGAGAACATACTATTCTGGAAAAGAAAAAAGGGAACGAATTAGAAGGCTTAGAATATTTAATGCCTTATTATGATTTAGAACAACAGAAAGAATCTCCCCATAAAGTAGTTCTTTGGGATCTAGCCTCTGGAGATGAAGGCACAGGTATTGTTCACATAGCCCCGGGGTGTGGTGCAGAGGATTTTGATTTAGGAAAAAAAATAGGCTTGCCTGCAATCTCTCCTTTAAATGAGGCTGGAATTTACGGAGAGGGTTTTGGTCAATTTAGTTTAAAAAAATATTTAGAGGTCAATAAAGAAGTTCTTTCTGATTTGGAGCAAAGAAGATTTGTCTATAAAACAAAATCTTATCGGCATAGATATCCCCATTGTTGGAGATGTGGTAATGAATTAGTCTTCAGACTGGTAAGTGAGTGGTATGTTAAATGTGAAAAAATTAGAAAAATACTACTCAAAGAAAACAAGAAAGTTATCTGGTCCCCCGAGTATGGAAAAGTAAGACAGGAAGAATGGATAAAAAACATGGGAGATTGGCTTATATCTAGAAAGAGATACTGGGGATTGCCTTTACCGATTTGGGAATGCAAGAGCTGCCCTCATCTAGAAGTTATTGGCAGTTTAGAAGAATTGAAAGAAAAAGCTATAGATAAAAATAAAGTGGAGGATTTGCCTGAAATCCATAGGCCTTGGATAGATGAGATTAAAATAAAATGTTCTCGCTGTGAAAAGGAGATGCAGAGAGTTAAAGATGTAGGTGATGCCTGGCTTGATGCAGGAATAGTTCCGTTTTCAACTTTAAATTATCTTAATGATAAAAAATATTGGGATGAATGGTTCCCTGCTGACTTTATATGTGAAAACCTGCCTGGCCAGTTTAGAGGATGGTTCAATGCATTATTCTGGGCTTCGGCTGCTTTGACCGGCAAGACTCCTTTTAAATCTCTTTTAGGCTATGAAACATTAAAAGACGAGAAAGGTGAAGAGATGCATAAAAGCAAAGGTAATGCTATCTGGTTCGATGAGGCAGTCGAAAAAGTAGGGGCTGACCCTATCCGATTGCTATATTGTCTTCAAGACCCGGCCCAAGAGCTTAGATTTGGATATACTGTTCTAAAGGAACCTTCAAACAACTTAAACATTCTTGAGAACATAAGCCGATTAGTCTCTCCGGGCACTAAAAAGAAGATAAAGAAAATCGAAGATAAATGGATCCTCTCCAGATTACATTCTTTAATAAAGAAAGTGACTGAAGAACTTGAGAATTTGCACCCTCATCAAGCCACGCGCGCTTTACAGGAATTTTGGCTCAAAGATTTTAGCAGAGTCTATATTAAAATTGTAAGAGAGAGGATAGCTGAAGATGATGATGAAGTAAAGAATGTATTGAATGAGGTGTATATCTCGCTTCTAAAAATGCTTGCCCCTATCACTCCTTTCCTGACTGAGAAGATATGGCAGATTTTGCGAGGAAAAGAGATAGTGAATGAAGAAAGCATTCATTTAAGCAATTGGCCCAAGGTAATTAATAAAAACATAGATGAGAATCTAGAAAAGGAATTCGAAAAGACTCTTAAAATTATTGAGTTGGGGCTGGCTGAAAGAGATAAAGCTAAAATTGGCTTGAGGTGGCCCCTAGCAAGAGCAACCATCAAGGGCAAGGTTGGTTCTGAAATGAAAGAAATCATTACAAGGCAGTTAAATATTAAAGAAATTAATTTTGGTGATGATTCTAAAGAGCTGTCTATTGAAATTGATATTTCTCCGAATGCTGAACTGGAAGCTGAAGGTTTTACCAGAGAATTGGCCCGGAAAATTCAAGCTGAAAGAAAGAATAAAGGACTCATTAAAAGTGACATAATCAAACTAAACATCAGTTGCGAGCCACGCATAAAAAGCATGTTTAAGAATAATACGAATTTCTTAAAAGAGAGAGTAAATGCGGTGGAAATTGAATTTATCGACGAGATATCTAATAAGGATCTCACATCCATAAAGATAAAGGAATCAATTGTGAGTTTCTTTTTTTCGTAATTATAAGGGGGCACTCTTAGTAAAAACATTTAAATAGTACAATGATTTTTGAAAGAGATAGAGGTCGAGTAAATTACCAATGATAATAAAAGAAGAGTTTTTAAGCAGGTTAAGAAAAATATTTGACCTCAACCTATATGAAGCGAAGGTATGGACCGCTTTACTTTCCAGAGGAGTTTCAACAGCTGGTGAGTTGAGCAGTATTTCTGACGTTCCTCGCAGTAGAACTTATGATATCTTAGAATCTTTAGAAAAGAAAGGTTTTATTGTAATGAAGATTGGAAAGCCTATAAAATTTGTAGCTTTGAAACCTGAAGAAGTAGTCGAGAGAGTCAAAAGAAATTTAGTAGTCAATGCTCAAGAGAAAAGCAAACGCTTGGAGAAGCTCCGAGGAGATGAAGTGCTAACTGAATTAAACTCTTTATTTAGTAGCGGTGTTAAATTTGTTGAGCCTTCTGATTTGTCGGGCAGCTTGAGAGGCAGACAGAATATGTATAATCACTTAGACATGATGTTAAGATCTGCTGAGAAGACAGTTACTATCGTAACAACTGCGGAGGGCATAAACAGAAAGTTAGAAATTCTTGCTCCTGCTTTAGAGAGGGCTAAGAAAAGAGGGGTAGCTGTGAGGATTGCTGCACCTATAAATGCAGATAATCTAAAAATTGCTAAAGATCTATCCAAAGTTGCAGAGGTAAGAGATTTATCAGGATTCGGATTGAATGCCAGATTCACCATAGTTGATTCTGAAGAAATTATGTTCATGTTGTTAGATGATAAGACTGTACATCCAAATTATGATGTGGCGGTATGGTTATCTACAGATTATTTTGCTAAAGCATTAGAGCAAATTTTTGAAGTAGCTTGGAGAGATTTCACGCCTTTGTCTAAATTTTCCCCAGGAAAGCAGAAATAATTTTTAATTCTTCAGAAAAATTACTTTATAGTTTTATCTTAATATATTTTTTAATTCACTGCCTGAAAACTTTTTTCCACCAAGACTTTTTTTTAACTATGACTCCCTTTGGCTCAATAACTTCATATGCTATCACTGGCTTTGTATGCAATACGGGTGCTTCGTTCGCTAGTTCTGCATCTACTTGATTTAAAGCTTTTTCTACTTCATTTTTGGAATGGCCCTGATTTACTAATGCCCACTTCAAAGACTCCGAAGTATAGCCTTTCTTGAGGTTCTTCTTGATATACGCAACTAACTCTCCTATGTAATTGCTTTTTCTGACCATTGTTTATGTATGAGGATTTTATATTTAAATTTAATTATTATTTATTAATATGGGTCTGAACTTATTATAGAAAAATAAAGCCTCGTCCATATTGATCTTGGAGTTTGAATACAAAGTCATAATTTTCTCCCCTTTATTCACTTTATCTTTACAATGCTTGTATAAATAAATTCCTGCCCCTTTATCTGCAGGGCAACCGAGTACTTTCCCCAAAGAGTTTATTAGCTTATTATCTACCCTTTTTATTACTCCTCTTCTATCTGCTACTATATCTTTAGAAAACTTTCCAGGTTCTAGAGTTATCTTTTTTCTCCCCTGCGCCTGGAGGATTTCCTCAAATTTTTTATAAGCCGCTCCAGAATTAAGTATCTGTCTGGCTTCTTTTTCACCTTTTCCTTTTTCAGCCTTGCCGAGCATTTCTAATAAAATGCCTGCAAGCTTGACAGATTTATTCTCTAAGTCGATAGGAGGGCTTTGCCTCTTTAATACTTTTATTATATCGATTATCTCTAAAACTGGTCCGATGCCATTTCCAATTGGCTCTTCTCCATTTGTAAGAACTACTTTTATCTTCAACCCAAATCTTTTTCCCACTGACAAGAATTTTTTCTTTAATGACAGGGCCTCAATTTTACTGACTTTTGCCCCTTCTCCATACGGAATATCAATTAATACGTATTTGCTTCCAACTGATAATTTTTTTGCCAAGATTGATGCAATTAATTGTGAATCAGGATCTAAATTCAGAAGCCTTTCCACCCTAATAAGTTTATCATCTGCAGGGGCCAATCCCAAAGATCCTCCCCAGGCTAAACAAGCTCCGACTTTGCTTACTATCTTTCTAAGGTCTCCTGCGGAGAAATCAACTTTAGTGATTACTTCCATTGTATCCGCAGTTCCTGCTGCACTCGATATAGAACGCGAGGAAGTTTTAGGGAGAATTATACCTGCCGCGGCACAGATAGATACCACTATAGGAGTAGTCCTATTGCCTGCTATCCCTCCTATAGAATGCTTATCCGCTATCTTTTTCCCATTCCAGCTAAGAGTCCTCCCGGTTTTATATATGGCCTCGGTTAAATTAACAGTTTCTTCTAGAGTCATGCCCTTTTCATAAACTCCTGAAACAAAATATGCAATTTCCACCTCATTAAGACTATTGTCTACAATCTCCCGAATGATCGCAAATATTTCATCCTTGGATAAAATGTGGCCATCTAATTTTTTCATAATATAAGGCAGACTTCGTGGACGGTGATTTAGAGCTATTTTGGCCAAATCCCCATTTTTTGCTCCGAGAGATATTAATCCTTCCCTCGATATTGCTAATTCTCGCAATCCTACAAGGCTATCCGTGGTGTCGACATCTGAAGAAATCGATTTTCCATTGTATCCTACTGCAATTCTATCACCGGCGTGTATATCTAAAGACTTCGCTGTCTTTGAGTTCATTATTGCTATAATTTCAGGGGATTCTATATGTACTCTTTTCAATTTTAACTTCATTTTACCTCTTTACGTTTTATTTGGATTAGACGAAAATAATGCGTAGACTGATTTATCCTTAAATGATTCCAGGATAGTTACCAGATAAGCTAAAACTAATGGTCCGATAATCAATCCAATTATATTGAAGAGATAAAGCCCTCCTATCATGCCCACCATTATAATTGCAGGAGAAACTTTTACTTTCTTAGATATCAGATAAGATCTAACGATATTATCCACTACTGAAACTATAAGTAGGTTGTACAAGAAATAAGCTGTACCCAAGCTTACCTGCCCATTTGCAAATAAGAAAATTGCAATAGGGATCCAAATTATGAATGGTCCTAGGAAAGGAATTATCGAGAATATCATGGCGAGTAGGGTTAAGACTAACGCGTTTTCTATGCCAAATATTGCGAATCCCAATCCCGCAAAAGCCCCTTGCACTATACCTACTATAACCTGTCCATAAATTATAGAGTCAGTCATATCTTTAAAGTGTTTAACTAGAATCTTTTGGTGCACTTCACTCAAAGGGGATATTGATCTAAAGAAATCTATTAGCTTATCTGAATCTCGGAGCGCATAAAAGAAAACAAATGCTATAATAAATAAATCTACTAAGAGATAGGGTATGTTCAAAAAGAAATTGGTTATTAAATTAGAAATTGTGCTTGTAAGAGTTAGGACAAGATTGTTTAAAGTCGCAGTTGTTTGAACTAAGAATTTATCAGAAGCCGACGGGAATATAGATTTTACTATATTGGTCATATCTAAGGACTGATATTGGCCATATAATTCATAAACTTGCTTCAATACGATTGGGAAAATAAACCATAAAGGAATTATAAGAATGGCGATAATCAAAATAGATGCCAGCCAAGCTGAAATGTTTTTACTTTTTATATGAACGTTAATCTTTCTATACAAAGGCGTAAATACATACGCCAGAATTAAACCTGTAATTGTGGCTATGAGAATTGGCCTTACAACAAAGAAAGCAATTATGCCTAAAATGATTATTAACCCTAGAGTGGATAGCCTTTTTATGTCTTTTTCATCTAAATTCATGCCCTTAGATAATAAAGAGAATATATAAAACTTTTCAGCTCAAACTAAAAAAATTTATAAAGACCCTTTGTCAAAGCACTTGATGGAGAATTCGTTAAAAAAGATCTTTCAAGGCAAAATAGATGATATAGTGCACGGAGAATTCATTAAATTCAGCAAGGGCAGCTTTAGAAATAGATATATGCTGGAAGCAAAAAAACAAAAGAGCGGCTGGGCAATTAAAACAAGTGCTGAATTCGCTAATTATCTAGTTAGAGCTTGTTTGGAGAAAACATCTGGAGATGTTGAAATTACCGGAGTTATTGTCGCCACTTTTGATGTAAGTAAAAAAGCAGATTTTCCAATAGAGAGAATAAAAAAATTTATGGGGATTCAGCAAGCCGTTATCAATTCAAAGATCTCTCCTTCAAAAATAATCAAATTAATGGATGAATATCCTCGGGCTTTCTTCGCACTTACTTTTTCAACTCCAGATTATCAGCTTAAGATCAAAGCTAAAGCGCCTAAAAGTGCGAAGCCTGCCGGGGCGGGAGAAAAAGGGCCAAAAGTGGATTTTTGTTCTCTTAAAACTGCTGAAGAAAGTATTGTTAAGGATTTATTTTTTGATTGCCCTGAGTTCAATGATATCTCCATCAACCATGAAATTGTTATCGATGAAGTAATAATCCCAAAGGGTGTTAGTGATCCTGTACAATTAAGAGAGCAATCCAAAAGAAAAGGCAAGATAATAAGGGTTGTGAGAATTAGCGATAAGGAAATGAAGTCTGAAGCTGCTTTTGAGGCTTAGATAAAGATTAATATTCTATGCCCTTTCTCGCCATTATTCCGGAATCATAGGGGTGTTTTATCTTTTTTATTTCTGTGACAAGATCCGCAAGAGCAAATATATTTTCTAGAGGCTTGTGAGAGCCTGTCAAAATAATTTCTTGAGACTTTGGCTTTTCTTTAAGAAGAGAGATCACTTCTGATTCTTCCAGCAAACCTAGTTGGACAGCATAAAGGATTTCATCCGCAATGAGAATTTCATATTTTCCAAGACAAGATCTCAGATAAATTAAGGCTTCCTGAACTTTCTCCCGATGAGGCAGATCATTCTTTCCTTTAACATACCAGTCTCCCAAACCAAATCTTTTATAAGAAAAATTATCAAATTTTGAGAGCGCTTTAATCTCTCCAGGTATTTGCTCCTCTAAAGTTGAAGCCCCGTTTTTCATAAACTGCACCAAATGAACTGTAAAACCTGAACCACATGCCCTCAAAGCAGTTCCTAAGGCAGACGTTGTTTTACCCTTCCCATTTCCCCAAAAAACCTGAACTTGTCCTAGATTGCTATCCGACATTATCAAAGATGTTAGAAGAAAGTTAAAAACTTAATTAGTCTCAAGTATCTAAAATAGCGTAACAATTATAAAGATATAATTATCTTTTCTAGGATGGATAATAAAAGGGGCCAGGTGGCAATATTTGTGATTATTGCTTTAATAATCATCGCGGTGATACTTGTTATATTTCTCTATCCTAAAATCGGTCCGCGCCCCCCTGCGGAAGAATTGTCTCCGGAGACTTACCTTAAGAAATGTATAGAACCTGTTTTTATGCCTACTATGGAAAGATTATCAAAGAATGGAGGATATTTTAATCCTGAAGGTGCTTTAGAATACAAAGGAGAGAAAATAAAATATCTTTGCTACACTAGGGAATATTACACTACCTGTGTTATTCAGCAACCTATGATAAAAGAAAATTATGAAAAAGAGCTTAAGGAGGTTTTAGATCCAAAAGCTAAAGAGTGCGTACAAAGCTTGAAAGAACAATATGAAAAATCGGGATACCAAATTATTAACGACAAGGCTGAGATCAATGTGAGCATATTGCCTAAGAGAATCATCCTTTCGTTCCTTGCTCCGATGACGATTAGTAAAGATAATACTCGCACTTTTAATGAGATTAACATTGAATTAAAAAGTGAATTATATGACTTGCTTTTGACTTCCACGAGCATTCTTGAATTCGAATCTACCCTTGGAGACTCTGAAATCACAGCATATAGTGCATATTATCCTGATTTAATAATAAAGAAAGATAAATTAAGTGAGGGGAGTAAAGTTTATACATTAAGAAATGTTGTAACTAATGAAAGCTTTAGGTTTGCGTCGAGAAGTCTTTCTTGGCCGCCTGGAGGATATTTGCTATGAGGAAAATAATATTCATAAGTTTGCTGGCATTGAGTTTCTTTTTTATGATCTCGAATGCCTCCGCAGAAATTAATGCTACTTGGTGCTGTCAAAAAACCACTACTAATTTCTTCTGCCAAAACGCCCCAGTAGATGAGTGTGCACCTAATTTTCTTAAGTCTCCCACTTCTTGCGCTTCTACCAGCTATTGCAAACCGGGAGTTTGTTATAACCCTAATCAAGGAACTTGCGCAGATAACACTCCTCAATTTGTATGTGAAGAAAATGGTGGAAAATGGTCTGACCAACCTCTGCCTCAGTGCGATCTTGGTTGCTGTTTATTAGGGGATCAAGCAGCTTTTGTAACTCAAGTGAGATGCAACTATCTTGCTGGAACTTTAGGGTTGCAAAGTAACTTCAATAAAGCAATAAAAAATGAGGCTCAATGTATTTTAAGTGCTCAAAATCAGGATAAGGGTGCTTGTGTATATGAAAGTACTTTTGTTAAAACCTGTAAATTTACGACTAGAGAGGAATGTACTGGAGGGGTAAATGGAACTCGGACTAAAGGGGAATTCTTCAAAGATAAATTATGTACTGCGCCCGAACTTGGAACTAATTGTGCTAAAACAAATAAAGCAACTTGCATTGTGGGTAAAGAAGAAGTTTATTTTGTAGATACTTGCGGGAATCCTGCAAATATATTTGATTCTGGTCAGGTTAACAGCATAGAATACTGGAGTAATGCTAAAACAAAGGATCAATCCTGTAACCCTGCATCTGCTAATATAAACTCTAAGAACTGTGGTAATTGTAATTACTTACAAGGTAGTATCTGCCGTTCTGCAGATGGCAACTCACAAGCGGGATATTTGGATTACATCTGTACAGATTTAAATTGCGATAATGGAAAGAAGCATGGAGAGTCCTGGTGCGTCTTTGATGACAAGGGGTCTACTGGAGATGGAAAGAATGCAGTAGGCAGCCGATTCTACAAACATGTATGTATGAATGGAGAAGAATTCGTTGAGTCTTGTGCAGACTTCAGACAAGAGGAATGTATTGAAGATACAATAGAAATTCCTGGTGGGAAATCATTCTCTCAGGCGGCGTGCAGAGTAAATAGATGGCAAGACTGCAATCTCCAAGATAATCAAGAAGATTGTGAGAATTATGATCGAAGAGATTGTCTTTGGAAACCGGGCCTAACTGCATTATTCTCAAATTCGACTGAAGGGCTTTGTATTCCAAAGAATCCTCCGGGGTTGAAATTCTGGGAAGGAGAAGAGGCTAAGAACCTTTGCGCAAGGGGCAGCGTTACTTGTTTGGTTAAGTTTGAAAAAGGTTTGCTTGATAGTGGAAAAGGAGAATGCAAAGAAAATTGCGAGTGTTTGGAAAAAGAATGGGTGAACGATAGAAATTTAGTATGTAGCTCGCTTGGGGATTGTGGCTCAAATATAAACTGGCTTGGAAAAGATGGCGGGAAAGCGGGATTCAAAGTCATTTTTGGAAAGATTACTAATCCGGATGATAAGGATGATTAAAAAGTAAACTTTATATATTTCCCAATGTTGATTTTTGGATGAGTTCAACAGGCTTGGCTCGTCGGCTTGGAAAAGGGTTAGTGCTTTCTGGATTATTAGCTATGAGTGTTCTTGACACGGATGCTGGAAAAATAATTACTCGCCTTGATAAGAACGGAGGCGCCATCACTGATGCTCATTTCGAAAGGTATGGGGGGAAGCCCTTAAAAGAAATTATTGCCGAAACGTATTCTTCATTAGACACTCCTATTTATAGATATCAAGACATATTCACCCTTGTTACCCCTGTCAACAAGAATAGCGAGATAAATTCAGACGATCTTCTTCTCTTTAGCTTTCTTTTTGGACTCGCTTCTGGAAGCCCGGCAGCTACACCTCGACAGTCTTTTGCTTTAGATACAGCAAGTTCTACTTTGGATACTGCCGCCCTTATTCAAGGCCACAAAGAATCTGCCACTATTATCCAAGGTGACAAGGAGCAACCTTACATTAGACAGAATTTTATCCCAAAAGGAAAAAATGGTGTTTGCGCTATTCGATATCCGAATGGAGGCGATTGTTTATTTATTATTGGGGACCAAGATTGGATTGATATAGATCGAAATGGTTTAGCTTCCATTAATGAATTCCATCCAAAAAATACTTTTAGTAGGGGGGATAGAGTGTATGTCTTAGGGCAGAGGCCCCGTGATGAAAACCAATCATTATCTCATAAAATATTTAAAGATGGCAAAGAAGTATTGAATCTATCCGCTCCTAATTCTGTTCTTAATCTACACCAAGACAGCCAAGCAGCAGGAGATTACGAAAGTGTATGGTATTATGCAGATGGAAGAGTTATGGCTAAAGTTCCCTTTAAGGTTGGGGGCCCTAGTTCCGGAAAAGGAGAGACAAGTAATGATAATTTGCTCCAAACTTCTTCTGCGGATCCTCAAGCAAGGGCATATGTATATGAGGGGACTCGGGACTTGAACTCAAATGGTCTTATCGACCTTCCAGAAGAGGCTATAAGAATCCACAATGAAAGGCCAATCCGACTTAGAATAGGTCAGTCGCCTAATATGTACTTTACAGTTCAATATTCTGAAAATTCTTTTGGAAAGACTTCCACTATAAGATTTTATGATGAGGGCAAAGGCAGAATGGAAGAAGTAATGGAAACAGTTGTTACTCCAAGAAAAGTAATTCCGACTGTTCTTCTAAAGAAAGAAGATCTTATAAGGGGAACGCAAGAGTTGAAATATGGCATAAACCGAGGAAAATTTATCTGGTATGTTGATGGCAAATATGTAAATAGTATTGACCTCGAGATTGAAAAGTAAATTCTACATTTATTTTAATTTTTCTTATCCAATTCACTTATAGGATTATAAAAATAAGAATATGTTCGCTATATTTATAAATAGAAAGATTCTTCATACATTATGAAAAATAAGGGGAAAAGAGCGTTTATTTTTAATGCTGCAATTGGGCAAATTTTCCTTTTATTATCACTTACCTTTTCTGTTTCTATTTTATTGAGTGAAGAAGTAAATGCTTCGTTAGATTATGCGGTGGGGCTATCAAGTTCGACAAGTAATGCTGCTCCCGCTATTACAAATACTCCTGCAAGTGCAAGTTGGTGGAGGACTCCGTTAAATCCTGATGGGAGCGTGGTAGGATCCTCAGGGGGCGCTTCAGGTACTGGAGGAAGTGGAGGCATACTTAATTACGTTGGCAAGATCGCTAAAGGTCAATCTTTTGGTGGCGGAGTTACAGGAGCATTAGTTCAAGGAGTTTTCTGGGGAGGAATATTATATATGGCTGCAAAATGGTTGCTACCAATGTTTGGAGCCGATGAGAATACTACGAATGCTGCAGCAAATGCTTTACTGGTTGCGGGGATTGCTGGGGGTGCTATAAAAGCCATTGCACTACAGACTCAGACTTCGATGTTTGGATTAACTGCGGGTCAACTTGGATTCTGGGGAGGATTGGGCATTGGAGTTATTGTGTTCTTATTACTCTATAAAAAAGAGAAAACTCAAACTATACAGTTCCAATGTTTGCCTTGGGAGCCTAAACTTGGAGGGGCTGATTGTGAAAGATGCAATGATGATCCATTTAGACCTTGCACTGAATATAGATGCAGAAGCCTTGGACAGGCATGCAGACTTTTGAATCCTAATACTGCTGAGCCTCAATGTGCTTTCGTTGGAAGAAATGATGTAAATAGTCCGAAAATAATCCCAAAAACTGAAACCCTTTATCCAAAGGATATTAATTTGAGATATATTCCTGACACAAGCATAAGACCTCCAAATATAGGAGTCAACATAATTAGTGATAGGGAAGAAGGATGTTTGCCAGCATTTACCCCCTTACAATTTGGCTTTGATACAGATGAACCTGCCCAATGTAAAATAGATTATAATCATACTGCTAATTATAGCGATATGCAGTTCTATGTAGGTGGGAGCAATTATTATACTTATAATCATACTCAAACTATGAAATTGCCAGGTGCCTCTGAATTAAGTCCGATGTTGCAAAATGATGGAAGATTTTCCTTATTCGTTAGATGCAGAGACGGCGTAGAAGAGAAAAATGGAAATGCTATGATTGAGGAATATGTGTTTAGTTTCTGTGTTGATGAAGGGCCCGATACCTCTCCTCCTGTAATAGAAGGATTTTCTATTCCGTCCGGTAATTATGTGCAATTCAATAGAGATAATGTATCTATGGAATTGTATGTAAATGAACCTTCTGAATGTCGATGGAGTACTCAAGATAAAGATTATAATACTATGGAGAATGCCATGGCTTGTGGCACAGAGTCTTACCAGATAAATGCAGAACTTAATTATGTATGCTCCACTACTTTAACAGGAATAAAAAATAGAGAGAGCAATCCATTTTACTTCAGATGTATAGACCAGCCTGAATTGGCAGATACTGAACAAGAATCTGACAGGAATCCAAATAGACAGAGTATTCCTTACACTTTAATCGGAAGCAGGCCTCTTGATATAATTGATGTTAGCCCTAATGGTACCATCCTCGGCAGTACTGAAGTGATCTCGGTTGACATAGAAGTTGAGACTGCAAATGGCGCCCAAGAAAATGGAAATGCTACTTGCCTCATCTCTTTTGATGGGACAAGAGATAGTTATTCGCCTATGTTTGAAACACAAAGTTATAGACATAAGCAAACTTACAGCAATCTCATAGGGGGCAATTATACTTTCTTCTTTAGATGTTTAGATGCTGGAGGAAATGTGGCTGAATCGAATACAACTTTCGAAGTTGAAGTTGACAAGTCCTCGCCGATAATAACTAGGGCTTATAGAAATAAAGATGCCCTCCAAATCGTGACTGACGAGGATGCTGAATGTGTTTATGCGCCTACTGGTAATTGCAATTATCAATTATCCGATGCTAAGAAGATGTCTTATTTGAAATCCGAAGATAAAACTGTGCATTTAGCAGAGTGGAAAGATAACGGTGTTTATTATATTAAATGCATAGATCTCTATGATAATCAGCCGGATGAATCCAAGTGTAGCATGATAGTCCGATCTATTGATTTAGAAAAAGAAATTAACACTAGAAATTAAAAGTTTAATTTAGGTCTGGCCAATCAGGATCAAAGCGCCTTACCTGCTCTTCAAATTTTCTAAATGTGGAAAAATATTGCTGTAATAGATCAGGTGCAATTTTATTATATAAATCTTGATTTTTTACTATATGAAACAGATTTAAAATTTTGAGTCGGCGACGCAGATTTTCATCTGCGAAGCCGCTAACACTTGCGTGTTATCGGAGATAGGCCAGATTTTGTCGAATGTTGCGACTTTACGCAAACCATGCGTGCTGACATCTGTCTTTGCAAGCGGCTACGGCTCTTGCATCGGCGAAGGCGCCTATCCTCGCAGAACAAGTTCCGCGGGACCTCAAACTCTGACGAGTTCGACGTTTCATCCTATCTCTCTTCTCAAAGCTTCCTACAAAGTTCATTGCTCAAAGAGAGCGGTGCCGTTTCTGTTGCGGAGCTCAGCTTCACAACTGTTTATCTTTCGATAAATCGCCTTTTCCTGCAAAATCGAAGATTCTGCAGAGATGTCCGGACCTTCCTCAGAATTAACGTTGATGTTTGAACAACGCTTATCAATCTAATGATGAACTCCGAAGTCAGCTCTCCGACTCACCGAATAAATGAATTTAAGGTTTAAAAACTTGACTGTGAGAAGGAATTGAGGTACTTAACCTATAATATTCATTTTCCCTTCTTGATCTATGGTGAATGCTTGGATAAAACTCAACAGGCAATTAGAAGAGCAGAATTGTTTTCTTATCACTTCATGTTTATACTTTTCTGAAGTTTTAAATGAAAAAGAATCCAAAAAACGCCAGCCATGATTATAAGGAATATCTGATCCTTCTTCGAATAGTTGGCTTGCCTTTCCACAAAAATCACATACAAATACTTCTTTTCTCGCCATGAAAAATTTCTTGGAAAAGATCCTATTTAAAGATAATGAAGACTAGTTATTTATTTTTCCTCATATGCTTAAATTTAAAAAAATCAACTCAGAATCAAATAAAACAAGGAGGAAGACATTTAGATTTTCTTGATATATACAAAAGTGAGGCTATTAGTAGTTGCGTGCTGAAATCCTCGTGTTCTTGGATCTTACACACCAACTCTATCAACGTCATCTTCTTTGACGGCCTCAATTGTCTCGTCTTGCGGAGAGCTTCGTACTTAGATGCTTTCAGTACTTATCTCCCGGTGCGTGGCTACGCGGCCTGCTCATAACAACCGCTACACTAGAGGCACCCGAGTACCGTTCCTCTCGTACTAGATACTCGTTCCACTCAGACAATTACGCGCCTAGTAGATATTATACAAACTGTCTCGCGTATCTTAATCAACGATTATTTTTTTTCGTTGGATGGACTATACCTTCATCTCAAACCCTAAAAGAGTTTGAGCGATCAGCGTCTTAATTACTTAGAATTCTTAATTCTTGAAGTTCATCAAACCTCTCAAGTAATTCCCAATCTTTTTGGAATGACGTTTCCTATTTTACGTTCTTACGAACATAAAAAAATTGAAGTCTCTACGGGGATCTAAAAGATCTTCCCTCGGGGTTACCAGTCTCAAGACAGGTTTCTCCGATATGAGCTGATTAAATTTTTTATGCGATCGCTCGCATACAACGCCGCGTTTTTTGATAGTTTGCGATCCTCACAGAAGTTTATTCTGCGGGAACTTCAACAAAGTTGAAGTTTTGGTCAGGATTTCGTTGCTTTATGTCTACGTTCTTAACCCAGCTAACGATCCCTTTTAATGCGTGAACTCCGACACCCTTGGTTGCTTATGCACAACCAGGATAGGAAGAGCCGACAGCGATGTACCAAACCGCGCCGTCAATATGGACTATCGGGCGCGACAAGCCTGTTATCCTTAGAGTACCTTTTCTGCCACACACGAGCCCTATTAAAAAGCTACGTGGGGTCGCTAGGCCCGACTTTCATCTCTGCATTTCTTGCTGTGCAAAATACAGTCAGGTAAGCTTTTGCCCTCGCACTCAACTCCAGATTTCCAACCTGGATGAGCTTACCATTAGGCCCTACCGATATCTTTTCGGCAGGGTGCCGCCCCAGCCAAACTGCCCACCAGTTGGTGTCCCCTCTCGGGTGAGCAACTTTCAGAGGCATGGGTAGTGTTACATTGGCGCCGAAGCTCCTACCTACGCTATACATGTCCCTGAAAGCTACAACAACAAGCTGCAGTAAAGGTTCATAAGGTCTTCACTTCCCACTAGGCGACACCGGCATTTTCGCCGGTCAGTGAGTTCAGAAGGACCTGGTTAGGGACAGTGACCACCTCGTTAAACCATTCATGCACGTCTCCATTCAGAAGACAAGGCATTACGCTCATTGAAGTTTTACTGTCGCTAATTAAATTATTAACGCACACCTTATATCGCTATAAGGATCGGATCATATCTTAACGAATTTTATTTCGCTTCTAGCGTATGATCTCTGAGGATTCTTCTTAAATTAAGAAGTCTTTCCTGCTGATAATCTGCAACTTAGAATTTTTACTATTTCTAGTATCTAAGTATACTCAGATGTTCCAGCATATAGCTAGATTTTCTCGATTTGGTTTATTATGTTATGTTTACAAAAATCACTATTTTAGCCTCGAGCATCACTTAAAATGATGTAAGGCAGTTTAGTTTTCTATTCAACCTTAAGAGCCTCATAGTTAGGCCCGCCGTTTGATGGGTCTTAGCCCTCTTGTACGAGGGTTTGAAGCACCACCACTGGGCAGGTCTCACCGATTATACTAGTCCTTTCGGATTTGCAATCGGCTACGTTTTTGATAAACAGTCGGGCGATCTTTGTTATTGCAATCTACTGCTGCCTTCTACATATCAAAGACAGCTATAGACACCCCTTCTACCGAAGAAACAGGGCCAATATGCCGAATTCCCTTAACCAGTTTGTTCCTTACACGTCTTAGCCTTCTCAGCTAGAGCACCAGTGTCAGTTCTTAGTACAGCTTGCTACATTCTATGCACAAACTTTTCATGGACTCTAGGAATTAACGGGTCGTCCAGTACGATTCATCAGCCTCTTAGCATTACGCTCCACTGATTTCGCATACTGCATTCCTTTCGGAATGCCGCTTATCCCGAAGTAATTCGTGCACTAAACGAATATAGAAAGTTCAGGAATATTAACCTGATGTCCGTCGCCATACGCAGTTAAGATATAGCTTAGGTGCTGACTAACCCTTGGTTAATCGATATTGCCAAGGAAACCTTGCTCTTACGACGCTATTCGTTCTCAGAATAATTAGATCTTACTTCCACCAAGATTTTCATTGCTCCTCGCTCCATCTTTCCTCTCGGAAGGACTTCTACGCAAAGAGCACGCCTGCCTACCAGAATACTCTTACGAGTACCTCCAAAGTATCGGTAATATGCTTAGCCCCGTCCATTTTCGGTGCCTCAAACCTCAATAGGTGAGCTGTTACGCTTTCTTTAAATGATGGCTGCTTCTAAGCCTACATCCCTAGTGTCTCAGGTTTAAGACTACCTTTGATACATTTAGCATATATTTTGGGACCTTAACTTTGGTCTCCCTTGTTCGGGTCTCGGAACGGTACCTTACGCACCGGCCCCCACTCCTGTTGTATACAGTAAACATGTTCTGAGTTGGAAGAAAGTCCCGTAGCCAGTCGGCTCTGCAGACTTTATCCGTACTTTACCACGCTCACCAGCACAACAAGGCTATACTGAGGCATACTTCGACAGGAACAAGCCATCGCCAGATTCGATTGGCTTTTCACCCCTACTCACAAGTCATCCAAGCACATGCATGTAGCACTAGTTCGGACCTCCATTCTCCTTTCGAAGAACTTCGTCCTGCTCACGAGTAGATCATCTGGCTTCGTGTCTGACGCCGGTGACTAACGCCTTTTCAGACTCGCTTTCGCTTCGGCTTCTTTAATTAACCTCGCCACAAACGTCAACTCCTTGGCTCATTTTTCAAAACGCACGTTACGACACCTTAATGCCGTAACCTTCATGTCACTGTTAGATTTCAAGTCTTTTAACCCTCGTTTAAGAGTACTTTTCAGCTTTCCCTCGCGGTACTAAGTTCGCTATCGGACTTGGACGATTATTTAGGGTTGGCGGTTAATCCCGCCGTCTTCGGACCTCTTATCTAAGGGATCCTACTCTATCGAAGAGCGGCATATTAGTTTCGTCTACGGGACTATCACCCTCTACGGAGTGTCGTTCCAGACCACTTCGACTCACTAATGAAGCCACTGACCTTCACCACATCTCTGCCCATCTTTCGACGGGAGATTCAGTTTGCCCTATTCCCTTTTCGCTCGCCGCTAATGGGGGAATCACAATTGTTTTCTCTTCCTGCAGGTACTAAGATGTTTCAATTCCCTGCGTTTGCTTGCCTCTCGGCATACTATAAATAGTACGTTGTTGCATTCGGAAATCCTAGGTTCAAAGCCTGCATGCAGCTCCCCTAGGCTTATCGCAGCTTGCCACGTCCTTCATCGCCGTCCAAACCAAGCTATCCGTCTAACAGTTTGAAGTAAAATCAAGATCTATCTAATTCTCAAGAACCTTGCGGTTCTTGAGCCCTCAAAAATATTTTTTTATATTTTTGAAGTCTCACTACAGAAATATTACATTTCTGTCTGTGGGAAACAAAGAAATTATTTTCTTTGTGTCTTCCTCCTTGCTTCATTGAACATTACTCTGCACTGATAAATCGTCGGTGACGATTCACCACTCTCTCCTCCATTCAACCTTCCTTCAGGAAAGCTGAACTTCAACGGAAGTTGCAAGATTTTTTACGTCGTCCCCGACGAGATTTTTTTGTGTCATCCCTGACATTCACGTGAGTGAATATGATTGTAGAAAGGATTAAGTGGACCCATCGATCCCGAGAACAGCATTCTCGGACACCATTCAACTCATCAGAGTTGAAGGGAATCAAACTCTTCGAGTTCGATTTATGGACCCATCGAGAATCGAACTCGAGCTTTCCCGTTGCAAACGGGATGTTCTACCACTGGACTATGGGCCCAATGATACTCGTTCGATTTGGGGATTTTTAATCCTTTCGTACTTTGTGCATCCTCTCATTCTCTCGAATGAGATTCATATGATCACGTTACAATAATGGTATGCAGAAAGTTTCATTGTTATAAATCAATTTCGATAATATAAGTCGCTGAATTATTTTAATTTAGGAGGTGATCCATCCGCAGGTTCCCCTACGGATACCTTGTGACGACTTAACCTACCTTGTCTTACAAAGGTTCGACCCTTACGGGCCTCGCCAATGCAAAACTCGGTTGGTTTGACGGGCGGTGAGTGCAAGGGGCATTGACTTATTCACCGGACTCTGATAAAATCCGATTACTACCAATTCCAGCGTCACGAGGGTGAGTTGCAACCCTCGATCTGAACCAAGCTGTACGTTATGAGATTAGCCTCCCCTTTCGGGGTCGCAGCCCTTTGAATACAGCATTGCCGCGCGCGTG
>JAUYMA010000007.1 GCA_030698805.1 Nanobdellota archaeon
GTCACAACTGTAAGAGAAGCTATATCGCCACTATTAGCCTCCTTATTTCCTAATAAGATATTGGATACTGAGATATATTTTGCTTCTAATGTAAATGGCAAGTCATTTAACGGTTTTGCAATAGGAACGGATTTAAATGGTAAGCGCATATTAGTAATGCATCCAGAACAAGCCGAAGCGGATTATGTTCCATATATGGTGCATGAGTTAAAACATTTAATGGATGAAATGAAAATGAAGAAGGTATTACCAACAGGTTTAGGTACATATTCAGAGTTAATACTAGAACCTTCAGAAAGAAGAGCAAGAGCTGCGGAACAATATTTATTACAAAAATTATATAAATGGTATTTAAATAAAATATCTGAGCCTTCATCTGTAGCAAATATAACAAAAGATTTTGGTTCAGTATCCTCTTCTGGAGTTTCTCCTACCTTTGGCGGAGATGGCGCAAGAGATAAAATCAAACAAAAACTTGATGAAATCCTTACTGTATCAAAATCTAAGATATATGTTTCTGACCCATCTGAGGCCCCAAAAGGACGCCAAATTGAAGAAGGCCCAAGGGGAGGGAAGTATTATGAAACTTCTAACATGAAGATGCCTAAAGATGTACAGCTCACAGCCAAGCAACCGTGGGAGATGACGAGGAGAGAATATAATGAAGTCGTTCCCGAAGTCCTTGAAAAATTGAGTGGGAAAATAACCCCAAGCCAAGCACGTTCCCTTAATGAAACAGACCCAACTTATGCCTATATCCATTTAACTAACAGGGGTTGGAACCGATTTATTAGTCATAAGAAAATAATTGCCAAAGCCCTCTCCGAGGGCAAGCCCGTCCCCGCTGAAGTCCTGAAGGACTACCCAGACCTTGCCAAGGGTGTGCAGGGAACTGAAATTAAAAAATCTACTGAATTAACCACCTTAATTACCAAGTTAGATAATATTTTAATTCCTTCTGTGGTTAAAAAGCAATATGGAAAAAGAAGATTAATCCCTATTCGAACTTTTGTAAGGCATAGTAATGGAGTTATGGGTTCGGCAGTAAGATGGATGAAACCTGAGCGCGTAGGCGCCGTATCATTAAAAGTTAAGAATAATGTTCAAGGAGTTATCAATCCTAACCAAATAATAGACTTTGTAAAGAACAGTGTTGCAAAACAGACTTTTTTCTACCCAGCGGACTCTCTAGATATCGATAATCTCAAAAATAATGGCTTTATTAATGAGTCTGAGCATTCCATCTTTGGACTAGGTATATACGTCTACGGCACTACCGAGGGCCTCCCTGATGATGGCAGGCCTATCCTGCCAGTAAAGGTTAATGTTTCTAAGCCCTATATATTAACTAGCAAATATACTGGTACAAAAGAATCTCTAGAAGATATGCTGGTAAATTTCGGGTATGACTCTGTTATTATATATACTTCAAAACCGATGGTTTATAATGTCTTTGTTTTTGATTCTGAGGATATTTCAGTAATTGGAGATAATGGAGAAGAAATATCATCTTTATACAAAAGTGAGGGTGATAATGTAGTCTTTTTTAATACTGATGAGCTTTCTGAGGTGGCTGGAGTATCTAAGGATGAAATTACAGAAGAAGATGACGATGGTTCATTATTAGAGAAAGCTGTGATTCAAACTCCAATAAATGAGAAAACAGGGGCTGTGGATTATGAGAGAGTTCCTTCAGGGCAATCTATATGGGTTACGGTAACAGCTGCGGGAAGTCCTCTTGCTGGAAGACATATAATGTTAACAAAACGGCCAGATGGACTATTTGCTCTAACTGGAGGAGCCGGCTCTAAATATATTAAAGATAAATACGGCGGAGGTTCTTCTAAAGAAGATGCCCTCAGGCATTTAGTAGTTACTGGAAGACCTAATAAAACAAAGCGTGATGTAGAACTTGAAGATATTGCAGAAGAAGCGGCTAAATTTAATGAACCGCTAATAGAAAAAAGGAAAGAATTATTCAAATATGGTAAGGAAGAAATTCAGAAAGCTTATGATGCGTTTACTGATGCCGTAGGAATAAGTACTAAATTAACTGTTGGTGATTTAAAAAAGCATAGAGATGAGATAATACAAAAAGCTCAGGAAGTTGGGAAACTCTCTGAAGAGGAGGCAAATAATTTTGCTTCATCCGTTATTAGGCATTATGCTGCTGGAGAAAGGACCGTAGTTGAAAAAAGACGCCGAGATGCCGGTCTAAAGCTGTTTACCCGTCTCAGAGAGATGAAGGAAGGCGTTACTTCTGAAGAAGAGGCCATAAATAATATAAACAATGATTTTAGCTCATTTAAAGGCATTTCTGTTGATTTACCTTCTCCTGAGGGCTTCAAAGGCCTAAGTAAGGAGGAAATGGATGGTAAAATAGGCGATTATGTTAACGAAAAGGTCTCTGAGGTCTTAAATCCTAACCCTGATGATGCAAGTATTGATGAAGAATTGGCTAGTTTGGGGCTAGACCCTGAAGGAAAAAAGGTCGATTCTATATCATTTGAGATTGGAGAAGGCATAAAACCACTAGAAATTAAGGATGCGGGGGCCCTGAAAGAGGCGGCTGGCAAATTTTTAAGCTATTCTAAGGTAAAAAGTGAAATAAACGCTGTAAAAGGGCTAATTGAGCCAAATAATTTTAAACAAGTCACTCCTTCGTTTCTTGAACAATTAAGAGAGCAAGTTAAAGCTACTTCTGGAGGAGATGTTACCGAAGACGACTTAATGGAGATAGAAAAAAGTTATGATACTCAATGGCAACAAAATAATACTGCTTTATCCATGTATTCTGCTATATCAGAGTTCTGGAATGATGAAACATCTATTCGGAAGAAAATAGGAAGGACTGACAATAGTTTTGGAGGGTACACCGACTCTGGAGCGATTAGTGCTTTAGCTGCTTTAACCGGCAAGTATCTTGGTAAAAGAATTGAAACAGGGTCATTGATTGGCAAAACAAATGTAGAGACAGCCGCTCTAGCAATTGCTTTTTCATTAAGAGATGAACTTCAAGAAGATTCTAACAAATATGATAGCATTATTAATAATATAGAAGCCTTTAATTCTAAAAATCAGATAGATACTGAAAAAATTGCTATGGATAGGCATAAGGATTTAAAAACTAAGTATCAAACAATTCAAAATGAAAAAGCTGCTGGAACTCTGACTTCTAAAGCCTTTTTATTAGAAGCCGAAACAAATAATCTTATTGAACAAAAAAAGAATTTGGGTACTGCTTTGGGGTCTCTTCAAGCTTCTGCTGCAATGTTGGCTGCTTTATATAGAGCAAAATCTTATAAAGAAAATATGATTTCAATAAACTTTGGAAAAGATAGAGAATCCGCGGTACTTAGGAAAGAAGAATTGAGGTTAGGACATAGAATAGATATTGATGATAGTGACCCAGATAATATTCGAGTTGTAACTAGTGCTCGAGCTTTACAAAGATATGTGAAGGGACTAGATGTTATAAAAGAAAATCAAGATGAATATGAAAAATTAAAAACAAATATGTCCGGTACTTTCGAAGATGATGAAGGTAAAGATTTCGTTAAAGATTATGAAGTTCCATTCTGGAAAGATAAATGGAAAGATGAAGATGGAAATGAACATGACCACCACTTTAGAG
>JAUYMA010000008.1 GCA_030698805.1 Nanobdellota archaeon
CAGCAACCAGTGGGCAGATGGGAAAAATCCTACCTCTGATGCGGATGTATCCGCAAATAACCGGATCCATCATAACTATTTCAACACCCAAGGAAATGAGTGTGTAGATATAAAAGAAGGATCTGTGAATAATACTGTAGAGTATAATATCTGTACTGGACAGAAAGATCCAAATTCTGCAGGCTTGGACTCAAGAAGCGATGAGAATGTATTCAGACATAATACCGTATTTGGGAATGATGGAGCAGGAGTAAGATTGGGAGGCCATCTTGTTAATGGTATACAATATGGGAAGAATAATGATGTTTACAACAACACATTGTATTCGAATAAAGCAGGGGGAGTTAAGTTCCAAACAACACCTCAAGGAAAAATCTGTGGCAACACTATGCACGACAATGCAGCTGGCAATTCTGCAGGTACATACCGAAGCCAATTTGATCCTGCCGGATCTTGTGGAGAGAGCGTTGGACAAGAAGAAGCAGTCATAGAGAATGATAGTCTGGAAAATGTTGAGGTAGTGAACGACAGTATTAATACTACTGTTCCAATCATATCTTTGCCAGCAAGCGAGGAACTTAAGATTTCGCAAGTAACTGCATCCAGTCATGACGGCAATGTCCCTCAAAATACTTTAGATAATGATGTAGAAACTAGATGGTCCGCTAAAGGCAAGGGGCAATGGATAACTTACAAACTGCCAGAGACTAAGAAAGTCAAGGAGATTATGATCTCCTTCCATAGGGGAGATTCCAGAATCCAGTATTTTAAAGTATTCACCTCCCTGGACGGAAAGAAATGGACAAAAGCTTATTCGGGCAAGTCAAATGGAGATACTAATGCTGCCCAGACTTTTAACTTACGTGATGCAAACTCTCAATATGTAAAAATCGTTGGAGATGGAACAAGCGAGAATAGTTGGAATAGTCTAACAGAAGTTAAGATACTTGGCTCTTAATTTTTCTTTTTTTTCTTATTCTTCCTACAATAAAAGAGAACACTATGAATAAAATAAACAACACCACTAATAAACCAACTGCCCTATTTTTATTTTGAGAAACTGCTCCTATTACTGCCCCGGTGATAAAATTTCTAGGGGTCGCTCTATTAGTGCTTACATTGGTCGTTTCATTAGCATTTATATTTAAGAGAGCGCTTATGTCTGGCTGGCATACTCTTTTCTCATCTGGTTTTTCCCCAATAATAATAGAACACCTGGCTATTTCTCGATCGCAAACTCTGGTCTGGAGGCCATCTGTGCATTCCCCCCATCCGGAACATGCCCATCTAGTCTGACAATTTGTATAATTCTTTTCATAATTTTCTAGAACTACAATACCTTGATTCTCTGAGGAAGAGCTACTTGAGCCACTTGCCCTGCTTCCCCTATCGTTATTACTCGGAGGAGGACTAGAAATTCCCGAGTTGCTAATATTTACGCTGAAAGTCACTGATTTTTTGATACTCTTAGTAGAATTAAGAGGCCAACAAAATGCGTCTAACTGATAAGTCCCTGATATCAAATTTATTTCTTGCCCTACAAAGAGGCTTTGATTTGTATAAGAAAGTGTCTTGTTGGCATTGCCATTTAGAGAATATGAACAACTGCCCGATGAATTGAAGCTTATCTTTAAATCCAAAGTGCTTGAAGAGTAAACTGCATTAACTGGCGAAATAATCTGCATTTCCCAATTATTGACGGCGTCGTTACTTTCTTGAGTTAAATTCACCTTGAACTGCACGCTTTCTCCATTATTCGCATTCCCAGCATCATCTTCACAACGTGCAACTAGAGTGTATTCTCCACTTGTTAAGAAATTGTGAATTCTTCTGAAACTTGTCCTGTTTTGGCTGCCCGTCATGTCAAATAAATTTTGCTGCCCTGATAAACTATAACTGCAATCTCCTGGTTCATTGAGAGAAAAATCAATAATGACTGAAGAATTACTATAAACCTCTCCTGATAAAGGAGAATTTATGATAACTAAAGGGGGAATTAAATCTAGAGTCAGATTTTCACCAGTGGAATTTGTTAGAGAGGTATTGCTGGAATTATTGTTTATAGTTCCGTTATTAGAGGAATTAGTCAGATTGGGCTCGCTTGACGAATTGTTTGAACTATTTTGAGAATCATTAAGGATTAGGTCTATGGCTTGCATTTCAGCATTAGAGTTTGACTGGGAAATTCCTGGATTTGAAGATTTATCTATTTTATTGGTTGATTCCCATTTCTGAGATGAAACTAGAGCTAAAGAAGAAAAAAGCGCTAATGCTAGAATAATTCCTATTACTGCAATAAAATTTAAATTACTTATTTTCATACTCTATTTCCTTTCTTTATCTTGTAACCCTTACGGCTTCCTGCCCAAGATTCTTTTGTCAATGTGAAGAAGGCATATACCTTGATGAATGAAAGGATATAATAGTAAAACACAATGACTGGGAAAAGATATATATCGCTAGGCCTTTTTCTTAAGTGAGTATAGTTCTTTATTCCTCTAGATATAAAAGCCCATATGATCCATATTACTGAAAAGGCATACATCTGCAGGAGTATAAGATTCAAGAGTACGAACAGGCTCAAAACAATGGTTAATCCGGGTACGATAGTATGATAAGCAGACATCAAATAATAAAATCTCCTTTGCTTCCAAGGCCAAAAACTAAAGATTGACTTTAGATAGGTCCTAAAGGAATTTCTAGACCACCTTATTTTCTGTTTAAGATAGACACTTATTCTTGGATCAAAATCTGATTCTGCGATGCAATTATCCTGATAAACCGTTCTATAACCTTGCTGTAAAACTAAGGTGGTTAATCTTGCATCGTCTCCGCCGAGGGATTTGTGCCAAAGGAAGTAATCATTTACCAATCTTGGCAACTGTGGAATCACTGCTTCCCTTCTATAAGCTGCTGTTCTTCCGCTTAAACACAATACTGATCCGGATAGAGAATCCGAGGGGATAAAATTTGAATATTTTATATCTAAGATCCAGTCAATCATTACCCTTGCCCATGTATTTCTCTCCCTTACCCTCTGTCTAGTGCCTACTCCTCCTACTTTTGGATCTTGGAATGGAATTAATAATTTTTTCAAGAAATTTTCCCCGATCCACTGAGTGTCAGAATCTACCAGGACGACTATCTCGCCTTTAGCCTTTTTCATCCCTTCTGCAAGAGAAGGTCTTTTCCCAGGAACATCAACGAAGTAAGCCTGAACTTTTGAATTTCTACCATACTTGGTTTTTATAAGCTCCATTGATTTCTTCTCGGTTTCGTCTAAAATAAGAATGACTTCTGTGGGATTATTTTTTAAAATAGAATCTACTGTTTCTATGAGAATATGTTCTTTTTCCTTGTAAATAGGCACTATAACTGAAGTAGTTGCATTATATTCTCCCTTGAAAGGCTTATAGAATATGGCCCTGGTTCTTCTAATAAGCCAAATTGTCCAATTTACAGCTCCAATTGTAATTATAGCTGTTAATAATACTGCCACTAACCTATTATAAGCCTCTAATTCCTTAAATGATTGGACCATTATTCCAAATAAAAAAATAGTTTTTTCCCCTAGAATATCTATTGCCCTGATTACCTGCTCACCTATGAAATTAATCGTCGCTTCCATCTCTTCTCCCCCTTACTAAAAGCACTATACTTTCAAAGAAAATTATCACAATGGCTACTGCTATGAGCCCAACTATCAAAAATATTTTTGTAAGGAGAAGCTTATCAGTTATACCGAATATCGATAGACTCTCATTCTTATCGCCGCTTACTTGAGATTCTTTTCTTATATTAACTAGATCTTCACTCCCTTTATCTGATGGGCTTATGGAGGGAGTATTTCCTTCTAATGAATAATTTTGACCCTTATATTCAGTTTTGACGTATGCTAAATCGGAAAGGTTATTATTGGCATAGCTGTTATCATAAGAATAGTAAGAATAAATAGAATACCCATTAGAATTTGCTACAAGATTATGCAATAATGAATTATTATTACTACGAGAAATATAAATGCCATGGGAATTGTCATTTATTACATTATTGCCTTCAACCAGGTTATAATCACTTTCTTCCAAGTAAATGCCCACTACATTATTTATTACAGTGTTATTTATTATTTTATTATAAGTAGAATCCTTATGAAGCATTATGCCATGAGTCCCGTAATTTCTATCTTCACCTTTAACGAAAACAGTAGTGTTATTATCTCGGACAAGATTTCCAATTATGGTATTATTATCGCAATATTTACTATAAATTATACCATGATTCCCATTTCTATAAATTTCATTATTAATTATCCAATGGTTATCTGAATAATCATGGAAGTCCAAACCATATTCCAAATTATCATAAACTTCTGAATCTGCTACAACTAAATGGCTTGCATTAAAAGTATACAAGCCAAAATAGTTGTGGTGCAGCCTGGAGTTTATTATTTTGGCTTTTGGGGTATCATACAGAGCTAGACCCCATTTGCTTCCATTTTCTATCCCATGATAATAGCCAAGATGAGAGAATTCTGAGTTTTCTGCATAAAAATATTTCGCAGGATATTCAGTAGATATGAACGGCCGGCTATTAGCATATGTTTCTTTTGAGATTGGAATTGGTTTTTGAGTATAAGGATCGAAAGAAGTTACAAGTATGTTATTAAAATAAATCTCTCCTCTTATAATCATGAAAGTTCCCGGATACATCTGCAAGATATCGCAGGTTTCACTCGAAATAGAAAATATTCCGCTTGCTTCTACCCTTATAGGTTTCTCAAGGTGGCAGACATTTCCTTCGATTCTAAAAACATTTGAATTCAACATTCTTAAATCAGAAATATCTGTTTTGTTGGATACTGATATTATTTCAGTTGAGGAAACGAAGGTTACTTGGGCTTTTATTCCAGAGGTTAATAAAATTAAAATAAATATGGCTCCGAATAATATTTTTAGCCCCATAGGCCCTCTTCCCTCAATTTAAGTCTTGAGGTTATTGTAAGTCGCATGTTGTCTTTGTGAATGATATTTCTTGGCAGATTCGCCGTCTTGAGGACCTATTTCCTCCATGTGCTCATTAACATTAATTATCGCTCTTAGCAAAGGCAGTTCTACATTTCTTTCGCCCATGTAACTTTCGAATGCAGTAGTATCTTTTGGCAAGCATGTGCCTCCATAAGCTCTCCCCCCATAGGTGCCGTAAGAAGTATTCCAATATGCTTCAGCCGTTGTTGCTACGGCATTCTTTACTGTTTCAGTATTTATGCCTCCAATTTTCTTAAATGCCCTGTCCATCTCTTGCCAGAATACACTATCCATCCCCCTAGCTACGTGGGCATAGAAGTTAACGACATCCTCTTGGGTGGGTGGCACCCCATTAGAGGAATTAGTTTTTTGATAAGCTGCAAATACTTCATGAGATACTGGGGAAACAACTCCATTATGTCTCAAATAGGCATAGAATTTTTGATCCTTTGGAGTCAATATCCCTGTTGCATCTTCACTTGGAACAGGTTTAGTGTAATTAGCTCGAGCTAATATTTCCCCTTTCAGACCTTCGTAATCATAATTAAGATGTCTTGCGGTTAAGAATACTTCATTCCAAAATGAAATTTTGGCAGCATTCCTTAAATTATGAGCATACTTAATAGCTTCAGCTTCTGATTGAGTCACTACTTCAATAGGCGATTGAATATTCCGATATAAGGCAGTCATTGTTTCTGAAGATTGATTATCATCGACTCCCACAACTGTTAATCTCGGATGCTGGAAATCGTACTCGCTGTTAAAGGCTCGGAGGAATTCAGGATTCATTGCTATTCCAAAGTCTCTTCCAGGCTCCTTTCCTGAAACTTCACTAATTCTTCCCGCTAGGTAATTTGTAGTTCCTGGCGGCACTGTAGATCTCACAGTTACTAAATGAAATGCTGGGATTTCCTTAATTTGTTCTCCCAAACTAAGAGCTACTTGTTCGAGACTCCTTATATTTATGCGGCCGCCTAATTTTGGAGCAGGAGAGGTAGGTGTTGGGAGTATTAAGAGGGTCAAATCTGTTTGAGAAGGATCATATGGCTTTAATACATGGAACTCCTCTGCATAAGGAGATAAATCTTTCAGATCATTAATATAAACTTCGTGCCCTAAAGTCTTCAATCCTTTTCCAGTAGATTCCCCTACTACCCCAAATCCTATTATTCCAACATCAAGATGGCCATTTCCATTATTTCCATTCCGGCCACTTTGATGTTGCTCTCCAACTTTGGTTTTTGCGAGTTTTTTTGTTTTCATAATTTGTTAAGGTGCATTTTTTATAAAAACATGGGTAGTATTTTTCCGACACCAAGGATATTTAGACGATTGACAATACTTTTTAGAATGAAAGAAATAAACTACAAATGGGGATCTGAAATATAAAATGTCCCTTATAGGAATAAATACTGAAGGATTGAAAGGCAGAAAATGCAAAGATATAGTCAAGAAATCTTTGGAGATAGGTTATAGATATATCGATGTCGCTGAGGTCGGGAATAATTTAGATGAAATAGGATCGGCTTTGGAAAAATTTGACAGAAATGAAATATTTATCTCTTACAAAATATGGTACGGCAGCTTAAGCTACAAGGAGGTATTAAAATCTTTTGAAAAATCTTTGAATAAACTAAAGACTTCTTATATAGATCTGCTGCTCATTCATTGGCCGAACAAATCCATTCCTTTAGAACAAACTCTGAAAGCTATTAAAAAAATAATGGATGACGGAAAGATTAAGTTTTTTGGAGTGAGTAATTTTAACATAAATCATCTTGAAAAGATATTAAAGATAGCCGATAAAATAGACTTAAATATTTCTGCTAATCAAGTTGAAATGCATCCATTCCTTTATCAGGCTGAGCTTTTACATTTTTGCAAGAAAAATCGTATAAGGATACTATCATATTCTCCTTTTGGAGGAGGAGTTATATTGAATACCTCAGTCATAAAAGCTATATCTAAAAGGTACGGCAAAACCCCTGCTCAGATTATCTTACGTTGGCTTATTGAAAAAGAAACTTTTATTGTTACACGCTCAACTTCATCAGAACATTTGAAAGAAAACTTGCAGGTTTTTGACTTTAGCTTATCTGACGAAGAAATAAATAAGATAGATGCACTAGGGAACAATATGAGATTAATTAATCCTCCTTTCGCAGAGTTTGATTAAATTGCAGCTAGTTTTTTAGATCTGCTCCAGAGAATGTCGAAATAACTCTTGTAAGTTTTTGCAATTCTTTCATCGTTCATTTCTATAACTGTTAGGTCCCTATCCCAAAGATAAAACATCACACTATTTTTGCATATCACCGTTGTGACTGAAGAATCAAAATGCTTTGGGAGAACACGTATTTCTGTGTAATCCATCTTTTTATTAGGCTTAATAGAGTCTATTGCTGTATGATTATATATCTGGAGCATTGAAATTTTTCTTTTCTTTCTCTCGGCATGGAAGTCATGGATCATTGGTCCGATAATTTCCTCTGCATTTTCCGGAATTCCAAATTCATAAATAGTGTCATTATAATTTAGAAGGTTGTGTATAGACTCTCTTAAGGCAAATCTTCCTTTAATCATCTTAAATTTTACCTCTTCTTCTTTTTGAGGAAGTGTTTGTTTTAGGTCTTTTATTAATTCATCAAGCTCGGTCTCCCTATTCTTCAGATAATATTTCAAACTTTCGAGTTGTTTAGGAATATATATCTTAGTGCCAGAATTAATTTCAAATATTAGTCCTTTTTGAACAAGGCTCCTAACTGCGTCATAAATATTAGACCTGTGGAGCTTAGTTTCTCTTGATATTTCTAAAACTGAACCTCTTCCTATCTTAATCAGGGAAGAATAAATCTCTGTTTCGTTCTTTCCAAATCCTATCGATCCTAAAAATTGTTTTATGTTTTCCATAGCGCCACCAAAGTAGAAGTTACAATCACTCAAAACCTTATTTTTATTTAAAGCTTATGGAGATTAGCTTAGGGTCACAGCTTCACGTCGTTGTCTGACATCATACTACCATCGTGCTTAATGAGAGAAAAATGAGAAAATTAATTTTCTATTTCTAAATTTAATATGTTCAGCAGTAATATTCTTAAAATATCTTCTAAAGATTAATTATCATTTATCTTACCCTTAGAATTCTGTATCTTCTATTTCTTCTTCGCTCTCTTCAGGAACTTCTTCTGCCTCTTCTTCATCTCCTGCCTTTTTCTTCCCATTCTTTTTTTCAGATTTTTCTTTTGGAGATTCTAATTTTGATTGTGTTGCGGCAGATGCTGCTGATTGCAAATCACTTTCATCAATAGAATTAATCATATGCTTAAAATCCTTGAACTTGTCTGCAGGTATTCTGGTGCCTGCTTTTGTAAATCCGGTATATCTTTCTGATTTGACAAACTCTCTAATTGTAAGGCCTGGCCTTCCACCGAAGTCATCTATTCTTACAACAATCTCGGTATCCATTCCTTTAGGAATCCTTCCTATATCTTTCTCCATATTCATTTAAAGAAGAGTTTATATTTAAAGGTTTTTATGAGAAATGATGCAACCTTTGAAGATAGGTAATCTGAAATTGAAGAATCCTCTATTATTAGCACCAATGGTAGACGTGACTGACTTGCCTTACAGGTTGGTATGCAGAAAGCAGGGGGCTGCGATGGCCTATACTGAAATGCTTAATCTGGGAGCGATAATTCATGAGAATAAAAAGACACAGAATATGATGAAGACATCTAAGGAAGACAGACCTCTTGGGATTCAAGTAACCGGCAATTCTGTTGAAGACATGAAAAAGGCTGTGCCTTATTTTAAGAATTATGATTTAGTAGATATAAATTGCGGATGTCCCTCTGATAGGATAATTGGTAATAGTTCTGGCAGTCATCTATTGAAGACTCCTGAAAAAATAAAATCTTTTATAAGTTGCTTAAAAAATGAAGGTTGTATAGTTACAGCTAAAATAAGATTAGGTTTCAAGAAGAATAATGTGGTGGAGATTGCCAAAGAAATTGAGAAGGCGGGAGCTGATGCTCTGACAATCCATGCCAGGCTAGCAAGTGAAAGCTACAATGTTCCTGCTGACTGGAAATGGATTGCAGATATAAAAAACAAAATTGGAATACCTGTTATAGGGAATGGAGACATTAATTCTGGCCAAAAAGCTCGACAAATGTTGGATATCGCTGATGGTGCAATGATCGCTCGTGCAGCAATTGGTGATCCGACAATATTCAAACAAATCTTATATTATCTTAAAACAGGCAAAGAGAAACAATCTACCTTAAAGGAAAGAATTCAAAGTTTTAGAGAATACATAAAGATAGCAAAAAATTACGATTTAGTAGAAATTCCTAGGATTAAGCGATTAGGATGTCATTTTATCAAAGGGCAGGAAGGCTCTGCGAGAATGAGGGGAGAATTAATGAGTCTTCAGACTTTAGAAGAAATAGAGCAATTTGTTAGAAAAATATAAAATATCGAAATCCTTATAACCTTATTCCCTAATGTAATTCAATGGTTAAGACCAAAGATAAGAAAGATAAGACAAAAGAAGATTCTAAAAAAAATATTCCTCTGCACATTTATAACACTCTTACACGAAAGAAAGAGATATTCAAGCCTATCAAAAAAGAAGAAGTAAGGATGTACACTTGCGGTCCAACTGTCTATTGGTATCAACATATTGGCAATTTGAAAGCTTATATTTTTTCAGACTTATTGAAGAGAATCCTTATTTATAATAAATATAAAGTTAAACATATAATAAATATTACTGATGTAGGACACTTAACTTCTGATGCTGATGAGGGCGAGGATAAAATGGAGAAAGCTGCTAAAAAAGAGGGGAAGGGTGCCCAGGAAGTTGCAAATTATTACTTTTCACTTTTTGAAGATGATTTGAAAAAATTGAACATCTTACCTCCTGAAAAATGGACTAAGGCTACTGACCATATTAAAGATCAAATAGACCTAATAAAGAATCTTGAGAAAAAAGGATATACCTACAGGACTTCTGATGGAATTTATTTTGACTCTTCCAAATTCAAAGATTATGGAAAATTAGCTAAATTGAAAGTGCAAGGTTTGCGAGCTGGAAAAAGAATTTCCATGGGGGAGAAAAGAAATCCTACTGATTTTGCACTGTGGAAATTCTCTGAAAAACCTGGATTAAGGCAGCAGGAGTGGGATTCTCCTTGGGGTATTGGGTTTCCAGGCTGGCATGTTGAATGTTCAGCTATGAGTATGAAATATCTAGGAGAACACTTTGATCTCCATACTGGTGGCGAAGACCATATTCCAGTACATCATACTAATGAGATCGCTCAATCAGAAGCGGCTACAGGCAAGAAGTTTGTAAATTATTGGATGCATGAAGCTTTTTTGTTGTTTAAAGGTGAAAAAGTTTCTAAATCAAAAGGAGGGCTTTATACCCTGCCTGAACTTGAGGAGCAGGGTTATAATCCTCTCATCTATAGATATCTCAATTTGCTTGGCAGCTATAGAAAGCCCCTTAACTTTTCTCCTGAAATTTTAGATGCAGCTAAGAGTGCATATGAAAGGCTAAAAAGAAAAATTATAGAGATAAAGCAAACAACTCATCAAGGTGAAGATTCTTCACAAGAATATGAATTAAAATTTTTGGAAGCCATAAATAATGACCTGAATACCCCTAAAGCAATACAGGTAATTTGGGAATTGATTAATGATGTAAGCTTCGACTCAAGAAAGAAGATTGTGCTTTTAGAGAAATTTGATGAAGTTCTTGGACTTGGGATAAAAGAGATGAAGGAAGAGAAGATCAATGTTCCGCAGGAAGTCATGCATTTAGTTGAAGCCAGAGAAAGATTAAGAAAAGCTAAAATGTGGGCAGAGGCAGATGTTATCAGAGAAAGGATAAAGGAATTTGGCTATATTGTTTCAGATACTTCTGATGGTTTTAAGATTGATAAAATCTAAAGATATGATTAAAAATACCTTTCTCCTCCTAATCCTATGAAAGAATCTGTTGTTGTTGCTCTGATTTGTGTCCTTCTTCTCATTGGAGGAGGAGTTTTTGCTTATTTTTCAGCCTTTAAAACTGATTTCAATTTTTACAAAAGCGAATTGAAAATATTAGCCAATAATGTTTCTGAGAAACTGTCCTTCCAGCCGGACAAAGATTATCATACCCTCTATAGAAATTTTTTTACTCCGATAACTTTTTATGAAACGGATTCCGGTGACTCCATTAAAATAACTAACGTAGAATGTGAAAAGGGCACTGCTTACGCTAATAGCTATAGCGAATGCGCTTATTTTGATGGACAACAAAGAGATGGATGCTTGGCTTACACTGAGGCAAATGAATATGGCTGCTCTTTTGGCAATTCTTTTGGTTTTAATCGGGGAAGGCATTATATAATACACGCAGACTATGAGCTTTCTGCCAGAACAATTTTTATAGTAAAAGATCGCCCCTATATCAAGTTTGTTGCTTATTCTTCTAAACATCATCCTTACCTAGAACGCGGAGATGATTTTCTTCTTGAAGGAAATGTTGTAAGCAAAAGTAGATATTTCCCCAGCCAGAATGTTATCCTCTATGTGCCTTATCAAGGATCTCTGGAAAATAAAACCCTTGTCTACCTCAAAGACTTTGAGTATGATAATCCAAATTATCTTTATAGCATTCTTCTTGCACTCCTGCCTGCAGCTCTCTTCTTTACAGTCTGGTACTTTTTTGGAAAAGAAAGGAGCTATGCTGATCTGCCTGAAAATTTAAGCTACCCGCCTAAGGAGAGAAAAGCGTGGGAGGTTGCAGCATTTTTTTCTCCCCCATTCAACGTGGTGGATAATAATTTCTTTTCTTCTATCCTCCTTGATTTTTACCACAGAAAAATCATTGATATTAAGATGAAAGAAGGTACATTTTCGAAGAAGACGCTGATAAAATTAAAGCCTTGTGATAAATCTTCTTTAGATCTAATAGAGCGGAAATTCTTAGAAATTCTAGAAATGATTGAGAAAAAAGCGCAAGAAGACGATAAAGAAGAAGGATATGTAGATTTTGTCAAGGCGGCAAAAAGATGGAGTATAAAATACAAGGTGATGAGCGACTTTCAAGAATTAAATAAACAGATAAAAAAGATTGGGAGAGAATATGTTGAGACAAACGGCAATGCAATTATGCTTTCTTCTTTTTTAGTTCTTTTCTTTTTTTACATCATTGTGTTTGAGCAGTCTCCGGATACTATCTTCTTCTTTATGATTGCCGCCGTCCTCATTTTTGGCAGCAGCCTTCTTGCTAAAGGAGCTTTATTCACTCGCCATAAGAAAGAGTATTATATAGAATATCAACATTGGAAAGCGTTCAAAGAGTATTTGGAGGCGGCTCCTAGTATAAAAGCGGGCACTCATAAGAGTGTTGTACTCTGGAATAAGTACTTAATCTGGGCATTAGCTCTCGGTATTTCCAAGAAAGCTTTAAAGGAATTACATAGTAGGGGGATTATTAACGAGGGAGAATATCATGCTTCTTTAGGGACCATGCACTTTTCAGGATCATTCTCTACGGCTACTGGCAAAAGCGGAAGCGGAGGAGGATTTGGAGGAGCCGGCGGAGGAGGAATGGGGGGCGGCGGTGGTGGCGGACGTTAATAAGCCAGTAAATATTAGAAAAACTTTGGCGTGATAAAGACTTCTATTAAACCTGCAAAGAAAAGAACGACCACTGCTATTATTATTAAATTCAATGAGTCATGCAAGACTTCCCAGAATTTATCTGTCCCATATTCATGCCTTATAACCGCTACTGACATTAATCCCCCTGCTAGAGCCACTATAAAGTAAGAAGCAATTTCAGGTATTCCATGGATTAAATAGCGAGCCAGACCTGCGGGTAGAGCGCTTAGTTCTGATTTGGTAAATATGCCGACTGCAGCGGCAATTACACTTGCGTTCCATGCTAAGATAAATATTACTCCTGCTCCAAATATCAGCGAGAATATCAGGGTAAATATCAAAACAAAGATGTTATTGGTAAAAATCATGACAAACCTTTCTTTCCCACTTGCCAAACCTGTGGGAATTGTCTTGGGTATTCCGTACTGTGCTGCACAATCTTGCACATGGCTTGGACGATTAATTAAGCAGTAGGTTTCTATCTGGGCCTTGAAGTTTACTGGCGAGGCTAGAACAATATACCAAAAAGAATAAGCTACTACGAAACCTACAAAAAGCCAGAGAAAAGCTTTGATTGCTTTCTCATGCTCCTTTAATAAGGGCACGGTCCTGCTGCTGGCAGTTATCTTCTTTTCCTCTAGTTTTATAGTGTAGTAGATGAAGGGTATTGAAAACATAACTGTGAACGTCACTATAAGAATGCCTGAATAATTTACAAGAACGGCGTCTTTAGCAAATATCCACTGGACTAATAAAACAGAAAGGCTGGCGTAGAATATGCCCACGAAAAATAGTTCCCATGGTCTTCGTTCGGCCTTTTTTGGATTAATTAACATTTCAAACATAGATTATCACCTAAATATTTGGATGAATATGGGCTTAAATAGTTTTTTATATACTAATTGTTTAATTTTATGAATGAAAAGAGAGGATGCTCGACTTAAGAGAATTTATAGGGATATAAAAGATATCAAGATCCAGGGGGCTACCAATATAGCCCGTGTTGCTTTACAGGCCTATTATTTAAAACCTGAAGCCAAAACGAAAAATGAACTAATAGGGTTAAGGCCTACAGAACCAATGCTTGTCAATACTTTAAACTCATTGGGCAAATTGCCAAAAGAGGAAATTGCATCTCACTTTGACGAAGCTCAAGATAAAATAAACAGGAATGCCCTAAATATTTTAAAGGGCAAGAAAAAGGTTTATACCCATTGTCATTCTACTAATGTTATCAAAGCCCTAGTCTATGCTAAGAAGAAAGGAAAAAATTTTGAAGTTTATAATACAGAAACTCGCCCCCTGTTTCAAGGAAGAACAACAAGCAAGGACTTAGCAAAGGCAGGGATTAAAGTCACTCAGTTTGTAGATTCAGGCATGCATCAAGCAATAAAAGAAGTTGATTTAATAATGATCGGGGCTGATGCTTTACTTAAATCTAGCATAATAAATAAGATTGGGAGTGGCGCGATCGCTGAAATAGCTTATATTCACAAAAAGCCGCTTTACATAGTAGCAGATTCCTGGAAATTCTCCCCTAAGAATGTGAGGATAGAAGAAAGAGACTTTCATGAAGTCTGGAAAAATGCTCCGAAAAATGTTAAGGTAAGGGATCCTGCTTTTGAGAAGATTGATAAAAAGTATATTACTGGCATCATCTCTGAGCTTGGCGTGTTAAAGTATAATGATTTTCTTAGAAAAATTAGTCGGAAATAGATGACAGATATATTTTTAATATGTAAAAACCCTGCTCTCTAAGGTGATCTGCCTCAGCTGTTTCTGAGAAGGTAAGAATGGTAGAAATACAAGGAAATAAATTAAGATTGAATTTGCAAAGACAAATTGATGAGTCTTACGATTTAGTTTTTGGAAAGAATCTCTTTCCCGAAATTGCAGAGTATTTACAAAAAAGAAATTTAGCTGCTTCTTACGCAATAGTCACTGATTCTAATGTAAGAAATCTCCATGCTTCTGAATTAGAACTTTGCTTAAAAGAATTAGGACTCCAAGTGAAAATATTTTCATTTCCTGCAGGGGAAATAAATAAAACTATGGACAATTGTCTTAGAATAACTGGAGAGATGTCACGAGCCAATTACGGAAGAGATTCTGCCATTTTAGCTCTGGGCGGAGGAGTTGTGGGAGATATGGCAGGGTTCATGGCTGCAATTTTCAATAGAGGAATTCCATATATTCAAATTCCTACAACTGTACTAGCACAAGCAGATTCTGCAGTCGGGGGAAAAACAGGGGTAGATACTGAATGGGGGAAAAATTTATTGGGATCGTTTAAACAGCCTGAGATAGTTTATGTAGATATAGCAACATTGAAAACCTTGCCAGATCAAGAACTTAGAAATGGGCTAGCAGAAACTATCAAACACGCAATTATTAGAGATGTTAACTTCTTTGATTACTTGGAAAGAAATATAGGATTAATCCTTAACAGAGATACAGGGTCTACTCTTGAAATTGCTAGAACAAATTGCCGTATAAAGGGAGAGGTTGTTGAGATTGATCCACATGAAAGAGGTTTGCGAAAAATTCTTAATTATGGCCACACCGCAGGCCACGCTGTTGAAAAGCTCTCTAACTTTAGCTTATCCCATGGGTACTGCGTGGCCATTGGAATGATGGTTGCAGGAAGAATTGCAAGAGCGCTTGGCCATTTTAGTCAGTCAGACTTAGAAAGACAGCAAAATTTAATTTTGAGGGCCGGATTGCCCATATATATTCCTCGCGAAATCGACAATGAAGGAATAATTAATTTAACTGCTAGAGATAAGAAAGCAAAAAATGCAACTGCCCGATATTGTCTGCCTACAAGGATCGGAGAGATGAAAGATTTTGAAGGAGATTATTCCACCCCTGTAGAAGGCAATATTGTTATCCATGCTTTGAACGAAACTAGAGCTAATTAAAGCTTTGATGGCTTTCTATTTCTTTTAACATCGAAATAAGGTTTTCTTTAGTAAGATGCAATTTGTTTAATAGTCTCATCCTAGCTTCGGCAAGCCTGCCGATTTGATCTTTTAAGATTTTCTTTATGTCTTCAGGTTCTTTTCTGACTAATACTCCTGCACCCACATCCACGAAAAGCTTTCTCTCTTTAATTTCTGCTTTCATGAGAACTCCCTTGCCTAGAGAAGATAAAATGACATTGTCTTGAGAGGCGGAAAGATAGTCCAGATTATCATTAAACTTGCTTAATTCGGAAATTTCCCGATCCACAAATTCCAGTTCGTTTTCTAATTCCCTCATCTGCCTTTCCAGAAGAGATGCCTTTATCATCAGTTCCTGATCCATATAAAATTGAATAGAAGTGTGTTTAAAAATCTTTAGAGATCTTCCAGACCTCTAACTTTTCCATAAATAGCTTCTTTTCGGATAACTTCTCAAATTTCATTCCCAATTCCCTCAATAATCTTTTTATTAAATTTTTAGGAGTGAGAGAAGAGACTACTAACAGGATTAATCCTTTTTTTGTTAGATGACTCTGAGCTTGCTTTAGAAAGCGCAGGATTAATTCATCGCCTCGCTTTCCACCAGTTGTAGCAAGTGAACTTTCCCCATCTTCACGCGGATCTAAAGGCAGATAAGGCGGATTAAAAATTAAGAGATCAAACTCCCCCTGAACGTTAGAAAAAAGATCGGATTGGATAAATTTTATTCCCTTACTCTGTAGAATCTTCGCGCTTTCATTATTTATGTCTACAGCGGTAACAGATTTAGCATTATTTTTAAACGCTTTTTCTGCCTGAATTCCTGAACCTGTCCCCATATCCAGCACTGTTTTGCCTTGACAATATTTTTTAACTTCCTCGGCCAGAAGCATTGAGTCATCTAGGGGAGGATATATCATAATTATCCTGTGTAAAAGTCCTTTATTAACTTTAGGAGATCATTGTAAAAGAAGACTGCTAAAATCAAAACTAATATCAAGAAAAGCAAGAAACTTATTAAGATAGCCAGTCTCTTTTTTCTTGTGCTTTTTACACCATCATAGGGAATGTAATCTTTTTTAATTTTTTCAATTTGCGGCCCCTGAGCAAGCTTTTGCTCCGGAACATATATGATTTTAGAATCGGTTTGAATATCTTTTACAGGAATATCTTTTATTTCATCCTTGAAAAGAGTGATAGACTGCAGATTAGAACTGGCATTTCCTGCTTTCTGTGTTTGCTTTTCAGGAGCCTTAGACTCAGCTTTCGAAGCACCTGGCTGAGAGCTCACCATGTTTGATGCCCCTTCCCCTATGCTACGAGCTGCTTCTTTAACTTCATTCGCGTTA
Organism: Nanobdellota archaeon; assembly: GCA_030698805.1. Classification (GTDB taxonomy): domain Archaea; phylum Nanobdellota; class Nanobdellia; order Pacearchaeales; family GW2011-AR1; genus VGKP01. The sequence continues at coordinate 16,978 of JAUYMA010000008.1, forward strand.
TAGCCCGCATTAATGAAACTTTGCACTGCTTGTTCAAGAGGCTGACCTCTCTCCAAAGCATTCTTTAGACCTGCCCAAATTTCATCCCTCATTTTTTATAATTCCAGCTCCTTACCGTTAGACATTAAATGGACTGTCTTATTTTGGACATACCCCATTTCCTGCGCTAACTTCATCCCACCCATTAGCTTACTTATGTCTCCATGGGATGGAATAACATGCTGAGGATTTGTAAGTTTTATTAAATCTCTCAAATCCTCTCTGCCTCCGTGACCTGAGACGTGTACATTATCAAATATACGTACATGGAACTTTTTAAGCCTTTTCTCAAGATAGTCTCTGTTGGCCTCATTTACAGGTGTGGGGATTGTCTTAGAGGAGAATATTACATGATCTTCTTTTGAAAGCCGATAAGGCATACTTCCTCTCGAGATCCTGTCTAGAATAGAGCCTGGCTCCCCTTGATGACCCGTACAAACAATAAGATAGTTCTGCCGGTTGTTCTGAACTCTTTTTAGGACTTTTTCAAGCTGCTTCTTATAACTAACCAAAGTTATCTCATTAATGAAAGGAGCTTTCCCAATATTTCTTGCTGCAGAAACGTATTTGTTTAAACTTCTCCCCAAAAATACAATCTCTCTATTTAATTTTCTTCCAAAATCTGCAATTGTTTTAAGACGGGCAATATGAGAAGAGAAAGTAGTTACGACCATTCCAGACTTATGATTGTTAGTAGTGAAAAAAACATCTTCTAGCAAGCCTTTGGCAATTTTTTCCGAAGGCGTTTTTCTATCATCTCCGGAGTATAAACAATCCACTATCAATGCCTTTACGCCTATCTTGGATAATTCTTTCAACCTCTTATAGTTTGGAGGCTCCCCCATTATAGGAGTATTGTCTAACTTGAAATCATTTGCATAGAGCACAATCCCCTCTGGAGTATGTACTGCAATCAAAGCAGTCTGAATAGTTGAATGAGTCATGTTGAGAAATTCCACTTTATAATCTCTTTTTCCCTTTACCATATACGATTGGTTAGGTTTAACAGAAACAGTTCTATTTCTAAAAGGCAAACTTGAGTCTTGCATTAAAACCTTGGAAACTTCCATGGTAAAGTCTGTGCCTACCACTTCTGCATCATAGCGATGTGCCTGAAAAGGAAGAGCCCCTACATGATCCAAATGAGCATGAGAAACTAAGATGGCCCTTACCTTCTCTCTTAATCCCTTACTATCTAAATATAAATCGTCTGGAAGGGCGCCTAAAGCTCTCATTCCTTTTTCAGTTAGAACTTTTTCTCTTTCGCTTACTCCAACAATGGCTGGCAAGAATAGGCCATCATCAAAAATTATGACATCATCTCCTGTTTCTAAAGCAGTCATATTCTTCCCAACCTCGTTATAACCTCCGATTGTATGAATCTTCATAATTATATGAGAAATGGCAGGTTTAAATAGATTGTCAAAAACAAGACGTTCTTGAGACACTGAAAACTAAAAGTTTTCTCAATTTCAGAAGAGAACTTCGCAAAATATATATAAGAAAATAATTAGATTAATACATGAATAAGCGAAATAAATTATTTTATGTAGTAATAGTTCTCTTAGTGGTACAACTGTCTTCAATAATTGCCTTAGGCGTCCAGATATCCCAAATAAATAATGAATTGGGAATTACAAGAAATTCTTTAGACAAAGCCATATCGGAGAATGAAAATAAGACCTATCAAACTATTTCAGAATATGAAAAAAAATTGCTGGAAAATCAAAGACAAAATCAGCAAAATTTCAATGAGATATCTGGGAAACTTATTAGCTTTAATGAATTATTTAGAAATCTGTCTGAACAGCAAAGCGGAGTGGAAAGAGACATAGGGCTTTTGAAATTAACTCAACCTGGAGATTTCTCAGAGGTTATTGAGGAATCTATGCAGAGCGTTGTCAATATTGCAACTGATAAAAGTGCCGGCACTGGGTTTTTTGTTAATGATTCGGGGATCATTGCTACAAACCTGCATGTTCTTTCCGGAGCCAATAGGATAAATGTTCTTACTGCAGATGGCCGAACATTCCGTGCTGAATTCATTGGAGGAGACAAATTAAGAGATGTAGCTTTACTTAGAATAGAGAGTTCTGACTTTAAATCTCTCTCATTTGCAGACTCTGATTCCTTAAAAGTTGGAAACAAAGTTATTGCTATAGGAAATCCCTTGGGATTGTCTTTTACAGTAACTGAAGGAATAGTATCTGCTTTGGATCGCCCTGGTGCCAATGGACTTAATGAATATATCCAAACCGATGTGTCGCTTAATCCGGGCAATTCTGGCGGCCCTTTGTTAGACGCTTCCGGAAAAGTTGTTGGCATGAATAATTTTAAGATTGGTGGCGCTGAAAACCTTGGTTTCGCTTTAGAAAGCAACTCTGTGGAAAAGGTTATTAATGCGATTATTATTATCACTAATGAAGCTTAATATGAAACTAAAACCTTCAATGCGATCAAATAGGCGATACTTGTTAGTTGAGACTAAGGACAAGAAGGAGATAGAGAAAGTTATTTTAGATTATCTGGGGATTTTAGGGCTGGCTAAAATGAATTTATTGGTAGTAAAGGAAAATAAAGGAAAAATCCTCTTCTCTATTGAGAGAGAAGAGGTAGAAAATTTTAGGGCTGCTCTAGAGTGCTCTCAAATTGATGCCAAAATCTTAAGAGTTTCTGGAACGATAAAAGGGATGAGAAAAAACGAAACCTTTAATTAGATCCAGAATTCTCAGATCTTTATGAAAGAGAGGGCCCAGATCCAACTATCTTTTGGAATGATTTTTTCAGTTATTTTGATTATTATAACTTTATTTGTTGCAGGATATGTTATAATGAATTTCGTTAAAACTTCTGACTGCGCCAAACTGGGAAATTTTGATAGGCAACTTGACGGTGAAATAGATTTGGTTTATCAAAACCTGGGAGATACTAACAAAAGATTAACTAGTCTTCCAAATGTTCCTTCTAAAGTTACTGCGGTTTGCTTTGGCTCATTGAACCAGAATGCCGAAGGTGCTAATAAAGAAAAACAGGATTATTTTATCAAGAACCGGGTAAGAAGCACTGATAATCTCTTCTACTATCCTCTCCAGCAATCTTGCGATAGGAAATATTCAAGTTTTAGCCTTAACCATATAACTACTTCAAACTTTTTCTGCCTTCCTGTAAAGAATGGAAAAGTGGATCTTAGAATTGCCAAGTCTAGCACTGATGCCTCTGTAACCCTCTGTGGAGCTAATCAAACAAATTGTATAATCGGATCTGGATCTTCTGCCCAAACAAATTATGTTCAGACTAACCCTTCTATTCAGCAACAAAATATAAATACAACTAATGCTGCTACTAATAATGCTAACAGAGATATATGCGCTCGTGCGCAACAGGATAATCTCTGTCAAGGATTAAATATTGCATATGATAGTCTGCTGAAACAGAAATGTTGTAGCGATTATAACTTATGCTGCACATCATGATGAAATACTTAAACTTGAAGATAATGGGCGCATTTTTATTTTTTATACTGGCTAGTCACATCGCCTCTGCAGAAAATGTAAGCAAAAGTGATATCCGCCCGATTCTAAAAAAAGAATTAGCAAATTATTTTGAAGGAAAGACAACTTTATTGAGTGAAAATGAGATAAGGGCTCTGCTAGATGTTTATACTAAAACTTCTGGCAATAGCATTAATATTGATAGTGCGAATGTCAGTGAAAAGACGAAAGAATTAATACTCTCAAGCTTGCGTCGTCCAGAGCAACAGGGAGATGGCCCTGTGGATACTATTAATACTCGGGCAGATCCTGTCAGTCTAGAAGGTAAAAAGTATGGGGAAAGATGCGATCGAGGGAAAGACTATCAGTGCCAGACTGGAAAATGTATGAAACTTAATCCTTTCCTTCCTTTCTATCAGTGCGGTTATATACAACAAGAAAGCCTTCTCGGGACAAATAAGAGATGTGATCAAGATGGCCAATGTGCGAGTGGAAAGTGCAGGAAAAAATGTTATCCTCTTGTTGGCTGTCCACCGAAAAAATATTGTAAATAAGAAAGATTCTTTTTTTCGGAAAGTATAAAAGCTTCTCTTGGATAAAAAGATTAAATGATGAGGGGAAGAAGAGGATTCGAATTCACTTTCGGATGGATATTTGCAATAATATTCGGGGCAGTAATAATTTTCCTAGCAGTCTATATGGCTTTCAATATAGTTTCCGTTGAGAGAAGATCTTCAGATTCGAGTCTTAGTCAAGGCTTCAATACTCTCCTTTATCCTGTAGGCACGGGGCTAGAATCTGATAAGATTACGCCTATAGCTTTCCCAGTTGAAACGAAAATTAGCTTTCAATGCAATTCTAACGGAGATTTTGGAGAGCAGATAATTAGAACTTCTGCTTCTTCTTCTCTAGGAAATAAATACTCTGATAATCCTATAAGCGCCAGGTCTAAGGACAAATATATCTTTTCCACCCCTAGTGTTGAAGGCAAAACATTTATGGCTTTTGTGAAAACTTTAAATATGCCGTTTGAAATAACTGATTTAATTTATTTTATTCCAATAACTGAAAAATATTGTTTTATGGTATCTAAGACCAGTACGGTGGGCAAAGAAATTGAAGGTTTCAAGAAAAATAATTATTATTTTAACAAAACAATGTTCATTGAAGATGCCACGGGTTGCCCTGAAAATTCTAATAAGATATGTTTTAATGTGGGGCATAATGCTGATTGCTATGCTTCGGTCAATGGAAATAGAATAAGAAAAGGAAATAAAACGGTCTATTTTGACGAGGGCGAAATTGGAAGCGCTTTACTTTATGCAGCCATCTTCTCAGAACCTGAATATTATGAATGCCAACTTAAGAGAATAAATAAAAGAACCTATGAACTTGCAAGACTTTACCTGCAAAAGCAGCAATTATCTCTTTCGAGTTGTGGATTGGGCTTGGGGGCCCAATTAGAGGCTTATGCTAACTTAACGAGAAGCTTTAATTCCAGTGAGCGCAGTTTACCTCAAGTTATATCTCTTTCAAAAAGCCTTGGGAGGGGGAATGAAGAACTTAGCTGTCCGTTATTCTAAAGCTCAATTAAAGATACAGGAAATGGCATTTGTTATAGTTGCAATCATAATATTCTTCTTCATCGCCGGCATTTTCGTTCTTAATCTGTGGGGCACAGGTTTGAAGAAAGATGTTGAAATGCAGAGGGTTGAGAAAGCAGGCGAGATTGCCCTTAAGATTGCTGATTCTCCTGAACTGAGCTGGTCGAGCAGTAGCTCCCTTTGCGAAAATTGTATTGATCTTGATAAAGCATTGTCCATGAAAGAAATGATTTCTCAAGGCAGCAATTATAAAGACTTCTGGCGGTCAGACATTAGTGCTATAAGGATAGTTTTAATTCACCCCAAGAAAACAGGAGAATGCACTAAGTTTAATTATCCTGAATGTGGAACTATAACCTTGTTCAATAAATCTGAGGACTTTCAATATTTCGGGAGTTATGTTTCGGTATGCAGATACGATGAGAAAAAAGGAGGTTATTTCAAATGCGAACTTGGAAAAATAGAAGTCTCTCCCAGGCTGCTAGAATAAAAATGGAAAACAGAAAAGGGCAGGAGGAAATAGCAGGATTTGTAGCAATAGTCCTAATAGTATCAGTTATAATAGTTATTTTTATTGGAGCCTCTTTAAATAACAAAAGCTATGATCGAAGGAACATTATCTTAAACCATTATTTGCAAAGCTTGAATCAATTTACAACTGAGTGCTCTTCCTATGGCTCTAATTATAGGGATGTTGCTGATTTAATAAGAGATTGCCATAATAATAGGAGATGTTCTTCTGGAGAAGATTCCTGCATAGTATTAAACGATACGCTAAAAGAGGCAATTAACAGCACTTTAACTTATGGAGTCAATCATTCTAGAAAGGGATACATTTTCTCAGCTATATATAAAAATGGAGTTCAAGAAGAGAAGATTATTGTTAAAATATTTGGAAATTGCCCTGGAGACTATTCCAAAGCGGAGGCGGCTTTTGCAGATTTGCCCGGCACCATAACTACCTCTTTGCAAGAATGTTATTAGCAAATAAACATTTTTAAATACGCTTTACTAAAAAATTAGATATGAGATCTATTGAAACCTCTGCGGAAAAAGAACGCAGACAAAAGAGAAAAGTTAGGATAATTAGCCTAATATTGCTATTTATCATGGTTGTTGGCACTATAGGATATGCTTTTGTACTGTTTAGCGAAAATAATATTAATGCCGGTTCAATACCCTCTGGAAATGGGCAATTGCAGACAGAAAGCGGGCAATGGATACTTCCTTTCGAAGGGCAGGGTTTACTGCTACAAACCTCCAAAGAATCTGTCAAAGATATTCCTGTAGAGATATTCTTGAATGTCAATAATTACCGTAATCCTCCGATCTATATAGATTCGGATAATAGTACTGTTATTTATCAGGAGATTGCATATAATCTGAATCCTTTTGTATCCAAACTTCCAATAGAGGCTTGTTATGGCCCTTGTGCGGAAAACCTGCCAGAAAAGAACTGTTCGGATTACCTAATAGTATACAACAGATCAAATGAAAATAGAGTATATCAACAGGAAAACTGCATCATGATAGAGGGAGATATAAAAGGCGTTGATGCCTTCCTTTATAAAATATTTGAGGAAAACTAAAAAAATAAAAGTTTTTTAACGCTTAGGAGACTAAAAGTTTTTTAAGCATAGAAATCTTTAAAACGCTTGTGGCGGTAGGGTATATATGGATAAAAACGCAAAAAACAGTAAAGAAGAGAAGAAAGAAAGAAAAGTGAGAAACTTATTCTACTTGATCGCGGGCATGATTGTGGGCCTGCTTATTGTATATATTATAGCTTCTGTATTTTTTAGCAATGTTTCCAATTGGTTTGGCAGTTTTGATACTTTCCAGCATGGACCTCTCACATTTACCAAAGATGGGCAACAGGGCACTACTCTTTATCATGCAGCCTACCTATTTACTGGCAAAGATGGCCGAAAATTTAGATACAACATGTATCTAATAAATGATCCTCGAAAGAATAAAGTGCCTGTTGAAGGAGACCTTATTTTTGGGGGTGAAAAGAAGATCTTTGTATCCTTAAACACTTCTAATATGCTTAATTGTTCTGGCATCTTAAGAGATGTCTCTTTGATACCTACCTTCTTCCTTAACAACTTGTTTGAGATGGAACATGGATTCTCAGATTTTGAAGAAGCCAAGGCAAGCAATCTTACTTATCTAACCTGTGAATCCCAGCCTAATGATAATGTAATTTCTATTGAGCCAGGCACCAGAACTAAGATAGTCCGGGAGGGCAATTGCTATAGGGTAAAAGTGGCAAATTGCGAGCTTCTAGAAGCGGCAGAGAAGTTCCAGGTTCAAGCAGTAACTGATACTGTAAAGAATAGGGGCACTCTTGAAGGCGGATTGTATTAACCTTATTTTTTCTATTTAGGAATCTTTATTCTTGCTTTTCCAGATCCATGTCTCTTTGACTTAATATCGTCAACTATTGTTTTAATGTCTGTATAAACCGGGATAGATAATATATTCAATACTTTCACGTTGACAAACCAGACTACTAAGAGCATGAGGGTGCTGCCAAAATACCATACTGCCCGATGAGCCAAGTCAAAATAAGTATAACCTTGTACAAACAGCATCGCGAAAACTACTATTCTGATTATGTTGAGGATGAAGAATGAGGCAAATAAGAACAAGATACTTTTTATCCGGGTTTTTGCACCCATTGGGGTCGAAAGATTCAAGATTAATAAGAAGTAATAAGCTGCCCCTGCGATGCATGCCTCAACCAATTGGATAAAGTCTTCTCCGATACTAATTACTGCAAGGTTGGGTGAAAATATAACTGCCTGAGGATAGATTATATTTAATACAAAATAAGAAACATAAAAAGTCAAAGGAGTAAATATGAAATAGAATATTGAGAGATTTCCTATTGATAAAATTATTAGAAAAATGTATCTAACAAATATAAACCATGCGTCTCTTCCATTCATACCTAAACATTAATTTAGAGGTTTAATAATTTAACGAAGAGTGCAAGATTAGGAAGTTAGATAAGATAATTCAAAAAATTCTCATGAATCTTATATCTTATTAGGTAAAGATAGAAATTCAGAATTATCTTCTTGACAATCTGACTGCTACAATTATGATTAAGATTATCAATACTAAATTAACTAATCCGATTACCCATAGTAATGAATTATTCTTCAATGATCCAAACAGAGAAGATCCGCCTGCGCTCTTTGTTCCAGCTATATCAATAACAACATCTCTGCTTTCAGTCCTTCCCTCTGAAAGGGCATCAATAGTGAAAGTATTCTCTCCCGAAGCATCTTCATCGACATCTAGGACTATTCTTATTTCTCTGCTCTCTCCTGGCTGTAATAACACTACTCTCTCTGAAATTGATTCTAATGTTGCCCAGGAATCTTCATTTCTTACTCCAATAATGAAGTTTGAAGAATTTAGACCTGTGTTAGTTACTCTTGCATTGATAGTCATTTCTTCTCCTGCTTTTGCCTGAGAATCTTGTGCAAGGGATGCAGTAATCAAGACATTAGATTGCCCATTTCCACCTGGAGCATTTGCGCAAGTTACTCTCAAAGATATTTCATAAGGGTCTGAAGTAGATTCTCTATATCTTCCACTCCTGTAGTCGTATTCTGCTCCTAATCTTAGAGTATAAGTCTTGCTAGTTGCCCTGTCAGGAATATTAAATGTGAAACTCAAAGACTCTGAATCACCAGATCCCAAATCTTCTCTGATTTCCTGAGATACACTCAATCCCAGTTCTGGATTGACCAAGGATACCTTTACTTGGTCTTGTTCATCTTCTCCTACATTAATCATATCGAAATTAACTACTATTCTTGATCCGCATATTGCTTCAGTTGGACTCATTGAAACCTCATCGAATATGATCAGTTTATCTTCGTCATCTTCTTTGATTACGGAGACTTCTTCGTAAAATGCTTCTGCCAAATCAGAAGAACTGGCAGTGCATAATCTGTCTTCTCCTAGGCTGCTGGATTTACTATAAGCTTTTAGGGCAATTCTATAAGAGCCTTCTTTGAAGTCAGCAGGCACTATAAATTCGAAAGTGGCCTTTTCTTCATCAGCATCATCAATTGATCCTATCTTAACAACTTCTGCATCCGCGCTCTCAAAATCAAGATCATCTGCTACGTTTTTACCGTTGGAATCAAATAGGCCAAACTCAACATAAACATTACTTATTTTATCAGTTCCGATGTTCTCTACATCTGCTTCAATTACTACTTTTGTAAGAGGTTTCCATTCATCTTCTTCATCAGCATCTGTGTCGATTTCAACGCTTTGTATACTTAGATTTCTTCCCACTTCTCCACTTCTGCAGAATGTTTTTACTAAATCTAATTGCAATTGAGAAGAAACGCCGTTGCTTCCAGAGGCTATAATATTTATAGGATTGGAACCAAATTTAAGATTAGAAGTTGATGTTGCAGTAACTTGCACTGATCTGGATCCCTTTACATTTAACCCGAAATTATTATCTGAGAATGTTACGGGAATTGAACCTTCAGCAGTTAAAGTAACTGTACTTAATCCTGCATTGCCAAGATTTGTGACATTAATTATTCCACTTTGATTAGCAGTTAAATCTCTTAATTTAACCAAGGCTATTTGAGATACTTGATTAACATTAATGTTTAATCCGACTGAATCAACTGCTACAGTGTTTCCTGCAGGGTTTTTAGCTTGAAGAGAGATTGTTTCAGAATGTGTCTTGAACAAAGCATTAGCATTTGCCCTAAATGTAAGCGTTATTTCTTGGGAAACAGTTCCGTTTTGCACTGCAAATTCATCAAGAAGAGCGCTATATGTTACTGAACTTGAACTGTCTGCTGTTGTAATAGTAAAAGTTCTTGAACCTGAGCTTGCAGAAATCAAAGATGCGAAAGGATCGCTTTTAGAGTCGGCATAGGATAATGTTAGATTGTTTATGCTGGTTGCTTCAGTATTATTGATAGCAAATCTTACATCGAAAGTCTGGCCAGTGTTTACTGAACTTGGAGCTACTACATTAATTGGTACTGAAGCCGCGCTTACAATTGTTACTAGAAATAATGCAAATAAAATCGCAAAGACATATTTTTGTACTCTCATCTTAAATGTGTTGTAACTTTCTAATTACACTAGTTTATAAATGTTTCGTTTACCTGCAGCTTACCGACTGTGCAACTTACAATAAATGAGGAAAAAGAATATTAAAAAGAATATGTGTCCCGCATTATAACTAAGAAATTAGGCATAATTAAGAAGTATAACGGGAAGCAAAAGATATTAAATGAAGAATAATTGAATATTATATAGAGGTTATTAAAAATGGTAATAAGATCTCAAGAGAATTTGGTAGGGGCATGGGCTTTCCTTATAGGAGTAGTTCTGGCAGTAATTGTAGGTTTGCTCGCCAGCCCTATTCTGGGACCTTTGATTTTAGGCATTCTGGCCATAGGGGGACTTGTCGTAGGATATTTTGTAGCGGAGAAAGATGTACAGACTTTTCTTCTAGCTTCAGTCTCCTTAGTAATAGTCAGCTATACTGGCATTTCAGGTTTAGTTTTGGGGGCAAACATAGGATTTAGCATAGGAAAAATACTTTCTTCAGTCTTACAAACCCTGCTTGCTTTGTTCGTTCCTGCAACGATAGTTGTTGCGTTAAAGACCGTGTTCTCTATCGCTAAAAGTTAATTATAATTCCCTTTCCATTGAATTGAAAGCGAGGGTCTTTTCTTAAAGGCAGATCATCAAATCCTATCTCAATAATGGCAGGATCATTGCCATCATCATAAGTCATATCCACATTGGCTGACCCATATCTATAATCGCCCTCATTTTCCACTCCTTCAAAGGGTATATCTAATCTCTTAGGAGAGTATTGACGTCCAAAACAGTATAATCCTTTTACATCGTGGTGAAAAAGAGGTTTAACAATAGGATGTTTTTCTAATTTAGCGCGTGAGACTTTTGTCCTTAAACTGGCAAATAAGATCCTTTCCCAAGGATAAATTACAAGCTCGCCCCATCCCTCTTCTGACTGAAAATTCCGATCTGGCCTTACCCTTATTCCCTGTTGTTCTATCCTGATAGTTGTTGAAGTATAAAATCGCCCTTCGCAGATTTCAGAATTGCCCCAGAAAAAATCTGGATTTTTTGTGATAAGCTCACTATATACTGCAAAGAATTGGGGTAGAGTTACTAATGGAGCGTTCATTGTCTCCTCAGCAGAAGCTTCAGTTATAAGAGAATACTCCAAACCTTTAATATTGCCTAAAGAAATAGTTTTCATTTTTTTAATCAAGAAAAATGTTATATAAAGATTATTGTAAAAATTAATACTTATCGTTGATGAAATCAGCCTTATCTTTCTTTGGTTCAGGGGCTTTATGAATCTGAGCAAACTTAGGCGTGGCGATAATCATGCTGTCTCCGAAACCTGCGATTGAGCCCTCTATAGCATCAACTGTCTTCTTTATCTTTGAAACTGCTCTCTTTAACTCTACAATATCCTTTGATTTCAAAGGTTTTATATCAATTACTACAATAGTATATCCATCCCTTAAAGAATTTAGAATTTCAGTTATATCATCGTACTGCTTTATTACAAATGGCTTTACAATAACTTTATTTTCTGTTGGTTTTGTAGAATCAAGATCTATTTCCACATATTCTTCGTTGTTCTCTTTACCAAACAACCCCTTTAAATTAAATGCCATACTAAAATCTTGCACGAATAGGTATATAAATATTACTGTGGTTAGACAAAATATATCTTGCAGTTATTATTTTGCGACGTGTTTATTTGTCGAGAGAGACTTTTGCATTTCTCCTCGCAATTCATCGGATTTTCTTGCTACTAACTCTTCTTGTTTCTCAAGAGCTTTTACTTTAATTGAGGTTATTTTTCTTTTCTCTTCTAATTCTTTCAATAAAGAGTCCTTGTCTGCACGTATCATTATCCCTCCAAGAATTTTATAAACTTCATCAGACGTTTTGGAAACTTCTGAAATCGCATTGTCGACTTCATTTGATTCAGCCTGCAAAGTTTGCTTTTCAATAAGAATACTTTGAAGTTGCTGCTCGAGAATCTGCAAATCCTCAATTATTTTTTCGATCTCTTTATTCTCACTCATTAGATTTATACAGCCTTTATTTTGACTACTTGTGTTCTAGGCTTGTAAAAGATCTTTGAGCCGCAATGGGGGCAGAGAAATCTCTTTTCAAGAACCTTGCTGCTAATCGGTTTGCTGCATTTGAAACATTTGTATTGTGCCATGTTATAAAATATGAATGATGATTTTTAAACTTATTTATTGATCTTTTCTATGTAATAAGCTGGTCCTGCAAATATCTTACCAGTTTTCATGCATTTCCAGATACCTGCCGCCATTCTTTTTGCCTTAGATTTTGGATGGAAAGGGGATACTTGCCTTCTCCTCTGTTCTGTCTCGATACTGTTATATTCATGCCTGACTCTAAGTCCATAACCTGCGCCGAATTTCCCTGATGCTTTTATCTTCTTTGTTTTAGATGCCATTTTAATATGCTTAATGATATTCTGTTGAAAAATAGGTTTTTAAATTATTCTATCGCCTGCCCACTGTGTAAATTACTCGATTAATACCTTTCACTTCGTTAGTTACTCTATTACTCAGCCTCTCGAGAAATTCCCCCCTGTTGCCCCATATGAAATGACTCCCATGGTATAATGTAATTTCTACAGGATAATAATAAGTTCTTTCGTCTCCTTGTACCCCTACACTCTTCACATTAATTATTCTTGCTTCAGCAAGGGTATAATCTATCTTTTCCCTTGACAACTCTTGCTTTAATATAACATCTGCTTCCTGTGCTAATTTCTGTAATTTTCTGATAGAAGAATACCTTGTACCCATAAATATTGATGCATCGTAAAGATTTAAATTTTATCATAAAATGGGGATACCCGGATTTGAACCGGGATCGCGAAGTCCCAAACCTCGAATGTTAACCAGGTTGCACCATATCCCCTTATAAGTAAATGATTAGAATAGGTTTTTAATTGTTCCTAGGCCCTATAATCGATATGGGAATCCTTGATTACATACCCTAATCTTCTTAATTGATGGATGGCCTTGGAAGCTTCTTCCAGTGCCATTGACTCGGGTCTCCCCTCGAGTTTAAAAGCAACACTTAAATAAGGCAGATTTCCCCCTTTTCTCTGCGGAAAATTCTGCTGCACTATCTCTAAAGCTTCAGCAGTATTCTTTTTGAAAGTTCCTTCAATGTTAGCCATAGATAATAAATCGTATGTTGTTTTATGGGCAGGTAAATCATATAAGAGATTTTTTTCCCTAAAATCTGCAAACACGGGGTTTATGCCTAATCTTTTACAAGCCATATGTAATAGAAGGCATCTTGCGTTATCTGCTGGCGCACCAAAATGGCGCGCTGTTAAGGCTACTGAAGGATGGATTATTCCATGGTATCCCCACCTTTTCCATTCTTCATCCAATTCATTTGTTAATACTCCTTGAAACTTCCATTTTCCTTCAGGATCATCCAAAGTAGAAAAATCTGGCACGAATATAGCTGAAAACTTCTCTACTGCAGATAATGTTTCAATAAGGTTCATTAAAACTTAAAAAAATCAGACTTTAAATATTATTTCTTCTTGACTGCAGGCTTAGCTTCTTCTTTCTTTGCAGCGGCTGCTGGAGCTGCTGTTGCGGCTGCGGCTGCTGGAGCTGCTGTTGCGGCTGCTGCCTTGGCTGCTTCTTCAGCTGCTTTAGCTTCTGCGATGGCTTTCTGCTTCTTATCCTGGACGGACTTGAGATCTTCGTAATATTCCTTTAGTTTCTTCTCTTTCTCAGCAGTAGCTTCAGTTATTTCATTCTTAATTTCATTATCATATACTCCTGCGTCAATGTCTTTCTCAATATCCTTTGCTAGCTTGTTATCGATTAAAATTCCTAAAGAAACACATGTTCCCACAACTAACTTAACCGCAGATCTTAAATCCCTAGCAAGTAATCCTGGCATTTTAGTCTTTGCGATGCTCACTATCTTTTCAAAGGCAATATTCCCGGCTTTAACTGCCCCTGCATCTCCTGAACCTTTCTCCAAACCAAGTTCTTTCTTGATTAATTCGGAAGTAGGTGGTGATAAAACCTTTATCTTGTAGGCCTTTGTTTTAGGATCCACGTCTAACTCTACTGGAACTTTGATTCCTTTAAATCCGGCCGTCTCTTTATTAACATCTGCGGTTACTTTTCCAAGGTTTATTCCCATGGGCCCTAGTTGTTGAGCTACTGCTGGTCCTGCTTTCATATCTCCACCGTCTACGATTAATTTTACTATCATTTTATTCGAATATTATCTCCTCATCTTCAAAGGATTCTTCTATTTTCTCTTCTTCCTTCTTATCTTCTTCCTTTTCTTCACGCCTTATAACCTTTACGTTATCTAATTTAACAGTGACTGGAATAGGAACCGAGGCTCCGAGCAAAGATACTACTACTTCTCCTTTTTGCTTGTCAATTCTAGTTACTTTTGCTTTCTCGTTCTTGAATGGCTCGCTTATCATCTCAATAATATCTCCGATTTCAATTTTAATATCTTCGACCTTAGGCTCAAGCATATTCTTTATTTCTTCGTAAGCTACTGTTTTGCCAATTATCCCTTTTGTATATGGGAGATTGAAGGTTGCTTCTTCAACAGAATCCTTATCAGTAGCTTCAACTATAACATATCCCCTTAGACCATGTGGCCTGATTATGGAATAAACATTAAGATTTTTCTTCTCAACTCTATCCGCTATTAATTCAATAGCTTTTTCTTCTTTGTTCGACGATACCTTTACTATAAATATCATTTTTATGCTTCGCTACTTCCTTAATATCTAAGAAGTAGATAAAATCAATGAGAAAAAAGGGTTTATAAAAGTTTCTAGGAAGATTTATTTAGAGAAATATAGACAAAACACTATGCATAAAACTGGAATTCACGGCTATCATTCTCCTATTGATAGGAAGAATATGTCTGATCCTAGAGATTACTTTGATACTCGCCCCGACATTCTCAGGACATTTACAGAAACAGCATTAGTCGTTAACTCCATAGAATTGCACCGGGGAGAGAGGCCAAACAGAAGAGATCATATTTATCTTGTTTTTAGCGATTATGGAGATGCTCACCCTACTGGCTTTGTAGAATGGCAGCTTAATCCTACTGACAATGGAATAGTGAATTATGATGAAAGAATTCCCTTATCTTGCATTCCTAACAGAGACACGCGAGGATTTATTGAAGAAGTTTTAACAGACGAGAAGACAATTGGGATAGTGGCAATGGATAGGAGAACTGCTCTTTTGTTGCATGATATTCCAGGATTAAGTAGAGAATATAAAGTGAATTTTATAGGTATGAAAAAAGAACATTTAAGAGAAGATTAGGCAGAGTTTTTTAAACATTATTTGACTAGGTAAATAATGCAAAAAGAAATTATTGTTATCTCAGATATTCATTTTGCTAAGATATGGGATAAAATAGGGAATAGTTTACCTAAGAATTATCCCTATCTCAACCCTAATGCCTTATTAAGAGAAATTGTGAATAAAATAAAGAAGGGTCAAACCTTGGTAATAAATGGGGACTTGGTAGATTACTTTTTTGCAGATTATACATCTAACAAACAAATAAACTGGAATTACTTTTTTGCCACGCTCTCCCCTTGCAAAGGCAAGGTTTTTCTTAATACGGGCAATCATGATTATCGCGAAATTCCCTATAATTTTTCTATTTACGGCTTAAAACACGTAAATATTACTGATGAGGCAAGAAAGAAATATCTTGTAAAATTAGGATTTGATCAATTTAGATACCTGAAAGAGTTACCGTCAATTTTTGTCAACAAGAAGAACAAAAAGCGTTTAAAAGATCAAGGGTTAGAAGAAGCCTATAGCATTCAATTCCCCGGAAAAGATTTGCTATTTCTTAGCACTGGACCAGATTACTTTCATCGTTTAAGCAGAATTTTTACTAAAACCTTTCTTTCTACTTTCAGATATCTTGGCAGGCCTTGCTCAGAAGGTTTAACCAAAAAGCAAATAATTTATTTAGAGAGATTTTTAGCTAAGTCTAAATCTAAGGAGATAATTATTTTTATTCATACTCCTCCATTTTTTAGCGTTGAAAAGGAAAGAATCTATTCTCTACCAAGATCTAAAAAAGAAGATTTAAAGGGTGATAAAGAGGGAAATTTCTTTATTGAGAATCGGAATGAGTTTATAAATGTCTTGGCAAAGAGCAATAATAATATTATAGTTATAACTTCTCATACCCATATTCCTTGTCAGAATATCTTAGATAAGAAAAATAAAATCATTAGATCCTCTTCTATAAAAGAAATAAATAAGTTAAGAAAAAGCTCTGAATTCGTGAAATTTGTCGGAACATTACCCATTGGTGCCATTGAACCAAAGAATAAGAAAATGGGCTATCTAGTGATAAATGATAAAATTAAGTATAAAATAATGAAAGAATTTGGAAGAAATTAATTTTGCTATTTTTCCAATTTCCCTAAATATTCCTTAACTCTCTCGATAGTTTGAGGGATAAGGAATCTTTCTATCTTGTTGACAAAAAGTTCCGCGAGGTTCTCGAATTCTGAAATCCGGTATTTATTTTCCTGCTTGTCTACAAGTAAGATATCTCTCAGACGCTTTAATTGCCTCCTGATATTGCTTTCTGCCAAGCCTTTGACTTCTAGAGAGTTTTGCTTTCTCACTACTTCCACTTTGTCCCTTATTTCGAAAGAAGAAAGCCAGGCTTTCTGTTTTCTTGCTTCTTCTAGAACAAGAAGGATATCTACTATTATATCTCTTGAATCTCCTGGCTGTAACAATCCTAGGCTCAGGCATACTTTTTTTACTAATTCCCTGGGAGAAGAATCATAAGGTCTTTCGTATCTGCGAAGGGTTATTTCTGTTAAAGGAATATCTTTCACCATCTTAAGATACCTACTGTCTCTTTAAGTTCAACTTCCCTCTTATTTACAACCATATTATTTTGAGAACAGCAATCATTATAAATCTAATTCTTTCTCAATTATTATGGAATTAGTAGCATTTCTCGGAACTGACAAAGATAATTGGGGGCAGATATCTGCACTTATTAATCGGGGCAAATGGGACAAGGTAATCATTGTGAAAAATAAAGATTCTGAAGATTTTCCTTATGGCGATGAAACTATTAAAATTGATTCTGAAACTCCTCTGATTGAATTAAAAGGAATAATGATGGAAAAATTAAAGGCAAAGATCGGTGGAGATTTTGAAGTAGCTTTGTCTATTGCTTCTGGAAATGGAAAAGAGCACATGGCTTTAATCTCTGCTCTTTTGAGCATTCCCGTAGGAATAAGATTTGTAGCTTTTACTCGAAAAGGTGTCGAATTCTTTAATTAGTCTTATTGCTTGAGATATAATGTGCTGCTTCTAAGAAATTATTATAGATATGTAATATCTGGGGATGAATTTGTGATAAGGCCTTTACTTTCTCTTCGTCTCCGACCTGCCGAGTCTTCCAACTAGTCACTAGGTGACCTTGTCCATTTACTCGCAAGGCCATTTCTACATCTGAAAGCCTATCTCCTATTATGTGAACATTGTAATCTTCTAAAGCGTGCCCAAAATACCTTGCAGCCTTCTGGATTAATCCCACGTTGGGCTTTGCATCTGGATGATTCGTATGCACATATTGAGAATTTACGCTTCTTCCTTTTTGAAGGGCCTTCTCTACATAATCTTCACTAACATAGGGGCAGATAAATTGGGCTTGGATAATAGCCCCTTGTTCCGCAAGTTTGGCCATGATATAATCATTGACCTCTACCGCCCTTTCCAAAGTCAATTCATCAAATTGCGAACCCTTCAAGGCAACTCCCGCTTGATTTGTTATAATTGCTAGATATGTATTTGAGAGAAGATTGAGAATCTTTATTCCTTCAGCAACACCTGGCAGAATTTTAATCTGTGATTTCCATTTGGGGTCGCTTCCTAAATAGTAATCCTCATCTTCTACAAGAGTGCCATCGCGGTCTATTATTATCAAATTAGGTTTCATGCAGATATCGCATCAATTGAGGTTAAAAGTTTATTGGAAGAAGAAAGTAAAGAACCAGCGCACCATCATTAAAGCAACTATTGCAATTATCGCCCAAGTAGAAATTGCAAATGCTCTTTCTCCAGTCCTCTTGCTCTTAGTTATCCCCCAGATTGTAATGAAGAAGAATCTTCCCCCATCAAATATTCCCACTGGCAGCATATTTGTAAATGCTACTAGAAGGTTGAGGAGAATTATCCACCATAATAAGTTGTAGATGAAAACTCCAAAATCTCCTATTTTTGAACTGTATTCAATGTATGGATCTTTCATCCCATAGATTACTTTATAGAGTCCTCCTAGGATGCCGCCGCGCTGACGGGCAAAGCTGCTTATGCCGAGGTAAGGGCGCCCATCTTTTTCTGCAAGTTCAATTTCATATTCTTTAACTTCCTTGCCCTGTAAAGTCTTTACTTTCACTCTGTCCCCCTCTTTATAATCTTGTAATATATTTCTTAGGCTCTCATAAGAAGTTACTTTCTTCCCGTCTATTTCTGTTATTGCTCCAGTCAATTGGGCTTTGAATGCTGGAGAATCTTCGAATACCATAAGGTAGGGAGAATTCTGTGCGAGCGAGTTCTTTAAAGCATCTTGGTGAGTGTGATAAGTCTTGCCGTAAGCCATTAAAGCTAACGTAGAAGCATTGGAGGGGATTGTTGAGAGATTTAAGCTAGTTATGGGGATTCCCTGGAAAGATAAATTTGCTGCAGGAATAACTTCAAATGTATATGTGTCAAAATTTATTCCGACAGGGGCAAAAGTTGCTGCAAAGAACCACCACATGACCAATGCGAATAATACCATCATTACAATATTTGCAAATGTTCCTGCAGCTAAGATCGAAAGCTGTGAGAACTTTTTGGCTTTATTCATTTGCTTGTCATCCTGCTCTACAAATGCACCAATGAATGGGCCTAAGAAAGCAAATCCAGTTGAATGAATTTTAACCTTGTTCAATCTCGCAAAAATCCCGTGGGCAAATTCATGAGAGACAGCTATAATCGCAATTACCACGACAAAATATGTGAAGTAAAAAGGAGGGAAGAAAGACTCTAAATTGAAAAATTCCGTGAAATAGGGGAAAATAGGGAATATTGGAGGGGCTTCAATAACTTTGGCTATAAATGGAGATTTGATATAAATATAAGCTATGTCGATAACTACCCAGACTGCACCTATCATCAAAACATAACCGCATGCTACAACAAGATATTCTAAAGGCCTGAGAACTTTAGCGAATTTATTTGAGGTCCATTCAATAAATTTAATTCCTAAACGAGTTCTGTAAAGAAACAACATTCCTTGTCGATGAAGATTGTGTTTTCTTGTAACGATGAAGATGACAAAGAGTAAGATAAACAAAGTCATAAATGCTATATCGTATACTACAAAGCTCATCTATATTTTTACACCTATTTTCTCTTTATTGGCCTAAAATGCCGATTCTTACATTTTGGGCATCTAACTTTACCCGCTATAATTCTTGTAGCTTGAGAACGTATTCTTTGATTGCATTCTTTGCAAATAAAAACGTTTGCGAACATTCTCTTCTGGGCGATGGGTAATTTAGCGGCCATTAAAATACCCTCATAATCATTTTCTTTCCTTCAACATCCCAATATTCTACTTGCTTTTCTACTGCCACCTGGCCTTTAATGTCCTCCACTACTGGGATATCTATTGTTTCAAAGCTCTCTAAATCCATAACTGAAGAAGTATTTTCGGAAACACTTAGAACCTGTGCTTTTCTCTTATCAATCATTGGAACTTCAAATTTTGTATCACCTGGCACTGCAATAACTTTTTTCTTTCCGCTAAATATTTCTATTGCTTCAATTCTACATTTACTTGCTCCATGTTTGCCAGTCTTGCTAATATCGTTGCTTTTTACTGTTGCAGCTTGGTCATCTATCAAAATTACCGTGCCTGGCTTGGAGCTATGAGCTGTTGTTAATCTTAAAACCATACTAATCTTCCGGAAAAACGATTTATAAAGCTTACTGAAAGTAGATAATTTTCAGTAAGCCTGAAAAGTCCTTGATTTTCTAAGCCTGGGGAAAAATTATGCCCTGCTATCCTTTGCAAAATGTTTATAAAACCACTTCATTGTTGGATGTTATGGAAAGTATCAATAAAAATGATTTCGTTGAAATAAAATTCAGCGGTTATTCAGATGGAAAGGTTTTTGATTCTAATGTCGGAGAAGACCTAAAAAAATTAAATCCTGAAGCAAAGCCTTCTCAAACTATTGTTATTGTTGGGCAAGGCATGATTGTTCCGGGATTGGACAAATCCCTAGAAGGGAAAGAAGTTGGTAAAGATTACGAAGTAAAACTAACTGCTAAAGAGGGTTTCGGGGAGAGGGATAGAAATCTAGTCAAAATTATTCCGCTAAAAGCTTTTACTGAGAAAAATGTTTATCCTCAAATAGGAATGGTTTTTGCAATGGATAATTACCTAGTTAAGATATTAGCCGTATCCGGTGCGAGAGTTACTGCTGACTTTAACAATCCATTGGCAGGGAAAGATCTTGTTTATAAAATTAAGATAGTAAGAAAAGTGGAAGATATCAAAGAAAAGACTGAATTCCTATTTAACTCCTTTCTAAGGATGGTTCCAGAGTTTGAAATTAAAGAAGACATTATCGTAAAGGGCCCTAGGCAATTAGAAGTTTTTGTCCATGGATTTAAAGATAAGTTTAAAGAATTATTAGGAAAAGATTTGAAGTTTGAAGTAAAGGAAGAAGAAAAAAAGCCTGAAAAAATAGATTCTAAAGTGGAAGCTAAAGAAAGCGAAACAAAGTCAGAATAACCTCGGGTTCTTAGTATTAAAATCTTAAAACAACAATGCTTATAAATGGCAGCAACTTATTCAAAAATATGGCTAACATATTAGTTGAAAAAGAGGGCAGTCCTAACAATGATGTTGATAGGGAATTAGAGGACATATTAAAAAAATATGGCGCAAGAGTGAAGGTTGTTGGATGCGGCGGAGGGGGTGGAAATTCTGTTTCTCGGATGAAAGAAATCGGCATCAAAGGATGCGAGATCGTAGCAGTAAATACTGATGCTCAAGATCTTCTATACACAAATGCGGATCACAAAATTCTTATTGGAAGAGAATTAACTCATGGATTGGGAGCAGGAAGCAATCCTAAAATTGGAGAGCAAGCCGCAAAAGAATCTGAGCAGGAAATAAAAAAGAAATTAGGCGAGGTGGACATGGTCTTCATAACCTGCGGCCTTGGAGGAGGTACTGGCACTGGCGCAGCCCCTGTTGTCGCAGAAATTGCCAGAAAACAAGGCGCTCTGACTATAGGTGTGGTGACTCTTCCTTTTACAGTGGAAGGCCAGAAAAGAATAGAAAATGCCCAATATGGGTTGGATAAAATGGTTGCAGTCACTGATACTTTAATTGTTATTCCAAATGATAAATTATTGGAAATTGCACCTGAGCTGCCAATTCATACTGCATTTAAAGTTGCAGATGAAATATTGACTAACTCCGTCAAAGGAATAACTGAATTAGTTACAAAGGCAGGTCTTGTAAATCTAGACTTTGCAGATATAAAAGCAGTTATGGCTAATGGAGGAGTATCACTTATTGGAATAGGCGAGGCAGACTCGAAAGATCGCGCCAAGGATGCGGTAGAAAGAGCAATAAATAATCCTCTGCTAGATGTAGATGTAAGCAACGCCACGGGAGTCCTGGTCAATATAATCGGCGGAACGGATATGTCTCTCGATGAATACCGGCAGGTAATGGAGGTTATAGGCTCTAAAGTTGCACCCAACGCAAAGATAATCTCCGGGGCCCAGATATCTCCTGATATGGATAAATCTATCAAAGTGTTGTTAATTGTCACAGGAGTCAAGAGTTCTCAAATAATTGGGATTTCAACAGACCTTTCTAAAGATCAAAGAGCGGAGTTAGAAGAAGAGCTTGGAATTGATTTTTTAGATAATTAGTTTTAAAAACTATCATTTCTTCAAAAATAGATGACAGAAACAGGTCCAGGTATAAAAACGAGAATAACCTCTTTTTTGATTCAATGTAAAAGAGTGTGGATGATATTGAAGAAACCTACTGCGCAGGAATTTAAATCCATAGCCAAAGTTTCTGCCATCGGGTTATTAATTATTGGGCTAATGGGCTTTATTATCTCAGACTTAATAAAAATAATTACTGGGTCTTAATTAAGAAGACAAATTTTTATAATTATTAAATATTTTTTCCTTAACCTCCTCTAAAGGAAGTTTTTTTATTTCCGCAATTTTCTTATAACTCTCTATTACATTTGATGGCTGGTTAGGCCACTTTTTATCAGGATGCAAATAAGGAGAATCTGTCTCACAAAGCAACTTTTCTAGAGGAATTTCTGCTATGATTTTTTGGAAATGTTCGCTTGATTTTACGCTTGTGGGAATAGTTGCAGTCCACCCATTGTCTGCTATTCTTTTTACTAAAGAAAATTTTCCTGAAAAGCAGTGCATTATCACTTTTTTAGCTTGAAGCTCTTCAAGTATTTCTATAATCTCTCTTTCAGCTTTTCTTGAATGGATAATTAATGGTTTGTTAATCCTCATTGCGAGCCTGGCAGTCTTAATGAAGATCTCTTTTTGGCGAGAGCGGTTATCAATATCTTCTTTAAAATCCATGCCTACTTCTCCTATTGCAACAATCAGATCCTTGTTTTTTTCAATGAATTTTATCTCTTCGTCTATTTGCTGGTCTTTATATCTTAAAGCATCGATAGGGTAAAGCCCTAAGCAGGCTTTAATCTCGGAATGTGATTTGGCTAAGGAAAGGACTTTCCTATTACTTTCTGGATTCACTCCATTTGCCAAGATTATATTGACTCCTGCAGATTGGGCGTTCTTTATTACATCCTCAACCTTAATTTCAGCCTGATCATATAAATCGAGGTGGCAGTGGGCATCTATAAAACATGCACTAAAAGATTTGTTCATAAATTCAAAAATTCAGGATATTTTAATAATCTTTCTAAGCTACAAAAAATTCTTATCAGATTCTCCAAATTATCTTTCTGAAAAATGTTGATTCTCAATAAACTTAAATAACCATGCATCGTCCATATTTGATGCAAAAAAGAGGCTTAATAGGCATCCTTGTCCTGATAATCATTTTAGTTGTGGCCTTACTAATTGGAAGTTACTTTATTTTTAAGAATAAATTGGTTAAAATTGACATTTTTAAGGATAAAGAAAAAGAGGCAAGTAATATTTCTGACGAAATTATAGTAGATATAGGATCTGAAGGAAGCTGTTCAAGCAGCAGTGATTGTATCCCTGCTTCTTGCTGTCACGCTACATCTTGCACTAATAAAGAAAAGGCGCCGATATGCGATAAAATATTATGCACTCAGCAATGTGTGCCTGGCACATTAGATTGCGGCCAAGCAAGCTGCGAATGCATCGATAATAAATGCGAGGTTGTGATTAATAGCAATGAGGAAATATAATAAGAAAACTGGATTAATAATCTTAGTAATTTTATCTATTTTATTCCTAACAGTTAGTCAAAGTGAAAGTAAAGATAATCTTGGCGAAAAATCAATATCTACTAAGATCAACAAAGAAGTTTACAAAGAATTTGAGGACAAAGGTGAAACTGTAGTTCTTTTAGTTCTTGAAAAGCAAGATCAGAAGGGCGAACTCATGCCAATGCAAGCTAATAGTTTGAAAAATAAAAATATAATTGATAGTTATGGGAATAATATTCTAGTTAAAATATCTGAGAGAGACCTAGAAGGAATAAAAGAGGATAAGACTATTAAGAAAGTTCTTCCAAATAGAAAGATAAAAGCATTTTTACAAGATTCTGTTGGAATTGTTAATGCTTCTACTACCTGGCCCTTAACTCAAAATTCAATAAATCTGACTGGTGCTGGAGAGACTGTGTGCATCATCGATACAGGGATCAATTTTACCCATCCATCATTATTTGCCAAGAATAAAACTTGCGTGATTGATTGCTTCGATAAAACATGCGTCCAGAATTGTTCAATAAGTGATGATAATGGCCATGGAACGCATGTTGCTGGGATAGTTGCTGGCAATGGAAGCATAAGTGGTATTGCCAGGGAATCTAATTTGATAGGTGTTAAGATCCTAGACTCAGAAGGCTCTGGAAGCGCAAATAGCTTAGACCTATCTAGGGCTATTGATTGGTGTGTTGCAAATAGGGCTACTTATAATATCTCTGTTATTTCTATGAGCCTCGGCACTGAGGCATTGTATATAGGGGATTGCGGAGAAGTCGATGATCCCTGGACGATCTCTATTAACAATGCTGTAGCTGTAAATGTAAGTATTGCTGCTGCTTCAGGAAATTCAGGCGAAGGTATACCGAGAAACACCACCCATATATCTGCTCCCGCATGTATTGGAAATGCCACTGCTGTTTCGGCTACTGACAAAAATGACGGTATCTCTACTTATGGGCACTATGGCTCTGCAATAGATCTTGTTGCTCCTGGAACATCTATTAATTCCACTTATACTGATGCTGAAGGATATGAAGTTTTGAGCGGCACATCTATGGCGACTCCGCATGTCGCCGGAGCATTTGCTTTAATACGTCAGTTTTACAGACTTCAAACAGGTCTTGTTTACAAACCTGCACAGATAGAACAATCCTTGCAAGATAATGGCAAGAATATTTCAGTCTCCTCTTCTCTTAATTTCAGCAGAATTAATATTTATAATTCCATAATCTCCTTAGATTCCCAATCCCCGAGTGTTAATTTAATAGCTCCTTCAGATAATTTAACAACATTAAACACAAGCCTGACTTTTAGATGCAATGCGAGTGATTTGGCTTTGAAGAATGTCACACTTTACATCTGGAATTCAACTGCATTATACAATCAAACTTCTGCAGCTGCTTCTGGAGCAAGTAATAGTTTTGAGAGAAATGTTAGTTTGACAGAAGAAAGCTATAGATGGAACTGCCTTTATACTGATGAGAATAATAATCGTGCCTTTGCGGCCTCTAATTATACTTTCTCAGTTATATCTCTTCAAACTGCATTGATTTCTCCTGCGAATGGATTATCTACCAATCAAAATCAAAGCTATGCCTGCAACGCAACTTCTAGTCCTGCTTATGCGCTAGCGAATGTTACTTTTTATCTTTGGAATTCTACTGGGATAGTCAACAGTTCGACTAAGGCAGCAACTGGAACATACAATGAAACCTCATTTAATTACAGCATAACACAAGCTGGAAATCACACTTGGAATTGCTTATTCACAAATAATGCTAGTTTGCAGAAGTTTGCTTCTTCCAATTACTCTATTTTCTTTGACGCTTCTATCCCAGTAGTTAATCTTTCTTCTCCCTCCAACAATTCACTAACTAGAACTAGTATGACTTTTAGATGCAATGCTAGTGATTTGGCTTTGAAGAATGTTACTTTTTATCTTTGGAATTCTACTAATTTGTACTATAATTATACTGAAAATGTATCTGGAGCAAGTAATAGTTTTGAAGTGAATATAAGTAACCTGCCTGATAACAATTACAAGTGGAATTGCGGGTATTATGATTCTACTAATAATTTAGGCATGCAATCCTCTAATTATACCCTCAGAAAAATCCCAAAGCAAGTTATAGTTCTTGGTGTGGATGGAGTCCAACTGAATCATTTTAATACTTTATTAGATGCGGGCAATCTAAGCAATTTCTCGAGATTAATTGCTAATGGAGGTTGGAATGGATATGCGAATATTACTGGACACACTACTACCTCTACTGCTCCTGGAAATGCCGAAATGCATACGGGATTAAATTCAAGCTGGACAGGTATAGTGGATAATAGTGGTGGAGTATCAATCCCTGATGGAAATACAACTTTCGAGAGGTTAAAATTGTTTAACTCGAGCATAAAGACTGGATTTGTTTATGGCAAGGCTACAGATTACATCCCAAATTCAATTCTTGCTAATGCGCTCTCTGAAGTAGACTGGGCCCATAATAAAACTACTTTTAATAATACAGTCTGGACTTCTGGAACCTCATGTGTTTATGCTCAGAACGTATCTACAAAAGCTCAGGAGTTTATTGGGAATTATAGCAATGAATCTTTTTACCTTGTGATGTACTTTGGAATGCCTGATTGCACAGGGCACGATGCTGGAGAAAACTCTCAAGAATATTCAGATTCCATCATTAATGCAGATCATGGGTTAGGAACATTATTAGATTACCTAGAAAGTGTTGGCTTAAGAGGAGAAGACAACATAACTCAGATAATTATAACCTCTGATCATGGGTGGAATGAAGGCACAAGTGGACATGGAACCACTGCTACTGACACCATAATGCTTCCTCTAGTTTCGAATAATGCGAGCATGGTGGCCAATGTTACTTCTGATGGAGTAAGAGAACAATGTGAGATTGCCCCTACTGTGCTGGGATACTTTGGCGTTAGTCTATCTGCCTATCAGGATATAACTGACAATGGATGCCAATCATTAATAGGGGATGGTTTACCTCCAATCATAACTATAAATTACCCTGAGAGTTCCTATAATGCATTACCTATTCAATTTAATGTAACTTTAAATGAGCAGGGCGTATGCAATTATACTCTGGATTTAGGAAAAAATAACCGAACTATGAATAGCGTAGATAATCTGACATTTACTGCTTCAAATGATAGTCTTGCTGAAGGGAGCTATAATGTCAATTACCATTGCTGGGATCTTGCAGATAATTTAAACAGGACTGCTATAAAATCATTCAGCTTCGCTATTCCTCCAACAAGTAGTGGTGGCGGGGGAGGGGGAGGCGGCGGTGGTGGCGGGGGAGGGTCTACACCTCAGACTTATTACGCTTCGAGCACCAACATAAAAGAGAAAGAATATCAAAAAGAGTTAGCACAAAGTGATAAAATAATTATTGAAATTGAGAAAAGCAATAGCATTAACACTGGCGGTCAAGGTCCCCTGGATAATACTGACTCTTCTGGCACTAGTTCTCAAAAAGTTTACGAAAATCATACTATTGCTGTGGACTATATCAGCAGCAATTCCGTAAATCTGACTATCACAAGCGATCCTATCAAAGTATATTTACTAATAGGGCAGAGCATAAAAATTAACCTAAGCTCTTCTGATTATTATGATCTATTTGTTAAACTTGAAAATATATCTGGAAATAAAGCTAATTTGACTATTAAATCAATTTATGAAAGCATTGGCCAATACCGCTCTGGTAGCAATAGTAATTCAATAAATGGGGCAGATGCTGAAGATAAAAAGAATAATGAAACCACTGATAACTTTGAGGATATAAAGAATAAAATTAACTTTAAAGGAATAGGTAAAATATTTGCCATCATTCTTGGGACGATTATAATTGCAGGCTTGATTGTCTTTTTGATTATTAAGATAAGGCCTGCCTTTAGAAAAGATAATATTTCTGATAAAAGTGAGATAAAATTAGACCTTAAATAAAATGAGATGCGGGAGGGAGGATTCGAACCTCCGTAGGCACTAAGCCACAGGATTTCTTACATCCTGACTTTTAATCGCTCTAGCGAACGACCGACTTCTTAAGTCCTGCCCTTTTAACCGCTCAGGCACCCCCGCTCAGAAATATACTAAAAGACACACGTTATAAAGATTTCTAAAGGCTTGAAGGATTAAAAATATTAAACTTCAGAATCTAACTTAGCAAGTATTTCTTCCGCTTCTCTGTTAATATACTGCAGAACTTCGTCATCTGAAGCATGATAATTGCTTCTTTTATATTTCAAAGCGTGTGATGCTCCTGAAATAAGGGCCATTTTCAACATCTCTTTCTTATCCATTATTTTTTTTAGAAAGAGAGGTTTAAAAGTATTATTGTGGCCGACCATTCCTTAGTCTAAAATCTCTTGCAGTCATTTCCTCTTGGACTAAGGAAGTCATATGAGAATCTGTAAGGCATTGTTCTAATGATCTGGAAGCTACATATAAATCGTGAGCCAATGTATCAGCCATAGAGACCATATTGGGGGAGAGTATACGAGGCGTTTTCTTTCCCGACTGGATTGAAAAATCTTTTTTATCAAATCCATCAACATGAATTGCATGTTCTGGAAAATCTTCACGTACAAATCTTCTTTGATAGCCTCTCAATGGACCATCAAAATATAAGTTAATGGCAAGGGGAGAATCTACTTGGTGCCTTTTTAGAAACTCTTTCACTAATAGCGGGGCCACAAGAACTAAATTATAGCCGCACCTGCGAGACCGCTCATCTGCTAATATGGTAAATAAATAATCTCTTCCGGGAGATCTTACCCATTCATATGCTTTGCTTGCCTCTCTACGATTAGTCTGGCTTTTAACAATGGAGTCTTCATGATAGATGGAAAATGTGGCGACAATTATCTCTCCTTTTTTATTTGTGCCAGCGTGATTTGAATCATCTGTACCGACGTAAATATGGCTCCCTTTTTTTATTGAATCAATCATGTGCTTAAATTAAGATGGCTATTTTTAATCTTTATGGCGCTCTATTTGATTGTCTTTTGGTAAGTTCTAATGAGAAGGTTTAAATAAAAGTTCGTTTTAGAAGATGAGTAAAAAAGAACATGAATGAGGTGGATCAATTAAAAGCTGAGTTGAAATTAAGGGGTTTTTCTCCTTTGACTGTGAGGAACTATTCTTTTTTTGTTGAGAAATTTATGCAGAAATCAGGAAAGCCGGCTGCTGAATTAAGTGAAAATGATGTCCGACTCTATTTATCTGATTTATTTGACACCAAAGCTAAAAATACAATAATGCTGGCGGCAGCTTCGTTGAAATTTTTCTATACTGAAATTTTGAAAAAGGATTTTAGCCAAATAAAAATGCCTAAAAAAGAAAAAAGACTTCCTGAAGTGCTTACACAAGAGGAAGTTCTCGCACTTATCAATTCTGCAGATAATGAAAAATCTAGACTAATTGTATCCTTACTTTATTCTGGAGGTTTAAGAGTATCTGAATTAGTTAACTTAAAGGCCCATGATATTAATTTTAATGAAAAAGTGGGATGGGTGAGAAGGGGCAAGGGGGCTAAAGATAGAATTTTCTCAATTTCTGAGACGCTTTCCGGCGAATTAGAGCACTATTTAAAGAATAGGCAGCATATCTATGTGTTTTCTAAAAATGAGCCCCTAACTACAAGAAATATTCAAAAAATAATCAAGGGAATGAAGGAGAAAGCTGGAATAAATAAAAAAGTTACCCCTCATACTCTAAGACATTCATTTGCTACTCACCTGCTTGAACAAGGAACGGATATAAGGTTAATTCAGGCCCTTTTAGGCCACAGCTCGCTGAGCACAACCCAAGTTTACACCCATATCTCCAGCGACCAAATAAAGAAAGTTAAAAATCCTTTTGATAGTCTGTATGCGCCAAAAGCAATTAATTAGATTTGGAATGCTTTTAGTTCTGGTCCTTTTCCATTCATTGTTAAGGAGGTAGGACTTTTTGCTTCCTGCACTAACTTCCCATCAATCAATAAATAAAAACAATCAGAATATTCTCCTAAGCTAGCGAATTCTGATTCGGCTATTTTCTGAAGATCATCTTTTAAAGTTAAACCATTGCTCAAAAGTTGATAACCTCTAATGCCATTTTTTAGATAAGTTACTGGAGAATAATTTCTGTCTACTAATTGTCCGAGCTCTGGCCTCCGAGGGGAACGGGTTGCGGAGATCTGGGCATCCTGCTTTCAACATAGGGATCAAATTCCCCAATTGAAACTCTTACGTACTCCTCGCCATTTTTTTGATTATCTTTGCCCTCTTCTTTCTTAGCCATCCCTCCTACACTTAAAGCCAAACACTTAGAACCAGAAAATCTTGCAAGAGCCTCTCTATCCTGAAACAAACCGACCCATAAATTATTCGCAACAGGCGTATCATACTCCAAGGCCATGACACATACAGAAAAAATCAGCATTTAAAGTTTATCCTGATAGAAAAGTATAATCTAATTATCTGTAAGACTTCTGCCTCTTAGATCTCGGGGAGGAATCTCCAGGCTTGGCTGCTTCCTTGCGCCTAGAATCTGCAACAATAATATTCCTGTCATAAGCAATGTATGCCTTCTTGAGAGTGTCTGAACCACTTGTTTGAACTAAAGCTTTGGCTATAGCCAGCCTGGCTGCCTGAATTTGCCCTTCTTTTCCGCCACCACGAGTTGTTATGAAGAAGTCATGCTTGACCTCACCCAACTCTCTTTCATAGATCTTTATAGGTTCAGACAAAGCCAATTTATGGAATAAAGTTAATTCTTGATAAGGCAGATGATTATAGAAGACTTTTCCAGACCCTTTCTTAACTCTTAGTTTGGCAACTGCCGTCTTTCTCTTTCCGGAAATTATTTTTTTCTCGTTATCTAAGATCATATTACTTTCTCCAATTCTGCGAGACTTATTGTTTTAGTTTTCAGATCTCTTACAAAGGTTATTTTTTTGTTAGCCTCGTATTCTTTTGGAACCTGGTTATAACACATTACTCTTTTGAAAGCATCCAATCCGCGCTGCTGCGTGTAGGAAAGCATTCCCCTTACTGTTCTCTTCATTACTCTTTCAGGATCTTTTGGAAAGAAAGGACCTTTCAGGCTTGATCCTCCTCTTCTTCTTATCTTTTGATATTCTTCAACTATATTTTGTTTTCTCCCAGCGATTAAAGCCTGCTCGCAGTTTACTATAACTACTTTCTTTCCTAATAGTGCTTGCTTAGCAGCATAACTTGCTATTCTGCCTAGAATTCCACCTTGCGCATCTATTACTATCTCTATTTTAGTTTCTTCCTTAGTCATTTGATTATTTTGATTCCTTTAGCATCTGGATTGTTTTTAATTTCATCTGAAATCGTGCAGAACTCTATCTTAGCTTTCTTCAATTTATCTGCAGCTGATTTTGAGAATGATAAAGCGCATAATTTAACTTTCTTATCCAAGTCTCCGCCACTAAGAATTTTTCCAGGTATCAAAGCAGTATCTCCTGCTGAAACCTTCTCATTAAGATCTTTCAAATTATAATCTGCGTAGTTTTTCGTAGGCCCTGCTAATATTTTAGCTAATGGCAGCCAAGCTTTTTGCTTTCTTGCCAAGTCGATTATATTCACCAATTCAGGATTTGTTTTCTTTTTCAAATCTTTCTTGATTTTTGTCT
Organism: Nanobdellota archaeon; assembly: GCA_030698805.1. Classification (GTDB taxonomy): domain Archaea; phylum Nanobdellota; class Nanobdellia; order Pacearchaeales; family GW2011-AR1; genus VGKP01. The sequence continues at coordinate 48,437 of JAUYMA010000008.1, forward strand.
TGCTTAATAAAACTTTCTTGATCATATTTATCGTTCAATTTCAGGGTATTTAAATTTAATCCTAGAAAAAGGTTTTTATACCTTAATGCACACTAATGGGTAATGAAAGTAATTGCTTATAATATACTAACTGGACTTTGTAATAAAGGTAAAAATGGAGATTATCATAAAAACTCTAAGAGAGAAATCTTGGTAAAAGAAGTTATAAAAAAAGAAAATGCAGATATAGTTATTTTAAGTGAAGTCTGCTTTTTAAGAAAGAATAAGTCCGCCGTCTTACAGAATTATAAAAAGATATTTGGCTATGCCTATTGGTTTGGGGCAACTGATAACTATTTTGCGGAGATCGATTGGGGAGTAGGTGTTTTGTCTAAGTTTCCTATTGTTAAAGCTTATGATTATAATACAAAACATTCACGATTTGTGAGAGTTCTTATTAAGATTAAAAATAAAATTATAACTATTGATGCTGTGCATCCAGATCAATATCATAATGAGCACCAAAGAGCGCAATGGTTTAAGACAGTTATAAGAGATAGGAAAGATCCTTATATCATTGCGGGAGATTTCAATGCTTTTTCTCCTCAAGATAAATATGATAAAAATGATCTTATTGCAGGTTTTGAAACTTACTACAAAACCGAAGAAGCGTATAAGGCAAAGAGTGTAGTAGAAGACATCTTGCAAGGAAAAGCTATAAAGACCTTAATTAAAGCGGGCTTGGCCGATACTTTCAAAGTAAAAAATAAGAATTTTGATTACACCTTTCATACGTCATTGATTGGAAACAATACGGACTTAAGCAGATTGGATTATATCTTTTGCTCCAAAGATTTTAAGATAATTGATGCAGGAATTATAAAAAATAAATTGACAGAACAGGCATCTGATCATTACCCTGTATATGCTATTCTCGAACTAAAATGAAACCAAATAAAATAAGAGTTAATATCACAGTAGATAAAGTATTGCTTGACAAGGCAAAAACCAAACTAGATTTATTCGGAGGAAAGCTTAGTACCCTATTCAACGCCTACCTGCGAGATTTTGTCGAGACTATGGATAAAGAATATTCTGCAGAGCAGAAGGGAATGAAGCAGAAGATAAAAGAGCTTGAAGAAAGAATAAAAAAGCTTGAAGATTAATTATTCTTTTGGGGAAATAATTACTTTTGATTTCTTGATCAGGTGAAGATTTGGTTTTATCTTGGAAGCGAGAAACTCCACTTCCTGAGTAGATAAAGTAACTATCCCCGAACTATTTTTTCCTCTGAAACAAAGAGAAACAGATTCTTTTCCAGGATTCGCAAAGTCCTCGTTTATAAGAATTTCTTTGATGATTCCTTGGGTTTCAAGCCTCACCATTCCGTCAGAATTCTGCTTTTTTACCTTGACGTCCATTATTTGATGAGGCCTTTCTTATTTATAATAATTTAGAAGGTGCAATATGAATATACCTTTTATTATTTATGAAGGTAGATACTTGTAGATTCTAACATCATAGAATTCGACACTAAAAGATCTTGGAAAGATATGGCTAAAGTGTATCGCACATGAGTGCTCTCAATTACTCTTTTCTATACTGTAGCAAGACATTGTATACTCATCATCATTGGAAGAATGAAATAAAAAATAACTCTCCAAAAACTGAATAGAAATAATGCGGGAGGTAGGATTCGAACCTGCGTAAGCACTAAGCTACTGCCACCTCATGGCAGCCCGTTTGACCGCTCCGGCACTCCCGCTTGGGAATGCTAGATAAAATCAATTTAAAAGGTTTTGTAGAGAGTTTATATCTTTCTGCTATTGAGAAATACCCCTGTGAATATAAGTATAAGGGCAATGGTGATATAAACTGCTAAAACTATAGCGTTGTGAAAAATGAGAATTCCGAGAAGAGGTGTTCCGACCTGGACATTTACTGCGTAATTGTAAACCTCCTGGGTTTTAATCTCTATAAAATAAGAGGCTAACAGGATAAAAAATATTGCACATCCGGAGATTATGAACCATGTTCCTCTTTTCATGATCTTGGTATGAATGTCTATCTTTTAAAGATTATGAAATTATTCACAAGTTTTATAAATTCCTTTTATTGCATTATCTTATGAATAAGTTACTGATAGGATTAATAATTGCCTTGATTGTAGGCACAGGTCTTTTTGCTTTCTTTTATAAGTCCTCTGCTGACATGACTGGCAAAACAGTTTTTGAAGAAGATAATGTTAAAGTTTTTGAAGTGGATAGTGCAAACTTAAAATTCTATATAAATGGAGTTGAAAATCCTGATATGAAGGTAAAAATGGGAGACATGGTAAGAGTAAATTTCAAGAGCAGCGAAGGATATCATGATTGGGTTCTTGAGGGTTACAATGTGAGTACGGTGAAAATAAATCCGGGAAACACTGCTTCTGTTGGATTTGTGGCAGATAAAAAAGGAACCTTCTCTTATTATTGTAGTGTGGGCAAGCATCGACAGAATGGAATGGAAGGCAATTTCATTGTAGAGTAAGCAAATTCGAGAGATAATATCTTTTTTGGAATACGAATCTTTAAATACCAAGCTTCAATTCTTTAGAAGTAAAAAAGATGGCTAAAAAATGTATTTATTGCAAAGCAAATGTTGATGATCAATCAGTTATAGATTTCTGCGAGAGATGTGGAGTAGGAGTATGGGGTGAAAAAATGTTCAAAACCATTAAAGAAAGCATGGAAAAAGCAAGAGATTCTGGAGACTTAAACCAGGGGTCTGTCTCAGATTCTTTCCATGGATCACGAGATACCCGAAATATGTCTTCTAGGAAAGTTTTTTAAACTAATCTTTTTAGGTAACTATATGCCGACACAGAAAATTAACGCCAAGAGCTTCTCCTTACGGAGATTCTTCCAAGAATTCAAAGAAGGTGATTTTGTAGCGGTGTCTCCCCAAGCAAGCGTCCCATTTAATTATTCTAATAGGATTAAAGGAAAAACCGGCAGGGTATTGGCTAAAAGAGGGTCTGCTTACTATATAGAAGTTAAAGAGTTGAATAAACCTAAAAGGTACTTACTCAGGCCCATTCATCTTAAGAAAATAGAGGTTGCTAAAAAATGATATTAAATAGTAAACCTCTCACATTAACTGAGGCGAAATCATACTATAAGGAAGGGGAAGACAAAAAACCAATAGATGAATATTTCAAAGCTTTCCTTAAATTGTCAAAAGAAGACGCAGATAAATTGGGCGAAGAAATTAGAAGCTTGAATAATCCAAAACTAAAAGAAGAAGATATAGTAAAGATTGTTGACTTCGTGCCGAAAGATCTAGAAGATTTAAATAAAATTGTTCTTGATGCAAGTTTAAATGAGGGAGAAGTAAATGCTATTCTGGATATCACCAAGAAATATTGAAAATGACGACAAAAGAAGACTTTGCAATAATACTAGATTATCTACCTTACGGATATCCTATGGGTGGAAAGATGAATCCTGTAGTCCAAGCTATAGGTGAAAAACATCTTGCCCTCCTCGAGCTTGTTCCAAGAAGAGGCATCACTTTAAATCCTCAGGAAAAGGTTTATATAGGTCCGGATAAGAGAGATAAGATATACTTCATTGCGGGAAGATTGTCCCGAGAGAAGTTGACAGAGACTGCAAAGATCCAACTGCAGGAATTTATATCCAAAACGGTTGCGGAGCAGGAGAAGAAATTCATAGATTTCTTTAACAATGCTCAGGCAATTAACACCCGTTTACATCAGATAGAATTAATTCCTGGTTTTGGGAAAAAACATACTCAAGAGATCCTACAAGAAAGGGAAAAGAAACCTTTCGAATCTTTTGAGGATATAAAGAACCGAGTTAAAAATCTGCCCGATCCTAAAAAAGCAGTTGAGAAGAGGATTGTGGAAGAATTGCTGGAAAGACAGAGATTTAACTTATTTGTAAGCTAAAATGAGCGATAAACAGAAAACAGAAAAGCCAAGTAAAGGCGATAAAGTTGAGAAGGCCGATAAAACTGAAAAGAAGAAATACGAGCCAAAAGAAGAATCCAATGAGATGCTGATAAGAATCATGGGCAATGACATCCCGGGTTCAAAGAGCGTTTTTGTAGGTCTAACAAAGATTAAAGGTGTTTCCTGGGCTATTGCAAATGCCACAGTAATAAAGTTAGGCATCCCTAAAACAAAAAAAATATCTGAACTTTCCAAAGAAGATATAAGTAAAATAGAGACATTTATGAAGAAAATTGATGTTTATGATTTCTTAAAGAATAGGAGAAAAGATTTAGAGACTGGAGAGACTAAACACTATTATGGATCAGACTTGGACATAAGAAGAGAATTTGATATCAAGCGTATGAAGGAGATGAAGAGCTACAAAGGGTTAAGACATGCCTCTAAACTGCCTGTAAGAGGACAGAGAACAAGATCACACTTTAGAAGAAAAGGAGCTGCAATGGGGGTAAAGAAAAAGAAAAAATAAACCATGATAAGAAAGAAAAGTAGATACGTAAAACCTAGAAAATTATATATTAAAGATAGAATTAAAGAGGAAAATGTTTTAGTGAGCAAATATGCTCTAAAGAGCAAGACTGAAATCTGGAAGACTGCTGCTAAAATTAATTATTTCAGAAAGAGAGCAATGGCTCTTGCAAAATCTTCCAGAGAAGAACAACAAATACTATTCAATAAGTTAAAAACAATCGGATTGAAAATAGATACTACTGCAGATGTTCTAGCTCTAAAGACTGAAGACTTATTGGAAAGGAGACTTCCAATGGTAGTTTTCAAGAAAGGCTTGGCTCAGACTCCTCAACAAGCTAGACAAATGATAGTCCATAAAAAAGTGCTTATCGAGGATAAAATTGTGAATGTTCCTAGTTACATAGTTTCACTACAAGAAGAATCTTCAATAACTGTTAAACCTGCTAAACAAAAAAAGTTGGTAGAGAAGAAAGAAGAGACCGTTGAAACTAGCAATCCTCCTGAGGTAGCTCAATAAAATGGCTGAAGAAGAAAAAGCAAAAATGGCTGAAGAAAAAATAAGCTCTGAAGGAAAAGTAGACTCAAAAGCTGAAGAAGGCGCTACCGAGATAGTTGAAGAAGTAAAGAAAGATGAAAGGCCTGCTATCGCCTATATTTATAGCACTCAAAACAATACTTTTGTCCATATGACTGACTTGGCTGGAAATACATTATCCCGAGTTAGTGGGGGAATGGTGACCAAGCATAGCAGATTAAAAGCGGATCCAACTGTAGCAATGTTCGTTGCAAAGAAAGCGGCTTCAAGAGCAAAAGACTTGGGCATAACCGCATTATATATTAGAACAAGAGCAAAGACTGGAAGTATTGGCATGGGATCTGGAGCGCATGCGGCAGTTAAAAGCTTGAGCAAAGAAGGGTTTAGAATAATCAATATTCTTGATGCAACAAGAGTTGCACGAGGTGGGCCTAAGAAGAAAGGAGGTAAGAGAGGAAGAAGAGTCTAACCTTCAAAAGACTTAGAATTTTCTAAATGAATTCTAAAGCTTTAAAAGGACTCATTTTTTATATTGAATATGGAAGTAATCGAAAAGAAGCCTGAGAAAATTGTTCTCCGAATGGAAGAAAACGAAGTTCTCGCAAATGCCTTAAGAAGAAGCCTTGCAGAAATCCCCACTCTTGCCATTGATGAAGTCGAGATATACAAAAATGATTCAGCCCTATACGATGAAATAGTGGCCCATCGACTAGGATTGGTCCCATTAAAGACTGAAAAAGGAATGAGTGAAAAAACTCAAATAGACTTAAAATTAACAAAGACAGGCCCTTGCACGGTTTATTCTGGAGATCTAAAGGGGAATGCGGAGATCGTATTTGACAACATTCCTATAACTCTTCTTGGAGATGATCAGAAAATAGAGTTAATCGCGACTGCCACTTTAGGGAAAGGTATTGTTCACTCTAAACACACTCCAGGTTTATGCTATTACAGGCATATTTTGGAAGTCAAATCAACTCCTGAAATAGATAAAATTATACAAAAATCTAAAGCATTAATCAAACCTGAGAAAAAGGGCAGTAAATGGATTGCAGATTTGAATGAGGCCGAGCAAGAAGCTATAAATGCCCTTGATGGGGATGCTATTAAAGATTCTAATGAACTTGTATTTATCATAGAATCATTTGGCCAGATGGAAGCTAAAGACCTCCTATTAAAAGCTATTTCTGCATTGGAAGAAAATTTGGAAGACTTTGAAAAAGCGATAAAGTAATGGTTGAAAGCTTTATATACTAAGTTTTATAGTGTTTTTTAGCGTAAAATGGAAGTCAAATCAGAGGAACAAATTATAAGAGAGAGAAAAGAAAAATTTATTGCGCTTATTAAAACCAATTATAATTGGATTGCTTACATCCTATTAGCGTTTATCGTCTGGATCGCTGTTAAAATCAGGATGGCTCCGATGAAGATCAACCCTGCTACAGGAAAACCGGGTTTATGGGATATAACTCGCGACCATTGGACTCTTGGACCTGACTTAGACCCTTTCTTATTCTTACGATGGGCTAAAGAAATAATCCAGAACGGCTCTTTGATGCCTTGGGATTCGTTGAGATATGTTCCTTTAGGCTATGATACTGCTGGAGAATTAATTTTACTTCCATATTCTATTGCCTGGTTCCATAAATTTATTAATTGGTTTGGCAATTACTCTATTGAGTATTCTGCAGTTTTATACCCGGTATTTATGTTCGCTCTAACTGTCATTGCATTCTTTTTCTTAACGAGAAAAATATTTGTTGAGATAACTGGGAAAGTAAGCGCGAATATTATCGCACTTATAGCTTCTTTCTTCCTCGCAGTTTTGCCCTCTTTATTGCCTAGAACAATTGCCGGCATTCCTGAAAAAGAATCTGCAGCATTCCTTTTCCTATTCCTGGCATTTTACTTTTTCATCTCTGCTTGGAAAACCGAGAAACAAACAAAATCTATTATGCTTGCAGTCTTAGCCGGCGCCTCAACTGCGGCCATGGCACTTATCTGGGGAGGCTATCTTTATGCATTTCTTACTATTGGAGTAGCATCTTTCTTGGCTTTCTTCTTAGGGAAAGTAGATAGAAATAAATTTTACATTTATGGGGCTTGGCTACTTTCTTCTCTAATTTTGATGTATCCTTTCTCAACTCGTTATGCTCCTAAAGAAATAGTCAGCTCTACAACCACGCTTATCCCAATTGCTATATTTTTTATTATGCTAATTCATTTTATTATTTTTGAGACCAAACTGAGAGGACATATTGAAAAGAGAAAAGGCTTGGATAAAGTGCCGCGACAGTTGATTACTTTAATTTTATCAGGAATCTTAGGAATTATTTTAGTTTCATTTATTTTCGGACCTAGTTTCTTTATCCATACTGCTAAAGATATAGCTAAGACGATGATTGTACCAGTTACTGATAGACTGGGAGTTACAGTTGCAGAAAATAGGCAGCCTTATTTTGCAGAATGGGCCAATAGCTTTGGGCCTTCTTTATCGGATATGATTAGTTTTGGAGGCCTTGTCAAATTAAGCGAGGGTTCTGCGGTTGCACTATCTAAATTCCCCATTATATTCTGGTTATTTTTCATAGGTTCGATCTATCTTTTCTTTGCAATGTTCCACAAATTTGAAATAAAAGAGAGGGGCATGATGACTGTTGCATATGCGGTATTCTTAATTTGTTTAATTTTTAGTAGATATTCTCCTGAAAGTCAATTTAACGGCACTAATGGAATTAGCACTTTTGTATATGGTCTAGGATTTATTATATTACTTGCGACTCTCGGATTCTACTATTATAAAGAACACCAAAGTGGGAAAAACCGATTAAAGAGCATTGATTTTGGATTAATTCTACTTTTTATTTTCTTCTTCTTGAGCATCGTTTCTGCAAGAGGATCTGTAAGAACTATTATGGTCCTGGTCCCTACCGCGGCTATCCTTGCCTCTTATTTTGTCGTGACTTTATTCAGCGACCTAAGAAAGAACAAAGATTCTTCTGGCAAAGTCTTCATCTGGATATTTGCAGTATTTGTGGCCCTCTCAATTATTTTTGCAGGATATGCATATTACAATGGCAGTTCATCTTTAGCTAAAGTCTATATTCCTAGCCCATATACCTATCAATGGCAACAGGCCATGGATTGGGTAAGAGATAATACTCCTCAGGGCTCGGTTTTCGGCCACTGGTGGGACTACGGATATTGGGTGCAGACTATGGGTGAGAGAGCGACTGTATTAGATGGGGGCAACGCTATTGTTTATTGGAACCATTTAATGGGGCGATATGCTTTGACTGGTGCCAACAATACTGAAGCTTTGGAATTCCTTTACTCCCATAACACTACTCACTTTATCATAGATTCTTCAGACATTGGCAAGTATGGAGCTTTCTCTAGCATAGGATCTGATGTTAATTATGACCGGAGGAGTTGGATTAGCACTTTCCAAAGAGATGACCGGCAAAGTAGAGAAACTAAAAATTCCACAGTTTATCTTTTCGTTGGAGGCACTCCTCTAGATGATGACATAATTTACAATCTCAATGGGTCAAGAATAATTCTGCCTGCCGGTCGTGCTGGAGTAGCTGCGATAATTCTAGAGTTCGATGCCAATGGCAGTTTGGTAAGCCAGCCAGAAGGAGTATTTGTATACAATCAGAATCAATACAGGCTTCCATTAAGATACGCTTATGTAAATAAGAAATTCCTTGATTTTGGAAGCGGGGTGGAATCGGGAGTGTTTACAATAGCTGCTCTCAGTAATTCTGCACAAGGCCTTACAGTAGAGAAGAACGTTGCTTTGTTATATCTTTCAAGCAGAACAGTTAAGTCTCAACTTGCAAGACTTTATTTGTATAAAGAAGATAATCCTAACTTCAAGTTAGTTCATTCACAAGATGAAATGCTTGTGGCCCAATTGAAGGCGCAATACGGATTTGATGAAGACTTTATCTTTTATGGAGATTTCAGAGGCCCTCTGAGAATATGGGAGATAAATTATCCTAATGGAATGAAAGTTAATTCTGAATATGTTCGAACATCTTACCCTGATGTGAGATTGTCAATCGCACAATGAACAATTACTTACTGATAATTCCAATTATATTTTCATTTTTTGTAACCTTGTTTATCTTGCCTTTCTGGATGAGGAAGGCCAGGCAGATTGGACTTGTATGGGATGATATGAATAAGACTGGAAAACAAAAAGTGGCAGGGTCTGGAGGCATAATAGCAATATTAGGATTTCTAGTGGGGGCTTTACTGTTTATAGCCTATACAAGATTTTATTTAAAAAGTGCAGATAACCTTATAGAGATATTAGCTTTGCTTCTGGTAATAGTTATTTTGGCAGTTATTGGATTCATAGATGACCTGCTAGGATGGCAGCATGGAGGATTATCTCGGACATCCAGGCTCATTTTATTTATAATCGCCTCTATTCCTTTGATGGTAATAAATGCTGGCAAGCATATAGTCGCATTTCCATTCATAGGAATTATAGATTTGGGCATTCTTTATCCCTTAATCCTTATTCCAGTAGGAATAACCGGAGCAGCGGCAACTTATAATTTTCTGGCAGGATTTAACGGGCTAGAAGCTGGGCAAGGCATCATACTTTTATCAGCAGTAGGATTTGTTGCATTCTTTACAGGCAATTCATGGCTAACCATAATTTGCTTGTGCTTAATTGCTGCCTTGATCGCTTTTCTGCTATATAATTTCTGTCCTGCCAAGACTTTCCCAGGGGATTCGCTCACCTTGGTCATTGGAGGCATGATTGCAATTGTTGCAATACTAGGCGACTTTGAGAAAATAGCTGTTTTCTTTTTCATCCCGTACATTATAGAAACTGTCTTGAAGTCTCGAGGAAAGCTAGTAAAACACTCCTTTGGAATTCCAAAAGAGGATGGATCTATTGGTTTGCGATACCCTGAAGTTTATGGACTAACGCATGCGGGAATTTATTTACTTGAAAAAGCAGGCATGAAAGCCACAGAAAAGAAGGTCGTTTATTTAATATGGGGCTTCCAGATAATAGTGATACTTGCAGTGCTGCTTATTTTTAGAGAGGGCATATTCTTGAGATGATGCAAAAATTGAGGGAAATAAGAAAAGATGAATTAGTCAACGGTAGTATTATTTTATTTATTATGATAGTTTTGTTTAATTTTCTTAACTATGGCTTTCATATCTCCATGGCTAAACTTATGGGGCCTGCTAACTTTGGAATTTTGGCAGCTTTAATGTCTATAGCTTATATTCTAAATATCCCTGGAGAAGCCATACAAACTATAGTTTCGAGATATACTAGTAGATTGAATGCTAAGAATGAACCTGGGAAGATAAAGGATTTCTTTTATAAAAGTATGAAAAAAGGCCTTCTTTTCTCCTTAATTGCATTTATGCTTTTAATTCCAATTTCTTTCTTTGCCTCTAAGACTCTGAAAATAGAAGTGGGATTGATACTCTTAACCAGCCTCCTAATTGTTGAAATATTTCTTGTCCCAATTGGAAGAGGCGTGTTGCAAGGAAGGAAAAAATTCTTTTCTATGGGTTTGAGCCTGGTAGGCGAAGCTTTTGTTAAAGTCTTATTTGCCATATTGTTTGTGTATATTGGGTGGGGAGTTTACGGGGCCATGGGAGGAGTATGGGCTGGGGGAATAATTGCATTCTTATTTGTAATATTAGTATTGAAAGATTTGATTAAATCTCCTCGAGAAATTGCTAAGTTTACAAATATCTATAAAACCAATGTACCCGTGCTCATAGCCATTACCTCTATAGTTCTTATGTATAGTTTAGACATTCTCTTTGCTCGGTCATTTTTTGCTCCTGAAATTGCTGGAAAATATGCTTTTGTCTCGATGATAGGTAAAGTCATAATTTTCGTCAGTTTCTCGATAGGAAAAGCGATGCTCCCAATTTCTTCTGAAGATTTTGATAGGGGAATGGAAACACGTAAGCTTTTCAAGAAATCTCTAATATTAGTCTCTGGTATATCCGGAGCGATTCTGTTGATGTATGCTTTACTGCCTAAAACAATAATCTTTCTTGTATCTCTAGGATCTACGCAATACTTGGAGGGCGCCAATCTCTTATTTCTCTTAGGATTATCTTACACCTTATTAGCAATATCTAATATCATAGTGTTGTATCAGGTTTCTATAAACAAAGTAAGCAGGAGTTTCTACCTGTTATTCTTCGTGGTATTGCAAATTGTAGTATGGATGATGTACCATTCTACCCTGTTGGAATTTGTCTATGGATTCCTATTCGTCAATTTAATTATGTTTTTATACTCTCTTTTTCTTATTAGAAGATGAAAGTAGGAATTATTATGCCTGCTTATAATGAAGAAAGAAGAATAGGATCTACATTAAGTGCTTATTCTAAATTTTTAAATTCTAAGCTAAAAAAAAATAAATTTGATTATACAATAATAGTAGTAATTAATGGCACTACGGATGGGACTAAAAAGATAGTGCAATCTGCAAGGAAGAAAAATAAGAGAGTAGATTATATAGATCTTGTAAAAGGAGGCAAAGGTTACGCCATAATTGAGGGATTTAAAATAGCTCTTAACAAAAAATATGATTTAATTGGTTTTGTTGACGCGGATATGGCTACTCCTCCAGAGGCTTTTTATAGCTTAGTAGAGAATATCGGAGATTCTGGAGGGATAATTGCAAGCAGGTATATCAAGGGATCTATTGTCAATCCTAAACAAATTCCAGCTAGAATACTGGCATCCAGGATTTTCAACTTTATTGTAAGATCTTTGTTTTTTATGCCTTATAGGGACACTCAATGCGGTGCAAAAATAGTCAGGAAGGAAGCTTTGACCGAGATAATAAATGACTTGGGAGACACTCAATGGTCATTTGACATAGATTTATTATTTAGGCTGAAGAAAAATAAAATATTTGTCAAAGAATGGCCCACTGTTTGGAAAGACCAAAAAGACAGCAAACTTAACTTGAAAAAAGTTTCTGTGCAGATGTTTTTTTCCATCCTGCAACTGAGAATAATGAATTCTCCTTTCAGGAGATTCTTAAAGGTAACAAAGCCTATTGCAAGACGATTATGGAGACTTTTGCGCAGTAAGAAATAAGTTTATAAAGTAATCCCGATTTAGCTTTTTAGCCTATTTATAATGATAAAAAAAGAAAAATTAATGGATGATTTTCTAGAAATATTCTTCTCAAACAACAAAACCAAACTTTATGTTATATTAATGGTTGTTGCCGGATTCATATTGAGATTGATGGCTGCTAACAATTTAAGCATGGCTGCAGATGACGCCAATCATGCAGTACGGCCTGTGGGAATAAGTAAAACCGGATTAATGGTGATATGGGACCAGTCCTCTTCGGCTTGGTACTATATTCAAGAAGTTTTCTATAACATAATCGGAGCTTCCAACTTCGGATCCAGGTTTGCAACTGCCCTATTCGGATCATTGCTTATTTTCCTGATGTTTCTTTTTGTAAGGAAGATATTCAAATCTGAAAAAGCTGGTTTAATTGCTGCGCTTCTAACTGCTTTCTCGCCATTTTTAATTAAGATGACTTTGCCTGAGATGGACATAACTGTAATGTTTTTTGTCATTCTTTCTGGACTTTTCCTTTATAGATATATTGAAAATTTTGAGAAGAAGGAACTGATCATCTCAGGCATATTAATGGGTATTGGTATATTGATCAAAGTCTATGCGCTCTTCTTTGCTTTTTCATACTTTTTATTTTTAATTTATATTTTTTACAAAGGCAAGAAAGGAAATAGCTTTTCAATAAAGCAGATTATTTTGTATGGCCTTATAATTTTTATATTCTGTGTTCCCACTTTGGCTTATAATTACTTGCTTTACAAAGATCAAGGCCATATGGATTTAATTTTTTCAAATTTCTTTAGAGTTAATGTGGATAAAGCGCGTGAATTATATGGCTGGGGGGCAGGATGGTCTGAACCTGGTCAGAAATATACTGACATAAAAGGTTTCTTTTTAGGCAGCCAGATGCATTGGACTCCTTATTATCCAATGATCTCTAAATTACCAGGGATAATAGTTGAATTGATACTTATAATTCGAGAAGATCCCCTAATCATGATCTTTGGCTTACTGGGGCTGATTTTATGTTTTATCAAAAAAGAAAGAAGATACATTCCCTTCTTTTTGATCACCTTGCTTCCAGCATTTACTTATATAGGGTCTTATATCCCCATGCTAAAGCATCTTGCTTTTGTGCCTCTCTTGTTTTTGCCTTTTGCGGCCTACTCATTGCTATCTCTTTACGAGGCTATCCGAAAGAAATTGCCCAATATTAGAATAAGGCATCTTGCTATCTTAGTTATGGCAGTCAGTCTTTTATGGCTAGGTTCTTCCCAAGAAGGGCTTAAATCACATGTTTATGCAAAAAGTGGAGAAGGTCAGCTGATAAGTTATAAGATGAGCTCTATAGAAAAAGACGCCCTTGTAGTTGTAGATTCCAGAATTTATAGAGGTTTTACCGCTTGGATGTTCCATGACCGAAATTATTTGGAAGCAAACCTGTTCCCTCAGGCCTTAGAGGAGAGCGCAAAATATGGAGAGGCCTCTGCGATAACTGTTTATTTTGTAGAATGTGCCATAGATGATTGTGGATGGGGGACTGTGAATAGCCAGCCGGAATTCAACGCCAGCATGGAAGAAATGGTTTCTTGGTTTGCAAATAATTCCAGATTAGTTAAAGAGATAGAAACTCGAGATAAATACAGCGCCCATATTCCTTTAATAAAAGAGGCCCCGCAAATTCCTGCATACAAAGTTTATAAAACTTATATGGATATAAACCCTACAATATTACTTTTAGCGAAATCGACTCATAATTGGTACCTTTATCCTTTAGGATATGATAGAAAAATAGGGCCAATATTCGGAGAATACAAAGCTAATAATGCGATAGATTCTTTGTTAAATAAATTTGCCCATTTGATATTTTATGGCGGTTTAGTATTGGCATTTGCTACAATAATGTTTTTAATATATCTATTTATTATTGAGAGAGAATGAAGTTATCTATAATTATTCCTGTTTATAATGAAGAAAAAACTGTCAGAATTATCATACAAAAAGTAAAAGATCTTAAAATTCCCATTAAGAAAGAGATAATAGTTGTAGATGATGGATCAAAAGATAAAAGCTGGCAGGAGATACAGAGTATTATTGGAATAAAGAAGATAAAACATCCGAAAAATATGGGCAAAGGCGCAGCTGTAAAGAGTGCTATTAAAGAATCAACCGGGGACATAATCATAATTCAGGATGCTGATCTAGAATTAGATCCTATCCAAATCCCTGATTTAATAAATCCTATTTTAGAGGGTAAATCTGAAGTGGTCTATGGATCGAGAAATGCCTATAGAAAAGATAAGGGCAGAAGTTTGCTTTTTTATTTGGGAGGGCATTTTATCACGTTTATAACTAACATATTGTTTGGAACAAGGTTAACAGATGAGCCCTGCGGATACAAAGCATTTAGAAGCAATATTATTAAAAATATTAAAATTAATAACAACCGATTTGAGTGGGAGCCAGAGGTAACTGCTAAAATAGCTAGAAAAGGCATAAAAATTGAAGAAGTACCTGTTAAGGTACAGTCTAGGAGCATCAAAGAGGGAAAGAAACTTAGGAGAATAGATGGCATAAAGGCTCTTCTTACTTTAATTAAATATAGATTTACAAATCAATGAAAATACTGATATTTAGCTGGAGAGATATAAAGCACCCTGAAGCGGGAGGCTCAGAGCTATATTTCCACGAGATGGCCAAGAGATGGGCAAAGAAAGGGCATAAAGTAGATTGGATAGTGGGAGGATGGGATAAATGCCTAAAGAATGAGGAGATAGATTCTATGCGCATCACTCGAGTCGGTAATGAATTTACACTATATCTTCTTGCACCTTTAGAATATCTAAAATTAAAAGATAAGCCTGAAGTTATCCTAGACGTATCAAATGGAATACCCTTCTTCACTCCCTTATTTTCTAAAAAAAAGAAATTTCTGCATATGCATCACTCTCATAGAGAAGTTTGGTTTAAAGAAGTCTATCCAAAGGGTGGCAAGTATAAGATTGTTGCTCTAATTTGCTGGTTTCTAGAGAACAAATTGGCCCCCCTAATTTATAGAGATGTGCCCTCCATTACTATATCTCAAAGCTCTGCTGAAGAAATTATCAAAGATAAATTGATATTTGACAAGCCTGAAATTGTTAATCCTGGAATAAATTTCCCAAAATACAAGAAGTTCTCTAAAAATAAAAAGCCTGCAATATTATTCTTAAATAGAGTCAAAAAATACAAAGGATTAGATGTTTTGCTCAAAGCAGTTTCGGAATTGAAATCACAAGGAAAAGACAAATTTGAGACTTGGGTTGCAGGTGATGGAGACTTCTTGCCTGAGATGAAAGAGTATGTTAAAAGAGAAAAACTTGAAAATATAAAGTTTTTTGGCAGAGTTAGCGAAGAAAAGAAAAGAGAGTTAATGCAAAAATCTTGGATATTTGTCAACCCCAGCTTTAAAGAGGGATGGGGGATAGTGAATATAGAAGCAAATTACTTCGGCACTCCGGTATTGGGGAGCAACGTGGGAGGGATAAAGGATTCAGTAGTAGATGGTAAAACTGGATTACTATTTGGATATGGCAATTCTAAGGAACTGGCTGAGAAAATAGATTATTTGATTAATAACAGGAAGACTTTAAGTAAGATGTCTAGATATTCCAGATCTTATTCTAAGAAGTTCGCATGGTCTGAGAAAGCAGAAGAATACTTAAAGGTCTTAAGAAAGAGCTGAACTTAATTTTTTTATATCTGATTCCACCATCAACTTTACAAGATCCTCAAATGAAGTAGTCGGCTTCCATCCCAATACCTTTTTAGCCTTTGAAGAATCTCCCAAAAGCTCATTTACTTCTGCAGGCCTAAAGTGTGCAGGATTGATGCAAACTATAAGGTTGCCTTCCTGATCATATCCTTTTTCATCTACGCCTTCTCCTTTCCAATTTACTTTTATCCCTGCTGCAAGGGCTGCAAACTCTACAAATTCCCTTACTGAATGATTTTCTCCAGTTGCGATTACATAATCCTCTGGAGTTGAATGCTGCAACATTAGCCACATTGCTTCAACATAGTCTCCCGCATACCCCCAATCCCGTCTCGCATTGAGATTTCCTAGTTCAAGGTACTTCTTTCCAGTCTCTCTTTGAGGCAATCCTAATTTTATTCTTGCAATTCCATCTGTAAATTTTCTTGTAACAAACTCAAGTCCTCTCCTGGGAGATTCGTGGTTAAACAATATCCCTCCGCATGCAAATAGTCCTTTTTGTCTTTCTCTTTTTACTGCTTCATGCGCTTTTACTTTTGCGTATGCATATGGGCTGACTGGATTAAATGGAGTTTCCTCATTTTGAGGAGACATTAAAACAGCTCCAAACATCTCGCTGGTTGAAGCC
This sequence comes from Nanobdellota archaeon, assembly GCA_030698805.1. Taxonomy (GTDB): domain Archaea; phylum Nanobdellota; class Nanobdellia; order Pacearchaeales; family GW2011-AR1; genus VGKP01. The sequence goes on from JAUYMA010000008.1 coordinate 64,930, forward strand.
TGATAGAGCTTGGCCTTAGGAACATGATTTTTGATAGAGTCTAAAAGTCTTTCTACCCCTATCCAGTTTATTTCTTTTGTTAAATATGGTTGATCAAATGAGACTCTGACCTGTGATTGTGCCGCCAGGTTATAGATTTCGTCAGGTTTTATAGAAGCTATAGCCTTATCTAAAGAAAAAGCATCTGTTAAATCTGCGCATACTAACTTCATTCTTCCAATTATGTGTTGGATATTATTAAACTGATAATCTCCGCTTGACCTTCTATATAACCCATACACTTCATAACCTTTGGACAATAGAAATTCAGCCATATAACTTCCGTCTTGACCTGTGATCCCAGTGATAAGCGCTTTAGGCATACTCTATTCATTTTAATATATATTATAAACTTTTATATATTAAATTTTATAATAATCCAATCTCCCTGATCTGACAAAGCTTTTAAACATAAATAAACAAAATTAATCATGGAAAGAAGTTTATACAATTCTCGGATTGGGAGAGTAGTAGTTTTTGTTAAGAGGTTTGGAATAACTCAAGTTTTCATGAAACCCTTAAGGATGGTCTTTGCCCCTTTAATAATTAAATTAAAGACTAGAAGAAATTTTAATTTTAATGGAAAAGTGTGGCCTTATTTTTACCATAGTTATAACACCACTTGGATTAATGAAAGGCAGATTGAAATACCTATAATTATTTCTTACCTAAAGCAAACTAAGGGAAAAGTTCTAGAGATTGGAAGAGTAATGCCTCACTACTTCAACACTCAATGGGATGTTCTTGATAAATTTGAGAAGGGGAAGAATGTTATCAATGAAGATATTGCTTCATTCTCTCCAAAGGAGAAATACGACTTTATATTCTCAATTTCTACTTTTGAACATATAGGATTTGATGATGGATCAAAGATGCCTTCAGGAGAAAAGATAATTGATTCCTATAAAAGTGTCTGCCAGAAATGCTTAAACAAAAAAGGGGCTATGATAATGACTATCCCCATTGGATATAATCCTCATATGGATAAACTAATCGCTCAAAATAAGTTTAATTTCAATAAAGAGACTTGCCTAAAAAGGATAAAAAAAGACTCTTGGATTGAAGTCTCTAAGGAAGAAGCGTTGAAAACGAGATATGGGAAGCCTTTTCCCTATGCAAATGCCCTTTTTGTTGGGGAATACCGAAAAAAATAGAATTATTTAGTTTTTAATATTATAACTGCTGGCTCTTTATTGGCCGCGTCAAAAAAAGAGGCATAAACCACACTCATATTCTGACCCTTTTCGCTATTCAAATAACTAGCAAATTCTTCCGATTGTCTAGAGAATCTATGGAAAACTAGATAATCTATAGAATCATTTACCATCAAGTAAGATGAATTGCTTATTGGCACCTTATCCGCATGATATAATGAATAAGGATATATTCCTTCCCCGTAAATTGTTGCTTCTTCCATAGTGTTTTCCTTAACCCACTTAAACGCATCATTAAGATAATTATCACTATTCATCCTATATTTTATCATAGTATCCCCGAACTTAATTTGCTGGTAAGCCCCCATGGCTAGAATTAAGATTACGACCACCATAGCTAATTTTATATGATACTTCTTTAATAATAAGTAAGCCTTATTTATCCCTATAGAGGTCATTAGGACTAAGGACAAAATAGTCTCAAAAAAATACCTATCTTCTGAATATTTTATTATAAAAATAAGATAGAAAACGTTCAATAGCAGTACTAAAATTAGAAATAGGTTATATTGCAGCTCTTTCTTTCTTTTAATCAAGTCTGCTCCAATTATTGTTTCCCATAGCAAATAACCTAAACCTATAATGAAGAATATGGTGAAAACTCCTTTAAGAATATGCGGGATAAAATCCAAAGTATACCATGCTGGCCCTGGCTTATCCTGCCCGCTTTCTGCATAAATTCCTGCGGCTGGGAATAATTGGCCGTGCAAGTTTAAATTATAGAACATAAGTAATAAGATTGGGAGAATGCCGATTATTCCTCCGACCCAAAATGCCTTACTTTTGAAAAATGAGAGCCTATAGTTTATTAAAAGCAGGATTAAATAAACTGGAGCGATTATAAAGAAATTATATCTTATTAAAATCGCCAGAGATAGGAAAAATATGGCTAATCCAAAATTCTTAACCGTGAGATCATGATCATCTTTAAAGAAATAGTAAAAGCTTAGTAAAGCAAACAATATTGAGGGTATACTTGTTAACATTCTCAAGGTGTAGAAGATATGGATCCAGGATAAGCACATTATAAATGAAGCGACTAAAGCTACTTTCTCCCCATACATCTTTTTACCGACTAAATAAACAAAGACAACGGCTAATACGGATGGGACGAACTCAAGCAAGAACCTAACTGCAATGTAGTCTATGTTGAACCTCATTAAGATAGACCAAACAAAAGAGAAAAATAAGGGTCGAATAGACTGCTCGAATTGCAAGATATCATTCCAAGAATTATGAATCATATTCTTGGCAAGAGCTCCAAATACCAGCTCGTCCCACCAAAGAGGCTGATTTTTTGTTAGATTGAAATAATAAAGACGGATTATGAAAGAAACTATTAGAATTCCGATAAAAGAAAGATTATAGCGATTACTCAGCCAACCTCTTACTTTATTCTTTCTTTCCTCAATCCTCTTTTTCGTTGACTGATCTGCCATGAATTGTAAGGGTTTGGCGGCTTTTTATTTGTTTTTATTTTGTGCTTTCCACTCTTTGCCAAGCCTTTTTGAAATCTCTTTTCCAGAGTCGATAATCAAAAAATACCCTAAACCAGATATAGGCCCTCATGATGATTAAAAACTTAAACCATAATACTTCCTTGAAAGAACGTATTTTAGTTAATGTTTTTATCCCAGACATTACTTCTCCCCCTAATGAACGAGTTTTTGAAACTTTAAAGTACTTATTAAGCTGATAAAATTTGGCAGTTGTTCTTTTCTTTTGTTTAATCCAATCCCTTAAATTAACCGGATATTTTACATATACCTGTGCTAGAGGTTGATAGACTGTCCTATATCCTTTATGATTAATTAATCTGGAAATATATGCATCGTCCGCCAATATATCTGCTGGAATTCTAATTAATAGCTTTTTTCTAACTGCATAACAATAGCCAGAGCAATCAATATCTTTCCCAGTCTTGGATTGCTTTAACCTTAACCTATGAAAACCTTGTGTAGATAAATATGCCCAGTACCCAAACATTTTATTTCTAGGATTTGTTGAAACTACCCTAGCAGAAACTCCCCCTATTCTCTCATCCTCCAATGCATTTCTAAATTCTCTTAAGATATTGTTTGAAACATATACATCTCCATCGGTTAAAACTAATATCTCTCCTTTGGCTTTGCTAATTGCCAAATTCAATGCAGAAGGTTTCCCCTTGCCCTCATCTTGGAGGATTTTGACTTGATCATACCTTGCAGCTGCATGCAATGTCTCTTTATCGGGAGCTATCACAATGATCTCAACTTCTTCTTCAATCCCTGCTTGATTTAGAAATGCTTCTATGGCCCGGCCTACAGTTTTTTCTTCTTTAAAGCTCGTAATTATTATAGAAATCATTTTTCATTTATTCATCGCCCTCAGATATTTCTTCAATTATGTCTATTATTTGTTCTGCTGTTATGCTTTTTGTCAATTCTTCGTCATATTGATCGCTTCTTTCAGGGAAAAATTCTGGGAGCCTATGAGAAACTACTTTCCTTAATACCCCATAATCTTCTATTTCATGAGGACTTGTAACAAAGAATAATCCTATTGAAGGTTTTTTGAGGGCTAGAGCGATATGTAATGCAAAGCTATCCGAACATACTATCACATCACAAAGATCAACTAAAGAGGCGAATTCTTTTACTGAATTCAGAGGATTATTCCGATATACATCTACCCCTTCTTCGGATAATTCCTTTACTAGTTGTTCGTGCTTGTCAACTTCATTCGGGCCTCCAAAAAGAATAACAGCATGATTGTTCTCATTGACTTTTCTTATGAATTCTTTTACTCTGTCAGGATGCCACGATTTTGAAGGCCATCTTGAAGACGCCCCGATATGGATGCCGATAATCTTTTCGTCCTGCAGAAGATTCCTATCAATAAATGATTGGCTATATTCTTTTTCCTCTTTGCCAAGAACTATGCCTAAATGCTCTCCTTTATATTCCAAATCTGCTGCTTCAAACATCATTTGCTGATAGGTCTTTCGGTTATTTTTCTTCAATTCATCATCGAAAAGAGTATTAAGATAATACTCTGCGCCTGGATTGAAAGCTACTGGGAATCCATCTTGAGAATAAAATCCTTTTTTCTCTCGCGCTTGAATCTCAGATGCTAAAGAAGTTGCTTCCTCTTCTAAATCAAAATTATAAAGAAACTCATAAGTTTCTTGGGGAAGAAACGGTAGGGTATAAACATTGTCTACATATTTAGACCCCTGAACTAAAGGTTGCGCTTCTTTTTTTGTTATCCAATCTATCTCTGCATCGGGAAATTTGCTTTTTAGAGCTTTAGCTATTGGCAAGGTTCTTACTACATCTCCAAGCGCTCCGAGCTTTATTATGCATATTTTATTCATACTTTGGTCAAGAGGAGAAGATTTTTAATCGTTTCCCCCTTTATAAATGGATGAAAGTCTACATAGCGGGCAAGATATGGACTGAGAGTGAGAAAGAGATCTTAGAAAGGATAGACCAATTATGCAAGAAACTAGGATTGAAAACATTTCTTCCACACAGGGATGCTGGATTCGCTAAAAGCATAAAAGATGCTCCGAAAATCTTCAAGGCCGATATTACTGATGGTTTCAAGGATGTCAAATTGGTGATAGCCTCCTTGGACGGTTTACATGTTGGAGCGGGAACTGCCTGGGAACTTGGATATGCGTACGCAAAGGGAATTCAGACCATAGGAATAAAAACCGATGAGAGCCCGGAAGAGGGATTTGAGTATCTTTCCTCAATCCTCATTGCAAGCACACCCATAGTAAATTCTTTTGGAGAATTGGAAAAGAAGTTAAAGGCATTCATTTCAGAAAATCAGAAATGATCACTCTTACAGAAAATATATAAAGTTTTTAAAACGAATAAATCTATGCGTCAGGATAAAATTAATTCTTCGCTAATTATGGCAGTTTCTATTATTGCTTTTCTTGTGTTAGCCGCCATATTGGTTCTCATTTGGTACAATATGCCAAATAGTACAGAAAATAATGGATACAATCCCCCTGTTTATTCTAATAATACTGATAATGCTGGAAATTTGTGCTATGAAGAAGGCAGAGATTCTGATTTCTGTACGGAACAATACGATCCTGTTTGTGGATGGTTTAATCAAAATATACAATGCATAAAATATCCCTGCGCACAAACTTATAGCAACAGTTGTTTTGCTTGCCTGGATGATAAAGTAGAATATTGGACAAAGGGGCAGTGCCCTGCCTGATTAATCTAATCTAAAGTCTTAGTGCTATCAGTGGTTGCTTCACCCCTCCAACCATCAGCATAACTTCTCTTTTTCTTTAGTTCTTTGAAAGCCTTGAAATATAAGTAGAAACGTGCTGCAAAAGCCTCTAAAGTCCACCAGAATTCTTTAAAATTATGCGGATATCTTAAAGCAAATAAAGCCCCCCATCTGATTTCATTGATGAAAGACTTTGTTCTTGGCATATCCGGAGCTATTTTATTCAGATTTTCGTGAGCTTTCACATTTCTTACTTTTTGTGCGAGCCAGTCTTTCCAGTTTTCAGGGTTCTTGACATACACTTCAGCCTTTGGAACATATTTCATTTTATATCCTTTTTTCCAAAATAGATAAGGAATAATGCTATCTTCGCTTGTCTCCAGAGGAAAGTCAAGAATTACTCCTTTTCGTATTGCGAATAGATATCCCGAGCACTCAAAGAATTGCCGGTTTTCTGATAATTCTCTTCTCACTCTATCAATGCCTGTAAAAAATAGGTGGGCCCAATAACCATACTTTTTGCCTCTAGGGTCAAGAGGCATTGGCCTGCCAGTCACACAACCTACTTCTTTATCTTGGAAAGCTTTGACCATGTCTTCCAAGGCGTTATCTGAAACATACACATCCCCATCCGTAAGAATGAATAAATCTTCTTTGTTATTTGAGGCATATTCCTGGAATAAAAGATTTAGAGCGTATGACTTGCCCTCTGCAGGATCTAAAAAGAACTTGAATCGTTTATCTTTGATCTTTTTCTTCAAGAAATCCTCCACCTCTGGAAAAGGATCTACCACTGTAACTCTCAGATCTTTTCTCTTTTTTTTAAGAAAAACCTCTACCGCCCTAAGAGTGGATTTTGGCTCTTTAAATGAAGCTATTATTACATCGATCATATTTAAACCTCAAAGGGATAATCTTCTGGACGAATAATGGTTACTTTTTCTCCTGCTGAAGTCTTGACAACCAGCCTAACTTTTTTCGTTCCTTGCTTCCCTATATCTGACATTTCTATTTCTTCCACTGCTGCCTTGTTGCCGCCTATTAATATGAAATCTCCTTTCTTTAGCTCCTTGGCTTTCTTCTTCATATCTCGGTTTGCCAAAACAAATTTATAAAGTTTGTTGGTCTCAAGATTAAATGAAAAATGCGATAGTGCTATGTTCTGGAGGCCTAGACAGCGTAGTTACTGCACATCATATGAAAAAGAACTTAGGATATGAGCGAGTCATTATTTTATTCTTCAATTATGGACAAAGAGCTGTGAAACAAGAAAGAAAAGCTGCAAAAAAATGCTGTTCTGATCTGAATACAGAATTTATGGAGATAAAAATAGATGAGATAAAAAAGATCTCCAGATCTTTAATTAATATTAAAAGCAGAGTGCAGCGAGTTCGTAGGAAAGAATTGAAAGATACTAAAAAGGAATCAGATAAATGGTATGTTCCTTGTCGGAATATTATTTTCCTCAGTTATGCCTTGGCTTTGGCAGAGTCTCTCTATTTAAAAGATAAGAATATTTTTGATATTGCAGTCGGTTTTAAAAATGAAGGGGAAGAAGGATTTCCTGACGCCAGTGGGGAATTTGTCAAAGAATTTAATAAAATTAACAGAATTGCTTGTAAAAAGCCTTTTAGAATAATTGCTCCTCTGATAAAAAAGGATAAAGAAGATATTGTTTTATTAGGAGACGATCTGAAGGTAAGGCTTGAAGAAACTTTTAGCTGTTATTCTGGAGAAGGAGGAGGAAAGCATTGCGGCTATTGTCTTGCCTGCAGATTAAGACAAGAAGGATTCTATTGGGCCAACATATCTGATCTTACAAAGTATCAAGTTAGAATGCCTGATTCTAAAAAACCCTGACTTCGAATATTCCTACTGAAAGATTATTAATTTTTTCTCTCATTGTAAAAATCAATCATTCTTTGGTATTTTAATCGTTTTGAAGTATAAGAAAGGAATTCATCTAATCTAGCCTCAAACTTTTTTGGAGAGCATAGTTTACTCGTCCTGCTTTGAGGAATATTTATCATATCCCAAGAGTGCATGACAAATACTAGGGGGATTTTTAGAAACTTATACATGGGAATCAGAAATTTATAATAACCTTTAGGATAAACTTTCAATTCGAATCCCCCAGTTGATATGAAGAAAGAGGCGCGAGGTATCTCTAATAATTTCCCATAAATATCATAAGGAATAAAATTAGATAATAAGTTTTTTATTACATCCTTTTTAGATGTCTTCTTTCTCAAAAGATGCCTCATTAGCATTAAGTTCTCTGGAGTTCGAGAAGAATCATATTTGAATCCTTTTTGACTGAGTATTGCTATTGTGTCTTCATCTATGCTATGCTGGGGAGCTCTAAAACCTAGTGGCTTAGATCTCAAATACTTCTTGAAACATCCTAGAGACTTATTTATCCTGTCTTCCTTTTCTTTCTTAGATAAATTGTCAAATCTTTCATGCCTGTATCCATGCAGAGCTATTTCGTGTCCTTCTTTTATTAAGTTTTTAAACAGTGCAGGATATTTTTCCATGCAATCACAAGTAGTAAAAAAAGTAGCTTTCACCTTATACTTCGCAAGCATCTTGGATAAGCGAGGCATTCCATCCACTACGCCTTTAAAGGTATTATTGTGAAGATCAGGCTCTACATCTACTGAGAATAGGGCATTCATAAAAGGGAATAGGCGAAAAGCTTTATAAAACTTAACTTCTCCTCTTATAAATGAGTAGGAATTTTAGTGAATACTACAAGAATAGAGGAGTTGTTGATACCTATGATTCTCAGAGATTGGGAGGATTAAAAGGAAAAGTGACCAGGAAATTAGAATATGTTTTTGTGGATATGCTTACTGAGATACCGAAGAAACAAAAAATATTAGAAATAGGAGTTGGCACGGGATTCTTCTCAAAGATGTTAGCGGCTAAAGGAAATTTTACCGGATTGGATATAAGTGAAGAGATGTTAAAGAAGACAAAAAGGATTTTACCTAAATCTAAATTTGTAACTGGAAATATATTAGACCTAAGATTGAAGGATAAATATGATAAGGTTATTACTATAAGAGTCATTAGTCATTTTGACAAAACCAAAGCAGGATTGGCTTTGAAGAACATAAATAAAGTAGTTAAGAAAGGGGGAGAGGTCATATTTAATTTAGAGAATAGATCTATTGCCAGGAGAATATTGAGAAAGATAACTAATTGGGGCAGCACTTATACTTATCAATACAATAAAAGAGACATGCAGTCTCTTATTAAATCCTCAGGTTTTGATAATGTCAAAGTTTTTTATCTTGACCATTTCTTTATTCTTCCCTTGCATCTTATTAATAAGTTATTATTCAATTCCCTAGAAGAAGCTATTTTTAACCTGGAGATGAGATTAAAGCATTTTGCACCTTTCTCGAATACCCTATTCATAAAATGCAGAAAGCAATACTCTTAGGAACTGACCTACATGGCGATCAAAGCGAATTGGCTGCAAAATTAGTTAATGATTTAAGAAAAGAATTTGATCTAAGAAAGATAAATTATAAAACTCTATCTATACAAAATAGGAAAGAGTCTCGCAAAGAAAAAAATACTTTGATTGTTCCTAGATTTACTAAATTATCTCCGTTAAGGAAAATTATTCAAGCTTTTCTTCTCCCTATTAATTTGCTTTTCCTCAGAACCAAATATAAGAACATAATAACTTTCTGGACTGCTGACCAGAAATATCATTCTTACTTATTTGCCTTCCTTAAAAAAATAGGATATGTTATAAATTTCACAGTAATTTCAGGCTATGACAAGAAGTATTCTGCGCTGGCCTACTGTGATTCCATAATTTGTCAGAGCGAAAAAATGTACAATCACCTTATTAAAAAATTTCCTAGTAAAAACTTGAGAATTATATATCCCTGGGCAAATATGTCTATATTTAATCCTTCGAAGAAAGAATATGATATCCTCATTCCCAGTGTTCCATATAAAGTTCGAGACTTTAAAGAGAGAGGAATGGAAAAAATTATTGAACTTTTAAAAACTGGGAAATTCAAGTCTAAAGTGATATTCAGAAGCCAGGAATCTTACGATTATTTCAAGAATTCAGGCGTAAGAAATACTGAACTTATCAATAAGATTCTTGGTGAAAAGGAACTCGCAAAAATAATGGCCAAGGCCAAGGTAATACCTCTCTTATATTCTAAAGGGTGTCCAGATATGCCTTTAAGTGCCATAGAAGGCATGGCCTGCGGATGCGCCATCATAACTACTTCGGAAACTGGGCTGTCTGAAATTATCCAGAAAAATAAATGCGGGGCGATCCATAAGGAAGGATCAAATTTATTAATTGATTTAAAGAAAGTTCTTTCAATAAAAGAATTCAGCTTAAATGCAGTTAAATTTTCTAGAAATAATTTTGATAAGAAAAAGAATGTTAAAGAATATGTTAAATTGATTGAATGATTATATCCCTATAATCTTTATAAATAGAAATCCTCCTCAGGAATTATGAAAAGGCCTTATGTTATCATAGGGGGAGGAATTGTAGGAAGTTCTATTGCTTATCATTTAGCTCGAGAGGGTTGTGATGTTTGTGTTTTGGAGAAAGAGCCCGCAGTAGCTTTACACGCCAGTGGAAGAAACAGTGGAGTCTTGCATTCTGGAATAAACTATAGGCCTAGAAGTGAAAAGTCTAATTTTTGCATTGCTGGAAATTATGAGACAAAAGAATTTTGCAGGGCAGAAGGTGTTCCGTTTAATGAATGCGGGACAATAGTTATAGCTAGGAGTAACGAAGAGAAAGACAGGCTTAAGACTCAATACAATCTGATTAAAACCGCAAATATCCCTGGGCTGCGTTATATAGAAAAGAAAGGTATCGAGGAGATATTTGAACGTGAACCTGCAATCACAAAAGAGGCTCGGGAAGCGATATTCTCACCTACTGGCGCAATAGTTGATAGTCCTGTTTTAACGGCAGCAATTGCAGCAAGAGCACAAAAGCATGGAGCCAGATATATTTTCAATGCAGAGGTTAATGATATTAAGGGATTAGATCTTATTACAACTTGTGGAGATATTAAAGCAGGACATATTGTGAACGCCGCTGGACTATATGCTGATAAGATGGCCCACATGATGGGAATAGGAAAAGAACACCGGGTCATTCCTTTTCTAGGAAAATACTGGCAAGTTTGCAATGTGCCTATAAATTCAATGGTATATGTCGCCCCTAATCTTCAATTTCCATTTTTAGGCGTACATTTCACCGCTTCTATAGATGGGAGAGTTCTGGCAGGTCCAAATTCTGCCCTTGCCTTAGGCAGAGAGAGTTATAATGGAGAATTAAATTTTCAAGAATTAAGAGAAGCTGTATTGACAAAGAATTTTGCGCGTATGGCTATGAGCCGAAAGTTTTTGAAAATGGCATATGAAAACTCTCTTACTGCATTTTTCCAATCTCGCTTTTTGGCAGAAATTCAAAGTTTGACATCCTTCCCTGTCGAAGCAAGGGATATTTTGCCCTATAGGGCAGGCATTCGTGCGCAAATGGTCAGTACAAATGGACAGATGTTGGATGATTTAGTAGTGGAATACAGAGAGAATTCAACCCATGTCATTAATGCAGTGTCCCCAAGCATGACTTGTGCTTTACCATTTGGAAGAAAAGTAGCTGAGACTATTGTAAAGAGAAAATATTAAAATTAGATTAATTAATTCATATAATTGAATAGTTATAATACAGATTAGTATTATTTATAAGTAAAAATAAGCCAAAATTTACATGAGCAAAGAGAGAATTTTAATTACTGGAGGTGCAGGATACCTAGGAAATGTTATGACTAGACATTTCCTCGATCAAGGATTTCAAGTTGGATGTCTAGATAATCTTTTATATCGCCAAGATTATTCTATTTTTCCTCTCGCGGCAAATCCGGATTTTGAATTTATTCATGGAGACGTAAGAGATAAGGCTCTATTGGAGAGAGTAATTCCTCGATACGATATCATTATTCCTTTGGCAGCTATTGTAGGTGCCCCTGCTTCCAAAGCCAGGCCAGTTGATACTGAAACTGTTAATCGGGATGCTATTATTACCCTTGATCAAATAAGAAGCGCTAATCAAAGACTATTATTCCCAAACACCAATAGCGGCTATGGTACTAAGAGCGGTCAATTTGAATGTGACGAAAATACTCCTTTAGAGCCTATTTCATTATATGGAACAACTAAGTGCGAGGGAGAAAAAACTTTGAGAGAGTCATCGAAAGGAGGGGTTATCTTTAGATTAGCAAGTGTCTTTGGAGTCTCACCTAGAATGCGCTTGGATCTATCTTTCCATAGTATGGTCGTGGATGCATTGACTAAGAAAGCAATTGTATTATCAGAAGGTAATTTTACTAGAAACTACGTATATATAGGGGATGTTGCTCAAGCATTTGCTTTTGGTATCCAAAATTATGATCAAATGAATGGTGAAGCATATAACTTAGGATCTGATCAGGCCAATATTTCTAAGAATGATCTTGCTGCTAAAGTTGCTAAACATATACCCGGCACTCAATTATTCCAACATGAAGTAGAAAGGGATGAGGATAAGAGAAACTATTTAGTATCCAACGATAAATTAAGAAAAGCAGGTTTTGAAGCCAAGACTAGTTTAGAGACAGGCATAGCTGAAGTCACTCGAGGTGTTTCCATTATGTTAAAAAATAATCCTCATAAAAATATTTAATAGGGATAAATGTTAAATTTTTATACTAACTTTGGCCCCAAATTTAAAGGTAACTAAAGATGAAAGCTATTATTCTTGCTGGCGGTTTCGGGAATAGATTACATGGGGAATTGAAAGATGTTCCAAAGCCAATGGCCCCTGTATTAGGTAAACCGTTTCTTGAACATCAATTCTTGTTTTTAAAAGAACAGGGAATAACTGAGATTATTCTTGCAGTGCATCATATGTCTGATAAGATAAAGTCTTATTTTGGCAGCGGTTTGAGGTGGGCTTTAGATGTAACCTACTCTGAAGAAGATTCTCCCTTGGGAACTGGAGGGGCACTAAAAAAAGCTCAGAAATACTTAAATGAAACTTTCTTAGTATTAAATGGGGATTCTTACTGCCAGGTGGATATAAAAGAGATGCTTGAATTTCATAAAAGGAATAAAGGTTTGATAACTGCAAGTCTAACCAAGACAAATGAACCTGAGCATTATGGCAAGGTAGAAGTATCCGCAGATAAGATAGTTAATTTTATTGAGAAAAATCCCAATCTTGCAGGGAAAGAGGAATTGATAAATGCTGGAGTTTACATCGTTGAACCTGAAGTGTTAAATTATATAGAGGTAGATAAAAATATTTCTTTAGAGAAAGATCTCTTTCCAAGATTAGTCAATGAAGGTCTTCTCTCAGGTTTTATCCATGAAGGATATTTTATAGATATTAGCCGGCCTGAAACTTACAAGAAATTTAGAGAGGACGCGCTTAAGACTTTATTCATGTCTCAAAATCATACTTTAGCAGATGCGATGCGCAAAATGACTCGATCTGGAATGGATATCATATTAGTGGTTGATGAGAAGGATAGATTGTTGGGGGTTGTAACTGAAAGGATAATTCATAGATTCCTTCTCAGGGGAGGAAAACTAGACGACTCCCTTGAAAAAGTCATGGTAAGGGATCCTGTGAAAGCTAAGACCAGTGATGATGAAACTAAGATACAGGAATTATTACTTACGGGCATTCAAAGATTGCCTATTGTAGATGAGGAAAATGTGGTTAAAGCGGTTGAATTTAGAACTGAAAAAGTCAAAACAGAAAACTTTCCAGTTGTCAGAGGGAAGGCTCCATTAAGAATAAGTTTTGCAGGAGGAGGAACAGACTTGCCTTATTTCTTTGAAAAACATGGGGGTGTTGTCATGAGTGCAACTATAGATAAATACTGCCATGCCTCAATGGTTAGAAGAGCAGACTCTAAGGTGATAATAAATTCAGATACTGGCGAGGAGGATATATTTGACTCTAAAAAAATAAATTATGATGGCAAATTTGATTTAATTAAAGCTATCGTAAATATAATGAAACCTGATTTCGGCTTTGAATTATATATTCACAATGATATTCCTCCTGGCAGAGGATTGGGCTCTTCTGCAAGTATGGCTGTTTTAGTAGTTAGCTTATTGAGTCACCTTCAAAATTCTAATTACGATGATTATAAAATAGCTGAAATAGCCTACAAAGCTGAGAGGGATGAATTAAAGATAAAGGGAGGGTGGCAGGATCAATATGCCGCAGTAAGTGGAGGATTTAATTTTATGGAATTTAATCCTGAAAAAACTATAATTTATCCTTTAAGATTAAAGCCTGATGTTGTACATGAATTGAATGAATGCTTGACCCTATGCTACGCTGGAGGATCTCATTACTCGAGTGATCTGCATGCTGTACAGGAAAAAAGCTTCTCTGAAAATGAAACTGAGGCGGTAGTGAAATTAAATGAGCTAAAGATCTTAGCAAGCAAAATAAAAGATTGCCTTCTCACTAATGATTTAGAAACAATAGGAAAGATGCTGCATGAATCATGGGAAAATAAAAAGAAATTAAATAAAATAGTAACGAATAGCGAGATTGATAATTTATATGAGCTCGGGCTGCGAAACGGGGCCTATGGTGGGAGATTGCTTGGGGCCGGTGGAGGAGGATACATTCTTTTCTTTCATCCCCCTCATAAAAAGAGCAAATTAAAAAAAGCAATAACTGACGCTGGACGAGAGGTAGTTAGTTTTAATTTTGAATTTAATGGCACTCACATTTACCCTGTTAAAGGTAAATAATACACTACAGAAAACCTTAAAACTCAGTAGAATTGAGATGTTTTATGGAAAAGGACACTAAAATATATGTGGCAGGGCATACGGGCCTTGCAGGTTCTGCAATTGTTAGAGAGCTTCAGAGACAAGGCTTTACTAATCTTGTATTAAGAACTCATTCCCAATTAGATTTGAGAGATCAAAAAGCAACCAGAGAATTCTTCGAGCAAGAAAGACCTGAATATGTTTTTGATGCCGCTGCTAAAGTGGGGGGATTGCAAGCCAATAATACCTTGAGAGCAGAATTTATTTATGATAACCTGCAAATACAGGCCAATCTCATACATTCTGCTTGGGAGACTGGCGTCAGAAAATTATTATTTTTAGGCACTAACTGTATGTATCCTCGGGAATGCCCTCAGCCGATGAAAGAAGAGTTTCTTTTTACAGGAATTTTAGAGCCGACAAATCAACCTTATGCAGTTGCTAAATTAGCAGGCCTGGAAATGTGCAATGCTTATAATCGTCAATTTGGAGCTAATTTTATATGTACTATTCCGGCCAGCTTATATGGTCCAAATGATAATTATTCCATTGCGAGTTCTCATATGATTCCTAAATTGATTAGAAGATGCCACGAAGCTAAATTTTCTGGCAAGGGAGAGATAACTTTGGAAGGGAGCATGAATAGAATGCGAGAAATGCTTTATGCGGATGACATGGCTAGAGGCTGTTTATTTTTAATGGATAATTACAACAGTTCTGATCCTATAAATATGGGGGCAGGCATAGACTATCCTATTGCAAATTTGGCCGAAGCAGTTAAAAATGCTGTTGGATTTGAAGGAATTATAAAATTTGATCCTAGCCATCCAGATGGTATGCCGAGAAAATTCTTAGACAGCAGCAAGATTAGCGCCCTCGGATGGAAACCTCAAGTGAGTCTTGAATCAGGATTAAATTTAGCTTACCGAGAATTTCTTGGCAATCAGGCAGCAGCATAACTTTTAGTAGATTTATTCTCTCTTCTCCATTTCTCATATTCTCTCTCATATTCAAGTTCCACCCATTTTCCTTTATAACCTTTCACTCCTAAAACTGCTAAACTCTTAAGGAGAAGATTATTAGGGGCCCAGATATGGGGGCTTTCTGAGATTCTATTATTTGGCCCTAAATAAGGCCGAGTATAGGAAGGAGAAAAAGGCTTTGGAATTCCTTCTTCAATCCTCACTTGATAAACCGAAGGATCTTCAAGAACATCACCGAAAAACTTATTTTCTAATTTTGAAAGATTGATAACATAAGATTCCCTATTAAAATGAAGAAAGCCTGATTCTCTGGCTAATCCTTCTGCATCTAGTGGAATAACTTCTGTAGAAGAGAAAGGTATTCTTCTAATGTGGGATACGTTCAAAACTGTGAGAGATTCGTATGTAAAATCTATATTGGCCCTCATTGTAAAAAGAAGGTTTCCTCCCCCATATACTTCTAGAGTATCTCTACCTGGAAGAGTCTCAAAGGGCACTACCAAAGAAGGAATTTTTAATCCTAAATTTTTAGCAGCTTCTAAAGTAATATCCTTGGCGTCTTCTGGAACAATAAGACGTGGATTTACCTCTCTCGTGATAAATAAGCATTCCTCTGCTCCCTCTCGCAAGCCTGCCTGGTTTATGCCTTCCTCACTATAAGCATCTTCTTTACTTTGAAGAAAACCTGAATAAATGCCATGATAGAACTTATGATTGGGGGCTTTTGCATCTCGTCTGGAGCAAACTAAATGATCGTCTTTTAAGACATAACAGATACCTGCTGCTGGAGAACTAATTGGATTATTTATATTTGCTATTTGGGCATTTCTTTTTGCTTTTAAATTACTGAAAACTTCAAGACCAAATTCTAAATTTTCTCCCAAACGTTTCTCTAACATCTCTGGATTTCTTGGATAGAATAGTCTTACTAATACATCCCCCTCAGCGTTTACATGTGCCTCTGCCTTATGAATCTTAAAAAGGGATATTTCTGGCATGCTTATTTCTTGTTTTCAGCGAAGAATTTATGTAACACTTCAGATGCTTTCTCTAACTGCTCCGGCGTAGTATATTGATGCAGGCCAAAATGAATACCATAAGTGCCAACATACTCTGCTTCTGGAAACTCTCCGACCTTGTGCCCCATAAACTCAAAGGCCCGGTGTTGGGTAGGCATAGCTCCAAAATTTCTTTTTGCTTTTATATTAAGAACAGGATTGTTATTCATAAAAGTATAGAGTTGAGCTATATCATATTGAGCAGGATCTTTTAGAGTTATTGTATATGCATGAGGACATATAACTTCATTCGGGCCTTCAATATTCATATGGGCAACACCTTGCAAATCTTTTGTGGCCTCCATCATCCAGTAAATATTTTGTTTCCTTACATTAAAAGTCTCCCAGAAATTTTCTATAGCTGCGCGTCCAACTGCTGCCTCAAGATCATGCATTTTATAGTTTCCTCCTAATCTTTCATGATCGAAATACATAGAGCCATGCTTTCTACCATGATTCCTTATAGAGGCGGCTACTTCTGCTATTCTCCCATCATCTGTAGAGAGCATTCCACCCTCAACAGAACAGATTAAATGCGCAATATAACTGCTAAATGCTGCCATATGCCCCCATTTACCTATGAATTTGCCTTTGTAAGTTGCACCATGTGCCTCACATGCATCCTCAATTACATATAAATCGTGTCTATTGGCTATATCCATAATAGTATCCATCTCGCATGGCTTGCCCATTAAATGTACTGCCATAATCCCTCGAGTCTTATCGGTTATAGCTTCTTCTATCTTCCGCGGATTGATGGTTAATGTTTCTCTTTCAACATCTACAAAAACCGGTTTGAAACCTGCTTCTAAAATAGATTGCCCAGATGCTACAAAGGAAAGTGCTGGAACAATAATTTCATTATCTGCAAGATTTAGACTTCTGCGAGCTTTAGGATGAACATCAAATAAAGTTTTACATGCCACAATATCTGCACTAGTTCCGGAACTTAAGGCAACGTTATGCTTGTAACCAAATATGTGGCCCCATTCTCTTTGGTAAGCCTCTACTTCAGGCCCTGCAGCAATAACATAATTTCTTTTAAGCACTTCTTTGATGTTTGCCTTTGCTCTTTCGCTAAATCTTAACTCTCCAAAATAAAGTGTATTTGGTTCGTCTGCTAGAGATCCCATAATAAGATTTTATAGAGAATACTTATAAAGATTATGGTAATTGAATAGATTTTTCCTTATTTAACTATTTGGCGCACTCTAATAATTTTCTCTTTGGTGTGATTGCATTCATTTCCTTAAACTTTCTTGCAGTATGATCTCCAAATTGACTGGCCACTCTTGCTAGGTAAGCAGGGTCACTAAAATATTTTACCATGGCACTATCCCTATAAGCAAGAACTTGCTCGGGAAGCAAGTGAGCTGTTGGAAGATTTAAGGTATTGTAACCGTGTTGAGAATATCCTATCCATCCTGGGCCGCCTTTATGAGTATCTTCAGGTAATAAAGGTCTTGAATTATCCCATCCTTGAGGGAGAGGATATTTTCCTTCGGTAGCCATCCTATGCAAGCCGGATCCGGGATAAGCCATTGCGCTATAAAAATTAGGACGCTCGCACTTTAGTTCAACAGCAAGATCGTAAGTTTGCTGCATTGTCTCTTGGTTGTCATCGGGAAGGCCAAAAATGTAATTTCCCACTATATAAATGCCATGATCTTGAATTGCTTTTACTACTTTCATCATATCACTTTCTACGAACCTGCCTTTGTCAACCCCATCTCTTACGTGCTTGCTACCTGACTCTATTCCTAAAGCAAGCCAGTTAAATCCGGCTCTTTTTAAAATCTCAAGATTGCCTTCTTTTACAGTATCCACTCTCGCATATGCCCAAGTATTGAGAGAGTCTCCAAGGCCTCTCCCAATTATTTCTCTAGCTATAGCGGTGTAATGTCTTTGATCAAAAACAAACATCTCATCAATTATTTTTAGATTTAATCTTCTTTGAGGAGTCGCCCCATGCATTCTTGCAACTTCTTCTATTTCGTCAACTACAAGTTTAGGATCTCGATTTCTTATTTTATTTTTCACTAATCCGCCTTCATTAAAAGGAGCGTTTATGCAACAAAAATCACAGTTAAAAAAGCAACCAAAACCCGTATATATGGACATATAAGGCTGCCTTTGATCTAAGTCCTCTAAGCAGTGCCAGTCATGTGCCCTATAATCTTTTATTGGTAAAAGATCCCAAGCGGCTCTTTTGAAAGAAGCATTTAATTCTCCAGGTTCTAGCAATTTCATTGGGGCACCTTGCATAGCCTGACCATCTCTCATATACCAAAGTCCAGGTACTTTTTCTACATTTCCACTCTGAAGAAGTCCAAGAGTAGTGTGAAACCCATCTCCTCTTCCAACGTAATCTCCAGAATTTTCAAGCAAAGTCCTTTGTGGTAAAGCCGCAGGATGAGTTCCCGTAAGAAGAACTTTATGCCCTGCATCTAGTTCCTTGAGAGTTCTATTAAAAGTAGTCACCCAGTCCATTAATTGTGAAGAAGCGGAAGGGTGATTACCATGGACTTCAATTTGAATTAACCCTGGCTTTGTTTCATGCGCCCTTTTTGCGCTTTCTTCTGCTGACAATCCAAGAACATTTGATTCGAGAATTTCCACAGAATAGCCATTATTTCTGACAAATTCTGCTGTCAATGCTGCTCGATAAGGCGGCTCCAGGGCAGGATAATCCATCGCCTCTTGCGCCTGCTGGTAAACATTTGTAAAAGAAGGATGAACTAAAAGTAAGTCTAGGCTCTTATTCGGGGAAGTGTGAGGAGATGCCATATCAGATTAGAGAGAGGGCTTTTTTTAAATTTATTTGTTTTCTATTAACCATAGTGGAGATTTCCTTCTTCTACTAAAAGAGTTGAACGATTGCTCGCAAGAGCTCTTGCATAAGCAGGCACAATCATTTCAGGAGTAGAAAGCTTTACTACATCCACATTATGCAACATTGTTCTAAATTGTTCAGTATAATCTTGGCAATGCTGAGCTCCTGGACTGAAAGGGATTGTACTGCCAACGACTGTTCTCATTATGACTTTTGGATTTAATCTTCCTTGTGATAATTCATGAATTTTATCCAAATGGTTGACTAATTGGTTTGCTGCTAAAAGGACAAAGTCGAATCTTGGGTAAATGGACACTGGGATATATCCTCCTAAAGCCAGGCCTGTACAAATTCCCATTTGAGCCTCTTCCATTATTGGCAACTCTATTCTTCTTTCTAGAGGAATATCTTTTAGGGTTTTAAATGTGAATCTGCTTCCGGGAAATCCTACTGTCTGTCCAAGAAATACGGTTCTTTCATCTTGAGCCAACATTTCCATTGCCCTTTTTAATTCGGTGCAATAATTATTTAGTTGATCCCCCATTAGAATCCAACCTCCTTACCTACTCCTTGATGAGGAACTTTATTGGCGTAGAAATAACGCACAGTATTTGATCTTCTGAGGGGGCTTATTCCATTCCATACTCTCTCAGTAGGAGTGTCCACGCTCATGCCGTTATATTCAACTACAAAAGTTACTGGCAAATTAAAGTTCTGGGCATATTTTGTTGTTTCTTCGAATATACCTGTCTCAGCAGCCATATCTCCGCAGAAAGCCCATACATGATCAAGAGATCCTTTTCTCTTGAGTGCCATAGCATATCCAACTGCAATGGGAAGTTGCCCGCCAACTATGCCTGTAGTAAAAATTTTATAATCTGGATGCACAACTTCCATACTTCTACCCTGGAGAATGTTTGTCTTTAGCCAATCCCTCGGAACATCGTGCAATAATGCCTGCAAATGGTTTCTGTAGGAACCGAAGACCCAATCATTACTTTTAACTCCTTTAAATATTGGGCGAGAAGAATTGATAGAGTCATGAACTTCAATTTGCCCACTTTCCTGTAAAGCTTTTATGCCTTCAGGAGATAAGTCTATTCGAGACGAGTACTCGTAATCTCCTTCTCTTAATCCCCTAAATATTTTGATAAGAGGAATTTCATTTCCGCTAGAAAAATGCGCAGGGCCATTAATTTTTCCATCTAGATAAAGCGCGGCCATTTCTCTCTCGAATCCAATTAATAAATCTTTTACTCCAGTTAAATTTTCGAGATTCATTTTTTTATCAAAAAAAGGGTATATTTAAACATTCTTGCAAAAATTTACTTATGTCAGTAGTGATCATTTTTTAGGATGATTTCTATATTCAAAATTATCAGTATACATTAAATAAGCATTTCTTGGTTTTCCTATTGGGGCAAAAGTAAAAGCATCTTGAAAACAGTGAGGAACGGATATTCCTTCGGCATGCCCCATAACTAATCCAGTTATGCCTTGGGCCATAGGCCTTCCTTGTTGAATATCTTGCAAGGTATGAACTGCTAAGAGGCCTTCATTCGTAATCGACCTTCCCTGGCTGAGATTTTCTTTAACTAACTCCATAACTTTCCTCGGAACATTAACTCTATATACGCTCTGGATAACATAAATCTGAGGTTTGTCTTCTGGTCCAGGATGATGCAATAAATAATCCTGGAAAGGCTCCATATCTAATAATGCTTCTCTGACTCTTCGAATATCGCTAGGCTTTGCAAAATTATGTTGTTGTAACGCTGCCATTTCTCCTTCTGCAGCTTTTTTGCCTGAAAATTCCTCTCCTATTTCCCTTCTGACTGTTTCTAGTGGAGAGACATCTGAATCCTTTCCTGCAAAATAATTACCCCCCAACACCTTCACTCTTCCTATCCAGTGTCTATTTTTACCAGGATATCCTGGATCGTATTTACCAAATAGAAACTCTCCAGTATTATCACATTTTACAAGCACCGTACTCGCATGATGGTTTAGAATTATCTTTCCCATATAACTTGTTTAAAAAATATCCTTTTAAAGTTTTCTCAACCTTTTTGTAAAGGCTAGTGACAAAAATTTTGGCCTTACAAACTCTTCACTTTATCAACTATTTGAGTTGTTGAGATTCCTTCAAATTCTGGAGGGCAGGAACGAGGCAAAATTGAGAGTTTTACATTGAGCCTCTTACACAATTCTTCCCTATAAGGAGTATCAAAAGCATCCTCATTTATAACATATATATCAGGCTTTAATTCTTTCAAAGCTACATCTAAGAAATATAGGGGATTATCTTTATTGGAGACAAAATCAAGAAGACAGTAATCTACTGGCTTCAACGAGTCTATTGTTTTTATTCTTATAAATTCATTAAGAATGGGCCTCTTATCTCCTTTATTCTTTTTTACAATATTATCACTTCCTACCCCTACCACTAAAATATCTCCCAGTTTTTTACAATCTTCAAAAAATAGAATATGTCCTACATGGGTCAAATCAAAACTGCCTGAGCAAAAGACAATTTTCTTATCTTTGTATTCTTCTCTTATCCCGGGAAGGTCTTGTACGGTTATTTGAGTCATAGTTATATAAAATTGAATTTATAATTAAAGCTTTCCTTTTATCTTTAGCCAGGTATCTTTATTGAAGGCGAACTTGTAAAGATATTTTGAGATGAATAATTGGCCTTTTAACAAAGAGCCAAAGATTAGGGAATAAACAAAAGGAGTTAAGAATATCTTTTTCTGATATATCTCGGAATAAAGCCTATCTCTAAACTTCATCTGAAAGGCCTTTAGCATTTCTTCATAGCCTATCTCTTTTAATTTCTTAGTGCGGATCAGAGGAAGAGAAATGAATACTGAATTGTCCTTAGATATTATATTCTGGCTTAATTTGTCTTCTGAGAATAAATTTTTAAAAGACTCGTAATTATCCAATAAATATTTCTTTCTCACCAATATTTGGCCTGGAATTAAGAGTTTTCTGAAAGATTCTAAAGGCAAAGTATTGAACGCCTTTTTAGAGCTGAATAATAAATAATCTCCCATATTATTTGAATGGACATAATAATCTGAAATACTAATGTCCTTTTTTGATACTGCAAGAGAATAGGCTTGAATGTTTGCCCTATTAGGATCTATTTCTATAGAGTTATCTTCAAATCCTATATATTCATAATTTTCCAGATCCTTGAAGAAATCTTCTTTATTTTTATTCAGAAAACTTTCCTTGAGATAAATAATTTTGCCTTTGACTGTCGGCAGCGAGGAATGTTTAAAGCTTTTTTCTTCCTTTTGAATTCTTGCAAACAGCTCACCAAACATTGCCTCCCAACTATAATTCTTAATTACATAATCATAAACTTTCTCTGCTCCCTGTTCTCTTTTTTCTTCGTTTTTGAGATAGTAATTTATCTTTTCAAGAAGTTCTTTTTTGTCATCAAAATTAATCGCTGGATTTTTATTAAAAACGCCAAAGAGAGTCGGGGAAGATTCTACCAATTGGAATGCTTTGCACGCTCCCACCTCAAAAAGCCGACCTTTGAATTGTCCTTTCTTACCCTCATTATAAAAAGTCTTTGAGAAAGAAAGATTGATTTTGCTCTGATTTATTACTTTGACAAAATCCTCTGAGCTAAGAAATCCTTGGTATATGTCTTTTAGATCTGCGTAATCTGACCATCCCGGGCCAAAAAGTTTAATATTTACCTTATTTTCCTTTAAGAATTTGATATAATCGTAGCGATCTGCAACAGGGCTACCTATAAAAGTCACATCATATTCTTTTTTTACATCTAATTTCTTTAGAACCGAAGTGTTTACTCCCCAAAAGAAAGATACTTTTTGAATGCCTTCTTTTTTGTAAAGAGAGAGATCTTTCTTTGCCGTTAAAGTATAATCAATATAATGGCCATAATACCTTGTCCAGTCGTCATATCGCCAGTCATCATCTCCGAAAAAGTTAATAGTCTTTGTTTTTGGAGAAATCTGCCTTATTTTATTGAAAGTCTCTGGAGGAAATTCATCGTAACTTAAACTTAACAGGATATAATCTGGCTTTTCTTTTTCCACAATATCTAGAAACATTTTGTTCATCTTCTCCCTGCCATATCGTAAATAGTTTGTTCTTGGGCTGAAAGAAATAAAAGTACCGAAGACTTTGCTCAGCAGTGGCCTCCAATCGCGGTATTGATAATATTCTTTTATATCACTGCTCCAGGTAGCAAATAAGAGCTTCTTGTCCTTGAGCTTGCTTAAACCTAAGTGTTCCACCATTGTATTGTAAAACCACGTTCCTCATTTTTAAGGTTTGTTGTAATAAGAATAAATCTATATAATTTAATAATCTATAAAGATATTTATAATGCTAATAATACTTTAATCTATGAAAGACAAAGTTGCTACAGTCATTGTGGATTTAATCCCTGATGAAGAAGAGATTATGAACCGTCTGCAGAAGGATGCTAGGTGGGGGCTAAAAAGAGCCCAGAGAGAAGGATTAGTTGTTGAGGAGTCTAATGAATGGGATATTTTCTATAAAATTTATCAAGATCATATGAAAGAAATAGGAGTAAAGGCGGAGAGTTTAGAACACGTCAAAGAACATGGCCACGTTTTGCTTATCTGTAAGAAAGATTCCACAATTATTGGGGGCGCTGCACTAGAAGTGGTTCAAGGCGTTCCCACCTTAACTCGCGCGGCTTCTAAAGTTGAATTCAGACAATTTCAGCCAAATAATATCCTATATTGGCACTGCATTCTCTGGAGCAAAAATAAAGGTTACAAAACTTTAGATTTAGGTGGATGGCAGATTAACGCCCAGGGAAACCTAAAGGGAGTTAATGAATTTAAAGAAAGATGGGGGGAAGTTCAGTATCATGAAAAAGAATTTCCACTTTTCAAGGCCCTCGGCAGGAAGCTAATTAGAAATTCAAGGCTTTTTTGGAGAATAAACGAGAAGATAAAGAAAAGAAAGCATTAAAAACAAATAAGCAGTCATAAAGTCAAGGTAAATTCTTATGGAAAGTGATAGAAAAAAAGAGACATTCTACTCGATATTCTTTAGTTTAGGCTCCAAAGTCCTAACTTACATCCTTCTTTTAGTTTTTGCAAACCTATATTCTCCTGATGAATTTGGGAGAGGAATATTTGCCTTGAATATTAGGAATATTATTATGATGTTCTCATT
Organism: Nanobdellota archaeon; assembly: GCA_030698805.1. GTDB lineage: Archaea > Nanobdellota > Nanobdellia > Pacearchaeales > GW2011-AR1 > VGKP01. The sequence goes on from JAUYMA010000008.1 coordinate 89,342, forward strand.
CATAGGATTACCTGAGGCGATAATTCCTTTTCTTATAAGAAAGAAAAATGTTGGGCTTTTACTCAAAACATTCATTATAATCAATGTTCCTTTAATTATTGCAGGCCTTGTCTTTAGTTTCTTCCAACCTTGGGCATTACCCTTAGTTATCACCTTCCCGCTTATCTTCTTAACTTCACTAGCGGTGGCGATTACGCGAGCCCATGATAAATATAGTAAACAGTTCAAGGCAGGAGTTTGGTCTATTTTAGTAACTTTAATTTTAGCTTATTTCTTAAAGTCCCAGGGAGTATATGGAGTTACTAGCGCGTATGCCGCGGGCAACTTATTTGCTTTCTTTTATTTAATTTATCCAGTAAAGAAAGAGATGAAAGAAGCATTTAGACTAAAAATGCTTAAAGGCGAGAGAAAAACATTAAAATTATACTTCAAAAATGCTTTCTTCATAACAACTATAAGCGGAATTTTTGTTTTATTAGGGTGGATAAGCTCTACTCTTTTAGGTATTCTAAGCACAGTTGAAGAAGTTGCCAGATTTGGCGTAGCCAGTTCAATAGCTGGAGTGGTTTCTGTTATCCCTACTTCTCTTTCTCTTTTTATGATAAATCGTGCTATTCAGATAAAGAATAAGGAGAAGAGATCGCGAGTCCTGAATAGAGTAACTCGAATTTCATTTTTTTCTTCTTTATTAGCTTCTCTCATTATCATCTCATTTATACCCTGGATAATAAAGATATTCTTCCCTCAATATGCAGGTATTGAACTTTCTTTGGTAATTTTATTTGTAGGGGCCATATTCTTTTCTTCTTATTATATAGTATATTCTTACTATATTGGAAAAATGGAATCTCATAAGGCTATGCTCCCTGCTATTGTAGGGCTTAGTTCTGGATTAGTACTTTCTTTGATATTGATCCCAATAATGGGTTTAGAAGGGGCTGCACTTTCGAATCTTTTAGCGCATATTGCTATATTCTTTATTCTTATATTTAAAGAGAGAATGAAGAGAATAGCCGTATTGTCTATTTTAGCGTTGATATTCGCCCCATTAACTTATTATTCCGGCTACTTTGGATTCTTAATAATATTGATGCTTATCCCCGTATCTTTAATTTTCAAAGTTATTACCAAAGAAGATTTAGAAGTTCTAAAAGAGTTCACCTTTAAGTTGGTAAGGAAGAAATAATCACTTGTTTAGCTTCTTTATCTCAACAAAACTCTCTCCAATGTTATCAAATCTTTTGAGCAATGTAAAGTTACCATTTACGCACTCTTGAACTTCAGGAGAAAGATAATTTTGCCTATGAGTAAGAACAATATAATCTTGATTGCATACAAATTTATAATCAAAAACCGAGTTGAAAGAGGGAGCCGCCCCTACTAAAGGCTGATTTAGGGTGTAACCTCCTAGAAGCGTGTAAATTGGAGTATCTGAAAAGAAAATTGTGTCTTTAGGAACAGTTGCATTAAGATAAGACAAAACTTCATTTGTACCTTGTCCGTCTGACCTAATTTCTCGCATTTTTTGCTCTAAAGTTGAAAGAGATATAATAGCTAAACCTAAAATTATAACTAAGAATAATATCTTTTGTATTTTAGGCGCAGCATTTTTCAAAGAATAAACTGCTAAAAGGATAGTGAAAGGTACTAACTGGAAGAAATGTTGATAAAATATCTCCTGTGAAGATAATATAAACAATAGGTTGACTATATTGAAGACAACAAGAGCCGGATAGATTTTATCTTGTTTTAATTTTGAACTCATTTGTGACAAGATAATTACCAGAAGGAAGCCTAAATAAAACACTAAAATATTCAATCCTTTTCCTAATTGGAGTATTCTAGATGAAGAACCCTTGAATAAAAGATTAAATTCTATAAGTGAATAAATGAATTGATAGCCTACCTTGAAAAGGAAGTAAGATAGCAGAGGTATTGAAATAATTAAAACTCCAAGCGTAAGCATTAGTATTCCTCTAAAAGACTCTCGCCCAGTCAGAACCTTCTTATATTTTAGATAAATTACATGTATTAAAAATGCAACATAAAATATTACTGCGGTTTGCTTAAACCAAATAGCAATTGCGAGGAAAATCCCTGCGATGAATAAGTTAGAATTAATGAAATTCTTCAGTTTTAAAGCTTTAGTGTAAAAGTAGAATGACCATAAACCAAATACTGCCATCAGAGTTTCTGTATTTAACTCTAAAGAGATATTATATATTGCAGCGATAGATAATGCGATAATAGCTAAATTTTTATTTGATAATCTGGCTGCTATAAAATATATTGAAGCCAAGAGAATTATATCAAATAAAAAAGCAAGAGACTTTATTGATAAGACTGAGGGGTTTGCAAATTCATAAAAGAAAGAAAGAAGATAATGCATAAATGGAGGCTTATGGTCAAAATAATCCGTATAAAGTTGGCCCCCATCGGCCATTCCTTCTGCAACATAAACAATTCCAGCTTCATCAAAACCTATGGAACCATTTAAAATAATATAAATCTTGAATGCAAATGTAAAAATTAAGAAGAATATTGCGAGGATCTTAAACAAAGATTCAGATTTCATGGAATTCTTTAATGTCTATTTTAGCAAGAGAGAGTTTTTAAATATATATCTTCATTTCCATTTAAGATGAAAGTAGGAATTATTGGCGGAGGTTATTCTGGCCTAGGGGCTGCATATTATCTAAATAAAGAAGGCGTAAATGATATTACTATCTTGGAATATGAAGATCACTTAGGGGGTTTAGCTTCTGGTTTCAAAAGAAAAGATTGGAAATGGCCTATCGAAAAGCTAATCCACCATTGGTTTACAACTGATTCTTATGCTTTGGGAATAGCTAGGGAAATAGGCCTAGGAAATAAATTGATAATTAAAGACACGAAGTCTTCTTGTTTTTACAATGGAAGAATTGCTGAACTCGATTCTGCTACCTCCTTGTTAAGATTTCCATTTTTAAGCTTTCTTAACAGAATAAGATTAGGAATGGCAATGGCTTATCTAAGATTTGATGGTAATTACTTAAAATATGAAAAAGAAACTTCCTATTCTTTTATTAAGAGGTCTATGGGCAAGGAAGTGTTCAAAGTATTATGGGAGCCCCTTTTTCAAGGCAAGTTTGGGAAATACGCTGAGCAGGTAAATGCTGCTTGGTTCTGGGCCAGGATACATCCGAGGACAAAAAGCCTCGCTTATATCGAAGAAGGATTTGACAAATTTACAGAAGCTATGGCCGAATCCATAAAAGATAACGGAGGTAAAATAATCCTGAATTCTAGAATATCTAAAATAACTAAAGAAAAAGATAAATTTGCTGTTTATAGGGGTAGAAAGAAATTCATATTTGATTACTTAATATTAGCAGTGCCGCTTCAAATAGCACTGAAGATGTACAATTTTCCAGAGGATTATAAAAATAAATTCTCTCCATTAAATTCTATCGGTGCCCAATACTTTGTTTTAGAATTAAAAAATAAATTCTTAGAAGATGGAACTTACTGGCTCAATATTAATGATAAAAATTTTCCCTTTATGATGGTAGCTGAACATACTAACTTTGTTGACAAGAAGAACTATGGTGAGAGTCATATAATTTGGGTGGGGAAATATTTAGATTATGAAAGTCCTTTATGGAAATTAGGTGAAAAAGAATTGCTAGATAATATAATCCCCTTCTTGCAGAAAATCAATCCTAAATTTGAGAAGTCATGGATCAAGAGCCAGTTCTTCTCTAGATTTAAGAATGCGCAGCCTATTCTTCCCCTTAATTATTCAAAGAAGATTCCTGAGATTGAAACTCCGATAAAAAATCTGCTAATGCTTAATATGAATCAAGTTTATCCATGGGATAGAGGAACTAACAATGCACTGGGTTTAGGATACAAGGCTGCGAAGATAATAAAGAAGAACTCTCAGAAAAAATAAAAATTTTATTTTCTATACGAAAGGGCTGCTTTCTCAAATTCTGTGAGGGTATAATCAGTCATATGGTGCTGAAGTGAGATGCCATAATTATTGAAGTTTAGCTCAGTCTCTGAGCGCCTTGTAGAGGCCTTAAGCGCAGGAATATTTTCTAATCCTTTTACTATCCCGGTAGGGATCGTTATAATTTGCGGGGCCGCATCTGCTAGTCTTATTATATCCTGGGGGCTTCTTATGCTCCCAACAATTAATTCAGTATTTGTTCCCTCTAATTGATTAGCCACATATGCAATTTGTCTGATAGTAGTAGACCATGCGCTCGCCCCATATGCCCCATTATTCGCCTTGACTACTGCTTTCCAACCCTCTCCTTGAGCTATTTCCTCCAGAGAATGGCCCGCAGATTCTAAAATGTGACAATCCAGCATCCTATTTGCAAATAAGCTTACATACGTCGCACCTGCTTTTGCAGCTTCAATAGCTTGATAAGGATTCATACAGGCAGTGACATTTGTTTTAATTCCCTTAGAGGATAGATCTCTTACTGCGAGAAGTCCGCCTTCACAAATAGGGATTTTAACAACTACATTCTTCCCCCAGGAAGCAAGCTCGTAGGCTTGCTTAAGCAATAGGCTCCTTGCCTCTTGAGGATCGCCATGCACTGCACTGACCTCTAGCCCATTGAAATCTGTTTCGAGGCTTACTGGAACACCTGGATATAGAGATAATATTCTCTTACATGCTCCTTCAAAGCCAAGAGACAAATCTCCAGTAGACTCCATTATTTTAGGGTTAGTGGTTATACCATCATTAACTCCCCTCTCAAAACAATATTTTATCTCCTCAGAATTGGCAGTATCTGCGAAAAGTTTTATCATTTAGTAAGCCCCTCCGTTATATTTTCTCATTATTGTTTTAATTTCTCTTATCATATCCGATTCTAGAGAATTATCTATTATTTCTTTTAACTTATTTGAGGAGATCCCTTTAGAATAATCTTCTATTAATTCCTTAAGTCTGAAAACTATGAGGTGTTGTAAAACCCCGTGGAAACCTTCAACGTGGGGAGTTGAATCTTTTGGAACTACAACACATGAATCACACATTTCTTTCATCTTTCCACCATCAAAACCTGCCAATCCGATTATTTTTGCTCCTTTCTTTTTTGCAAAGTCCATTGCTTGAACCATATTTCCAGACCATCCTGAACCTCCATGGACTGAGATAAGAAGAATTACATCGTCTTTGTCCAAAAGAGTATTAAGTAAACCGACATAAGTTTTATCCCAACCAGAATCGTTTATCCAGGCAGTCAGAGCGGCTGCATTGTCTGTTAAACAAATTGCTCTGAAGCCTTTAACTTCCCTAACTTCTTTCATCGAGCTGTCGTTGGCCACTGTTTTTAACAAATCTCCTGCAAAATGAGAGGCTGTTGATGCTGAGCCGCCATTTCCTATTGTTATAACTTTCTTTCCATTTTTCCAAGCTTCAAATAGAATTTGAGTAAAATCTTCTATGTCTTTTCTATTTACCGCTTTGCAGATCTCTTCTGTTTCCTTCAAATATTGCTCTATATATTCTTGTGTTGTTTTCATCTTACGTCTAATAGTATTTTACTTCCATCCATGTCGAATCTAAAAGGAACGTACATTAGACCTTCCTTTTCCATAGCCCTAATAAATTCTCTTGCATTTGACTCGCAATAAAACAAGAAAAACCCTCCCCCACCTGCACCCATTATCTTGCCTCCTAAAGCTCCATTTTTAAGAGCTTTTTCATACCATGCATCTATCTGAGAGTCACTTATTTTTCCAGATGTTCTCTTTTTTGTTTCCCAATGCAGATTCATTAATTTCCCGAACTTTTTCGTGTCTCCTTTTTCCAATGCATTTTTTATTTCAATACCTATATCCTTAATTTGTTTCATAGATTCCATCTTATCCTTGTCGTTTGTTGTTGACTTGGCTTGATCTTTAAGAACTTCGCGCGCATCTCTCATTAAACCTGTAAAGAACATATGCGAATTGGATTCTAAATCTCTTACTGTTTCATAACTTAGATTGAGTGGGCTCGGTAAAACACTTCCTTCTTTAGTAATTTTGAGGTGATTAATACCTCCTAAAGCTGAAGCATATTGATCTTGCTTCCCGATTGGTTCCTTTATTAGATCAATTTCTATTTTAGAAGCCTCCTCTGCGAGCATTTTTGAAGAAACACTCTCCCGCTTATAAGCATGAAGCGCCTTGAGCAGACCAACCACGAACGCTGACGAGCTTCCTAAGCCCGAACTTCCTGGCACCTCTGAAATGGTGGTAATTTCTAGAGGCTTAGTAATATCTAACAATTTCAACGCTTCCCTCACTCTGGCATTTTCTATTTCTGTTACTGTGTTAATATTTTCTGTTTTAGAATAGGCTACTCTAAACTCTTTGTGGAATTTTCTCTCTGAAACTGTCACATAAATGTACTTATCTATTGCTGCTGTGACTAGCTCTCCCCCGAAATGAGGATAGAAAAAAGGCAGATCTGTTCCTCCGCCACCTAGGGGCAATCGTAAAGGAGTTTTTGTAATAATCATTTGTTAATATCTTATTAATCAATCTCGAATATATAAACATTTTGTCGAAAACTTTATATAGTTAATATATTGAAGTACCATATGGGAATAGTAACATTAGATCCTCGCTTGGTTATAACCTCTGGCCTATCTGCTACTGGTAAATCTACTACTTTAGAGGAAGTTGCCAGACGGATATCAAATTCATTTATTCTAGAGAAAGATGCTATTAATCAATCCATGCTCCATGTTGTTCCTACAGAAGACCTAAGACTTCTTCCGTTTGACGAATATGTAAAAGGAGACAGTGTATTTCCAGATCATGCTAGAAATGTAGAAACTCCTTTTGGAGAGATGATAAAAATTGATCCTGCTAATGGGTATTATGGAAGACACGCCCGAGATCAAACCTATATTGTTATGGCCAATATAGCTTACGGGAATATGAAGAATGGGAAAGTCCCCCTCTTAGATTGTATAGTAATCCGACAAATTAGAGATGGAACTGTGAAAAAATTTATGGACCAACCTATGCTGGCAGATTATCCCAAATACCTTATTCATTTTGTTACAGGGGAAGAAGAATGTTATCAAAGACACCTTGCAAGAGCCAAGACAAATCCTGAAGCTGCAATCCGAGATGCGAAAAAGATTTCTTCTCGAGATGCTTTTCATAGATTTGTTACGGAAGAACAGCCGATGACACCTGAAGAATTGAAAAAGTATGACCATTTAATACTTGACACTTCAAAAAGAAGTCCTGCTGAATGCGCTCGAGAATTTATTGAATATATCTCTAATTGACTATATAACTCATTATCATCATGGAAAGAATACATCCCCAGATAGTCCACATAAATGAGAATGGCGAATCTCTCGGACCTATAAGTTATGAAGAAGCTCATCCCCTAGATCCGGCCCAAGAAGGAATGAGACATGCTGTCGCCAATCTCTTAATTTTTAATGATTCTTCTTATAGCGAACTCCTTTTATCAAAAAGAAGTCACATTGTAAGAAGCCCAGAGAAGTGGGATTGTTCTGCTGGAGGCCATGTTGATTGGATAGGGGAAAAAGGGATAGCGGAACCGCCCTTAGAAGCTGCATTGAGAGAGTTAAACGAAGAGCTCTTCCAAGAAAGAGGTATACCTCCAGAATTGAAAATCGAAGGACTTGGTAAATTTTGGAAGCATGTTCGCGCAAATAATCATGAATTAATATATCTCTTTAGAGGAATTTATTCAGGGCCATTTTATCATAGCTCAGAAATATCTACCCTTACATTTTTTCCTGTAATAAATCTAAAGCATAGAATGGAATCTGAAAGAGATAAATTTACTGTTAATTTATTTTATTGTTTTAATAAGCATCTCGAAATAATGAGCGCAAAATGAATCCGAAAATTATCCAAATGTTTATAAAAATAACATTAATAGTTAAAACATGAATATATTAGTAACTGGAGGGGCGGGCTTTATTGGTAGCAATCTCGTTGATAGGTTAGTTGAACTAGGCTATACTGTTATCGCAATAGACAATTTTCTTACAGGGAGTCGCGATAACTTGAATTCAAAAGCAATTTTCTATGAAGAGGATATTAGAAATAAGGATGCATTAGATAAAATCTTTGAGAAACATAAACCTGAATATATTTTCCACACTGCTGCTGGATATTTAGTCCAATCTTTAGAAAATCCCCAGAGAGATGCAGAAATAAATATCATTGGAACTATAAATCTTATAGAATTATCTTTAAAATATAAAGTTAAGAAAATCATTTATTCCAATTCTGGAGGGGCAAGCTATGGGGAACCTTTGGAGATACCTATTACTGAAGAGCATTCAATCCATCCTTTAACTCCCTATGGCGCTTCCAAATATACGGCAGAAATGTACCTTTATATGTACTCCAAAAATTTTGGATTGAAGTATACATCGTTACGCTATGCAAATGTTTATGGTCCGAGACAGAATCCTAAACTAGAAGGGGGAGTCATTTCGATCTTCTTGAACTCTTTCTTGAAGGGAGAAAGCCCTATAATGAGAAGCGATGGAACGCCTACGCGAGATTATGTATATGTTGGAGATGTAGTTGAAGCAAATATCATGGCTATGGAAAAAGGAGAGTGCGAGGGTTATCATGTCGCAACGGAAATAGAGACTAGTGTTCTTGATTTGGTTAAGACAATGAAAAAAGTTCTCAACACTAATTTAGACGTCGTCAGGGGCCCGCCTCGAATAGGCGATCCTCAGAGAGCCGTCTTTAGTATAAGTAAGATAAAAAGAGCGATTGGATGGCAACCTAAAGTAGCTCTTGAAGAAGGGATAAGAAAAACAGTCGAATGGATGAAGGCCATTTAATAGGAGTATAGATGAATGGATTAATTCTTGCGGCAGGGATTGGAGAAAGAATGAGACCCTTGACAGATGATCTACCAAAACCGATGCTGCCCATTGATGGAAAACCTGTTTTAGAATATTTAATAAATTTGTTCAAAAAGTATGGGATAAATGACATTGGCATCACTACTTTTTATCTCAAAGAATCAATTATTGATTATTTTAAAGATGGCTTGGAATGGGGAGTTAATCTTACTTACTTAAAAGAGAATGAATTACTGCCCTCTTCTCAGGCGATACGGGAAATGCTTGAGTTCGTAGAAGACCAAATCATTATTATAAACGGAGATAACTTGACTAATCTTGATTTGAGCAAGTTGCTTGAATTTCATAAATCCAAGAAATCTGATCTGACCATGGTTTCCTATTTAAGGAATCCTTCCAGTCCCCCTTCAAGTCAAATAGACTTTGATGAAAATTTCAAGATTATAAATTTCAGAGAAAGATTAACTGAAGAAGAGATGAATACAATCCCTCCTAAAAAAAGAAATGCCAATGCAGGTATATATGTATTTAACAAAAAAGTAATTGCTTCTATAAAACCAAATGAAACTCAAGACCTTGGAAAGATCCTTCGTGAACTTACAAAAAATTTTAATAGTCACATTTATAGATTAGATCCTTCAACCTATTTCAGAGAAATTGGAAAAATAGAAAAGTATAATATGGTCAAAGAAGAAATAGAATCAGGAAAATTTAAATTATGAAAGATAAAAAATACACTCAGTCAATATCGGTTTTTATCCCCGCATATAATGAAGAGGAAAACATTCGAGAAGTCTCTCTGGACATTATTAAATTTTTAAATAAGCACTTCAAGACGTATGAACTTATTCTTGTGATCAATAAGTGTAAGGACAAAACTCCTCAACTCGCCAAAGAATTGGCAAAGAAGAATAAGCATATCAGAGTGATTCAGCAGAAAACTTTTGTCGGATACGGGTCGCAATTAAAAAAAGGATGGGAAAATGCAAAGTATGATCTTGTTTTCTATACCGACTCTGACAGACAGTTTAATATTGAAGAATTAACTAGATTTATGGAGTCTATTAAAGAATATGATGCTGTTGTGGGTTATAGAAAGAAAAGAAGAGATCCATTCATGAGAATTGCTTATTCTAAATTATATAATTTGGCCCTGGGACTAATCTTAGGAATAAAATTTAAAGATGCAGATTGTGCATTTAAACTATGCAAGAAAGAAGTAATTGATGCTATAAAGCCCATTACCCAAGATAGAGGGGCCGATTCTGAATTCTTAGTAAAGGCCACCGCTAAAGGTTTTAAAATGAAACAACTTCCAGTTACCCACCGGCCTCGAATAGCAGGAGTCTCTGAAGCTGAATCAGAAGGAGGAGGTTTCTTCGTTAAAATAAAACCAGAAATCATAAAGGCTCTTATCAAGGAGACTTTATACTTAAGGAAATTTAGGAATCCTGAAAACTTTTAATATGAATCGGGCAGTTTTTTTGGACAGAGATGGTGTAATAAATGAAATATTATATGAAGTCGATGGGAACATAATGGCCCCTGCTACTCTTGAACAGCTTAAAATATTGCCGAATGTAAGAGAGGGGATAAAGAAATTTAAGGATATGGGATTCAAAGTGATCTCTATTTCTAATCAACCAGGGGTTGCTTTTGGCTATCTAAGAATTGAAAAGCTGAAAGAGATCAATGATTACCTAAAAAAAGAGCTAGGGATCGATGCGATGTATGAATGCATCCATCACCCTAAATATGACGGTGAATGCAATTGCAGAAAGCCAAAACCTGGCTTAATCCTGCAGGCTCAAAGAGATCTGGACATTGATATTGAAGAATCCTATATGATTGGAGATAATTTGAGTGATATTCAGACCGGCATTAATGCAGGAGTGAAAAAAACATTTAGAATAGGGATATTGAGAGAAGATATTATGGAATTACAGCATAAAAAACAGATTTATCCAGATTATACTCTTCCTGATCTTGTACAGATTGCAGACAAGATAAAAGAGATTGAAAATAAATAAAATGGCCAGCTTAGAGAATACTTCAAATAAAAAGATAAAAATCTCCCATTACATTGGCAAGATGAAAGAAGCCGGTAGAGGATTACTAATAGTAAAAAATAAAGGCAAGGTCGTGCAGCATTTGCTCGGGTTAGCAAAGGGAGAGAAAATTTATTACCATCTCCCGGGAAACCTCAGACTTGAAATTCCTAATAAATCTAAAAAAGACAAAACTGCGATCCTCAGCATTAAGGAGATATTTGGAGATAAATTATATTCGCTGGATTTTCCTTCTGCACGAACAATTATAGACTTGGGGGCTAATATCGGAGTATATTCTCTTTACGCAGGCTTGCAGCATCCAAATGCAGTTGTCTATGCTTTTGAACCTGATCCTTGGAGTTTCAAGCAACTAAAAAGAAATATAGAAATAAATCATTTACAAAAAAGGGTTAAAGCATTCTGCATGGCCTCTTCCGGGAAAAATGGCTACATTGATTTTTATGTTGATCCCTTGACTACTAGGGGAAGTTCGGCCCTTTATCCAAAAGGTGAAAAAATTAAAGTCAAATCGCTTACCCTTAAAGACCTCTTTTCTCTACTAAAGGTGAAAGAATGCGACATCTTAAAAGTAGATATTGAAGGTGCAGAATACGACCTACTTTACAACTCTCCTGAAAAAATAATGAGAAGTGTTCATTACATCTTGTTGGAATATCACAAAGGCATGGAACAATTACACGCCCGCTATTCACCTGAAGCTATAAAGGAATTTCTTAAAAAAAGAGGTTTTAATATTCTGAGAGAGAAAAATGACGTTATTGTTGCTGAGAATGCTTCTTTTAAAACTGCGGTGCATGAAAAAGGTTTATAAAAGCAATTAAATGTATATTATTATGATATGGCTATGGATTTTAATAGGTGCTATAATTTTGATAATTGCTTTAGCTTTTGTCATATATTACAATAGGTTTATTGTTCTTGAAAATAGGATTGACAACTCTTTGGCTCAGATTGATGTTCAATTAAAGAAAAGGGCTGATTTGGTCCCTAATTTGTTAAATACTGTTAAAGGATATGCTAAGCATGAGAAGAGCATCATGCAGGATGTTACTGAAGCCCGAAAAGCCCTTTTAGGTGCTAAAGATATACAAAAGAGAGTCAAGGCAGGTGCGGAATTACAGAATGCCCTCAAATCCCTATTTGCCTTAGCTGAAAACTATCCTCAGTTGAGAGCTAATGAAAACTTCTTACACTTGCAGCAGGAATTAGCAGCAATTGAGGAAAGAGTTGCATATTCCAGGCAATATTACAATGATTCGATTTTGAGCTATAATAATTCAGTAGAGACTTTCCCAGGTGCTTTCTTTGCTAACTTGTATAACAAGAAGGAAAAACAGATGCTCCAAATAGCTGCTGAAGAAAGGGCCCTGCCAAAAGTAGACTTTTAATTTATTCTAATATTTCTATATCGTCTACAGTTCCATCTGAGTTTAAATCTAGGCCTCTAACAACCCTACTAAATGTTCCTTTATTCCCCCTCTCTAGCTCTTCAAAATGCTTTAAGAAAGCCAGAATAGCTGCTTTTGTTCCCCAGTTCCTAACTCCTGCAACTAAAAGAATTTGCTTTTCCTTATTATACGGATTAGGGCATCTTGCAATTACTCCTATGCTTTCATCGATATAATATTTTTTTGTTAAAACTGAATAGAACCCTCTTTTAGCCTCGTCATAGAAGATCGGCAGATGTTTATTAATATCGCCTGTTATTTTATTAACTATGGGGCCGCCGATTAGGAGAAGGTTGTTCTTCTCCAGATCTTTTTCAGAAGTTTCTGTATCTAGTTTCACCCTGCACTCAGTTATGGAATTAAGGAAAGTGCCTATGAATAAGGCCAAGTCCATACCAAAATAACCGTCTCTGCTTCTGGCATTTAAGGGGCCGTGTGGATCGGGACTTCCTACTACTATCAATGCATCCAACTCTCCATCTCTAATAAAAGGTTTTAGGAATTTTGATTCTCTTTCTTGCAATTTAGAACTTTCATGAAAGTCTTTTACCGCAAAAAAATAAGATTCAGAACTTAAAGTATAAAACTTGGCAGTTGTTCCTTGCATTAACTCTTCCCTCTCAACTTTCACTATCCCTGCTTTCTCCAATTTTCGGATATAATAGTATATGTTTTGTTCGTGGATCTTGAGCTTTTCAGCAATTTCCTTAGGGTAGATGGGTCTTTCCTTTATAAGATTAAGAATTTTTATTACAATCGGATTGCTCAAGTTTGTTAGATTCTTTAATTCTATCGGCTGCGTTTTCAAAACTAAAGTACTTTTGTCCTGTTCTTTTACTATTTTCATCTTCTTTTAAACAAGGGCCCATTTATAAATATTTTCATAATAGTATTATAAATTTTTTAAAAATGCTTATATAGAAATGATATTATGGTAAAGGATGGAGAAGGAATACATTAGGATTTCATCTTATCATGAACCCTTTAACTTAGATATAGCTCAATTTATGGAAGAAGTGGAGTTCTCTTTGAGAGATATGTTTAAAGGACAAAATATAGATCTGGATACAATAATCAGGCCAACCTATGGACAAGCTTACTTAGGCAACGCAGAGATAGATTTTGTAAGATACTCCATCACTTTACCTGAAGATAGGGCCGATCTTGCACAAAAAATAAGGGCAGCTCTTGGAGAACAAAAAGCCAGGAACCTAGTCTTTTGATACATATGGAAGCTCAAGAATCATTACAGCAAGTCTCGCAAAGTTTTGGCCTTGGAGAGATTAAAGAATTGGCAAGACTAGAGGACGGAATAGTGAATAGGTCTTACAAAATTAGAACGCTAAAAGGAAATTTTGTTCTGCAGTGCTTAAGCCCTATTTTTAATGAGAAAGTTATAGAAGATTATGAAAAATTCCAAAGTTACCTAAGAACTAATGGCATATTCGTTCCAGTTCTCCTTAAAAACAAAGATCATAAAGCTTTTACTAAACAAGGAGATGCTATATGGAGAGTATTTGAGTATATTGCACATGATCAGCAGGATTCAATAAATCCTTCCATAAAAACAGCATACGAAGCCGGAAAAATCCTGGGTAAATTTCATAAAATAATGTCTAAATCTAATTTCAAACCTTCTTTTCAACTACCTGGATTCCATGATACTAAAAATATTATAAATAAACTTGAATGCCTAATGCACTCTAAGAAAAACAATATAAAATCGAATGCTGTAAATGAGGAATTTAATTTTATTAGAAACCACATAAATTTATCCCCTGATATAGGGAAAATGAGAAAGACCATAATTCATGCGGACCCTAAAATTGCGAATTTTCTTTTTAAAGAGGATAAAGCCATTGCCATACTTGATCTTGATACTTTAATGATTGCAAGCCCTTTGATAGACCTGGGGGATGCTTTGAGGAGTTGGTGCAGGGTTAAACCGGCCACTTCGCTCTTTAGGCAAGAAATTTTCCGGGCGGCTTTAGAGGGGTATAACTCTGAGTCTCCATTTGAGTATTCACAAAAAGAGGCAAAGGATGCCATGTCGCTGCTGACCTTGGAACTTGCTGCGCGATATCTGAATGATTATTTTGAAGAGAATTATTTTATTTTCAAATCAGAGAAATATAAAACGAGGGCCGAGCAGAATCTTACAAGATGCAGAAGATATTTAGAATATTTTGAAAATTTCTCTTAATTGAATAAGCTTTATATAGCAAAAAAGCCTAAAGTTTTCATGGTAGAAAAGCTCTCTTTCGAAGACCAAATTTCAAGGAATAAAATGAAATCTTTTTTCTTAATGGCAATTATATTTGTCTTCTTTTTGATAATAGGCTATATTGTGTCGATCATATTAAACCCGTCTTACTTCTTTATTATTATGATTTTATCAATTGTGATATCTCTAATTTATATTTGGGCAGGCTATTATAACTCGGATAAAATAGCTTTAGCCTCTGTGAAAGCCAAGCCTGCTTCTCATACTGAACATAGGATGCTTTATCATACTGTGGAAAATATGGCCTTGGCCTCCGGGTTGCCTGTGCCTAGAGCGTATGTTATGGAATCGCAGGAGATCAATGCCTTTGCTTCTGGCCGAGATCCCCAGCATGCGGTGATATGTGTTACAACTGGAGCTCTTTCAAAATTGAATAAAGAAGAACTAGAAGGAGTGATTGCTCATGAAATGGCCCATATTGCTAATTTTGATATAAGGTTTATGACTTTAACTGCAGTCTTAGTTGGAATGATTGCTATTGCTGCAGAAGTATTTCTAAGAAGCTTATGGTTTGCAAATACGGATAGGGATAGCAGGGCAAATATTATCTTGATTGTCTTAGGAATATTATTTGCTATTCTTGCCCCTATATTAGCACAATTAGTTTCTTTGGCCATCTCCAGAAGAAGAGAATACGTTGCAGACGCTACGGGGGCCAAATTCACTAGATACCCAAGAGGTTTGGCAAATGCTTTAAGAAAAATAAAAGCGGAACATGTACCTTATGCAGATACAAAAAAATATCCTAAAGCGGTAGCACCTTTGTTTATTTCTGATCCTTTCAAAAAGAAAGTTCAAAATTTATTTAGCACCCATCCCCCTGTTGATGAGAGAATCCGAAGATTAGATGCTATGTAAGTTTCTAGTGAATGCTCCCTTAACTCCTCTAAAGACAACTTCTAGACAGATTACAAATAAAATAAGAACCGCAATTGTTATGGAATATGCTTTAAACTCAGTATATTGGCCGATTTTTCTTGCTTCAGCCTCTTCCCTTGACCCCTCTTCAACTTCAAAAGAGTAATAGGCGAGTCCATTATGAATTATTTGAGAAGGCTCTGTGGGAAGGGATAGAGCACATATTTGACTATTGCTAGCAACCTTTGAGAAATCCAGGGCATGAGAATATTCATGTAAAACCACTCCAAAAGCGATAGCTCCAAATAACCCAAAGAAAATTACTATCAAAAAAGACATCCCTTCCAATATTGCTTTCATAAAAAAGCCATAATTAAGGATTATATAAACTTTATGTTTGTAACTACTCTTAAATTACTATAATCTTATCCGATTGAGTTCTTCCAGCCTTTTATTTGCATCTAAGGATGAAGAGAATATCTTCCAGAAAATTTTTGATAGCCATTCCGCCCATTCCTTATCCTTCATAGTATAATAGATAAACAATGCTTTTTCAAGCTCTTTTTTCTTTCCACTTGGTTGCTTGACTTCTTTCATTCTTATTAACTTGCCGTCGACTATCGCCGCCCTCAAGGGATGCTCAGCGTGGTGGATCTCAATGTAGTCTTTGCCATGCCTTAGATTTAAAGAAAGCATCCTTTCAACATTTTCCTTACCCACAATGTCTACCCGGCATAGTACTTTGACATTTACCCTTTTTTTAGCAAGCTCATTGAATACATCTATAAAATCGGCCCTTTTATTCTTAATATTAATAAAAGATAGATTGCCTGAGAAAAGAAGGAGCTGTTTCTGTGCACTTAGAAGAATGTTCCTAAATTCAGGCATATTATCTACTTCATTATCTTTTACAATTGCCTCTTTTTTTTTCTCATCAATATATTGATAAATATCAAAAGGTGAAAATTCTTCTTTAACACGAGCCGCAAGAATTTGCTTCTCAAGTCTTTCTTGAAAGATACTGTGGCTTACTTTGTCAACTGAAGACCAATAAACTATCTTAAGGGCCCCACGCGTGCCTCCTCTGAATACTCGTGTAGAAATTGTCCCGAAGTTCTTTTCAATCTCCTCAACGTATCTGTCGGCCGTCCTCCAGTTTTTTCCAATTGAAGAAGAGATTTCTTGTATGCTTCTAGGTTTTGCGTATACCAAATCTTCTATCTTCTTTATTACCTCTGTATTAAGCATACCTTCAAGAGGTTTTGCCCATATTTAATTCTTCTGCCTTTATACAACACTATGACTATTTTTTGGCTAAAAAAAGCTATGTCTAATACAACACTATAAGATATTATGTTAAGAAAAATAATCCTGACTGGGACAACTTCTTCTGGGAAAAGCAGTGTGATTAAGCAAATGGAGGAAAGAGGATATTTAGTCCTGCCTGAAGTGGCTCGCGAAGTTATAAAGCAAAGAGCTGAGAACAAAATAACTCCTGAGGAAATACTAATACGCCAATATGAAATGTCATTATTACAAATTTTGCAAGAGTCTAACTTAGAAAAAAAAGCTATTGGTTCGGAAGTATGCTTTCTAGATAGAAGCGTGGTAGACAACCTTGCCTATTGTTCTTTATATTTTAGTTACTATCCTTATGGAATTCAAGAGGTTGCTAAAAGTCGAAATTACTCTCGACAGGTATTCCTTTTTGACCCTTTACCTTTTGTACCTGATGGAGTGAGAATCGAAGATCCTGAAACTGTCATCAAGATCCATAATGAACTAATTGTCACCTACACTCGCTTAGGATATTCTATTATCAGCGTCCCGGTAATAGGGTCATATGATGCCCAAGAGAGTATCAAAAAGCGTGCTGATTTCATTTTAGATCATTGCGAAAAAATAAAGAGGGGGGACTATGGCCCATAATTTAAGGAAAGTTGTAATTGATGGTCCTGACTGTGCAGGTAAATCCACTTGCGTGGAACACCTAAAGAATACATTAAGATGGGATTCAAGATCCTTACATCATAAGGAGGGAGACCAATTTTCACGTTACTTGCAAGAATATGCTTCTGCAGATGATGTTGTTTTCGATAGATCTCATATTTCTGAGCAGGTATATAGTGCCTTATGGAGGGGGGGAGATCCTTTCGATGAAAAAGAGAGAGACATTTTGAATGAGGTTTTTCAATATAACTCTATTATAATCTTTGCCTGTCCCTCGCTAGAGCAGATGCAAGAAAGATACTCTAGGAGATCTTTTCAGCAACAAATAAGATATGATGAATTAAAAGACTCTCGAGATCTTTTTGTGGGGAAGATGGAAGAAATCCCTCACTTTCTCTATACTTCCTCAACCTATGAAGAATTAGATAAAATCATTCTGGAGGTATGCAAGAAACTAAAATGAAATTTTATTTAGCAGGGCCTGTTGGCTATGGCCCAGAGGGCACTACTTGGAAGGATGATATTAAATGTATCTTAAGAAGTAAAGGGCATGAAGTTTACGATCCTATAGAAAATGATGGAAAATATCCTGATGTACTTAAAATGAACATTTTCAAGTTTGATCCTAAGAAATATTATAAAGAAATTCATCAGATAATGCAAGAAATATTCTTTGATGACTGTGATTATATCACAAATTGCAATTATCTAATCTGCTACTTTTCTGGTAGGTCTTATGGCACAGTATCTGAACAGGGCATAGCTTATTACCTGAATAAATTTCTTCATAAGAATATTCAGACTATCTCCATATTTAGTGAAGAATTTTCTCCAGATGAGTGGGTCCTCTGCTGCTCAAACCATGTATTTTTCTCGAAAGAAGATGCTTTAGCTTTTCTTCAGGAGATAAAATGAAATTATATGTTCTGCCCATAGAAAAAGTCTGTAACGCTCACTGTGCTTTTTGTATTACTGATTTTCGGCTTAATGCTTCTAAAGAAGTTTTATCCTTGGAGAGCTTGGTTAAGATTCTTGTCTCTCAGAAATTTTCCAAAATAGAGATAACTGGTGGGGGGGAGCCTACCCTTCATCCTGAAATTGATCAGATAATTACACTTTGTTCACAACAGGCTCCCACTCAAATTTATACTAATGGCTCTCATCTAGATAAACTTGGCTCTCTAGATAACCTTCAAACTCTATGCGTGTCTATAGCCCATAACGAAATGGATAAAAATAGAAAGATAATGGGAATTAAACCCGATTTAGACTTTCTTAAGGAGGCTAATTGTAAAGTAAAATTCTCTCTTCTTCTTCATAAATCAGGCATCCATTCTATAGAAGAAGTGAGAGATTATCTTGGATGGGCTCAATCTTATGCTCAGGAAGTAGTTGTGCGCCAGTTATTTGAGCATGCATATGAGGGCAATATGGTAGGAGAATTTGTTTCTTCAAAAAAAATTTTCAACGAACTTAATCCTCCTGAATACCATCTCACCCCTCATAGAAATCCGGTATTTTCTTATGAAGGCATAAAAGTAGAATTCGAATATCGATCCTGTGCATGTGAGACAGATAATCCTGTTCTTCATGCTGATGGTAGAATGCATCGAGGCTGGACTGAGGAGGTAATTAATGATTTTAACAGGATCTGAAATAGAAAAGCAAGTTAAATTAAATAGAATTCATATTAACCCATTTATCCCAGAAAACCTGAATCCAAATAGTTATAATTTTAGATTAGGAAAAACATTTAAAATTTATAAGAACAAAGTTCTGGACTCTGCAAAAGAAAATTTCTATAAAGAAATAACTATACCTGAAACAGGTTTTATTTTAGAACCTCATCAGCTTTATCTCGGCCACACTATAGAAGAGATGGGGTCTGACCACTATGTTCCCATTATGCAGGCAAGAAGCTCCATTGGAAGGCTGGGATTGTATATCTATCTTAATTCTGGACTGGGAGACCTAGGATTTAAGAAACAATGGACATTAGAATTGCATTCCATACATAAGCTAAAGGTTTATCCAGGCATGAAGATAGGGCAGATGCTTTTTTGGGAGCCCAGAGGAAAAATAATTCTCTATCAGGGAAAATATAAAGACTCGAGGGGCCCTGAAGTAAGTCAGATTTGGAAAGACTTTGCTAGATTGGAATAAAGTTTATATAAAATTAGTTCCTTGGTAAAGTATGGCGATCTTTACCGATTATTTGAATATAAACCCCAAGAGAAGAAATTCTTCGTTAAGAGAATTGAAAATAACTGCCTTAATTGATCATACCATATAACCATCATTATCTTTTTATATCTAATTTTACAACTAATTTCATGGAGTATCGGCTTAAAATAATGGCTATAGATCAGCCTACTCTGGAAACAAAGAGACTTATAGCAGTTAAGCCGAGGGACTTTAAATTTATCCCTGGTCGAGCAGTTAATGTTTCTCTTCCAAAAGCAGGTTTTGAAAACAATAGCAGAGCTATCACGATAACTTCCCCTAATAGCGATTATTATTTTGAGTTTATTTTTAAAGAATCTAGAAGGGACAGATTCAATGAGGCCCTGAACAACTTAAAACCTGGAGATGAAATAGTAGTATCTGATATGTTGGGCAATCTAGAATATAAAGGAAAAGGGGTATTTATCGCTCATGAAACAGGAATTTTGCCTTTTATATCGATATTGAGAGAATTGAAGCAAGATGATGTAATAAATGGAAATATGCTTATATATTCTGCCAAAACTAGATCTGACCTCATATTGGAGAGGGAACTAAAACACCTTTTTGGAGGAAAAAATATATTTTTCTTATTGTCTCGACAGAAAACTGATGGATACTTGAACAAGAGCACTGATAAAGATTTGCTGAAAGAAAAAGTAAGCAATTTTAATCAAGAATTTTACATTGCTGGGCCTGAGAACTTTATTAATGAAATTAAGACTATTCTAGTTGAGTTGGGAGCTACTTCTATAAATGTGGAGATTGTTGAACCATAAAACTTAAGAATTAATGTAAGATAAAATTTCTATGTCTCTAGCAGTAAAAATTTTAGGAGGGATCGACTTAGTATCGGCAATGGCTTTTCTGATGCTTGTATTTGGAATGCACCCCTTCTTACAGTTTACCCTATTTTGTGCAGGGCTTTTATTTCTGAAAGGCATGTTTGCCTTTACCGGAGACGTTTTAAGCTTTCTAGATCTTATCTCAGCAGCTTTGCTTATCTTGTCCATATTTTTTACTCTGCCCACCTTTCTACTTTGGACTCCTGCATTTCTCCTTCTGGCAAAGGGCTTTGTTAGCTTTCTATGAGGAAGAGATCTTTCTTAACCAATTAAAAAAGAAATATTCTCTTGTATAGAATCTGTCTTTCCTTACCATATCTAATATGTCTAGAAGAGAATGGAATACCATCCCTAGAAAAATATAAAATAAGAATGGAAAAAATATACTTAAAAGGACTATGAATAAATGGAATTCTACGGTGTGGAATATATAGAACTCTCCTTTCTTACGGAGACCTTTCTTATAACTCTCTTGTTCTCTCTGCTGGAGACTTTTATAATAATCAAAGGCCTTGAATAAACTTAATTTTTTGGTGTGTAAGACTGCCTCAATATAATGGTCAAAATCAATCAAAAAAGAAGCTAAAAAGAGGAGTCCCAGGTAAAAAGGATTTATAGTGGGGATTATTGCCCAGATTACTAAGGTAAAAATAGCTCCATAAAAAATATGCCACCTTGGAAGCATTTTATTCTCCCTTTATTTTTTTTATTAAGTCTGCGAAAGCCGGACGTGCGATAAATACCCCTGCAGTTACTCCAATTATGGTAGTTATCATGAATCCCTTGAATAAGCCCGCGCCTGCCCAATAAAGAGGGATTAAGGAGGCGACATTAGTAATATAGGCAGTGATGATCACAAAAAGAGCGATCTTTATTTTTTGTTTAACACTAGATGACTGATCCTTCTTCTCAGCCTCATCAAGGATGACTATCTGACTGTCGACCCCTGTACCTATAACTGCTAGAATTCCCGCAATTGAAGGAAGATCTAAATTCCATTTGATAAAGGAAGCTACTCCCAGGATTATTATCAATTCTGAAAAGGAAGTCAAGAGCAAAGCTGCAGAGGCTTTTATTTTTCTATATCTAATAAATATTATCGTCCCAACTAATAGAATCGCAACTGCTCCAGTAATCAAGAGGAGATTGATAAAGTTTTTACCCAATGTGGGAGAAATAGTATCTAACTTTACTATTTCTAACTTATAAGGCAGACTACCTGTAATTAGGATTGTTTGAAGCTTGTTCATAGATTCCCGAGCTACTTCATAGGCTTCTTCTCTTGTTACACCTGCGCCTGAACCTTGAATGGATATTTGAGTTGTAACTTGGCCTCTCAAATCCACTCCAATAAGAAGAGAATCCACCTCTTGCTCATCTACATATAGGTAGATTTTTTCAGAAAGATACTGGCCAGTCTCGTCTACTGATAAGGCTTTAGTTATATCTGCATGTCTCTTTGCGGCATCCTCAGTTAAATAAACTGTAAATCTGAAATTACAGAAGTGGCTGCCATCTGAGTTTTGATCACAACTTGTTATCATGGCACAACTGGCATCATTTCGACAGACTCTGCTTATATCCTTTTTTCCTCCTTCAAATACTGTTTTATTAGAAATCTTTGCTTCAAACTTGCCTTGCTGAGAAATTAACTCTTCTAAATCTTTGGGAGTTGCGCCTGCTATTTCTACCAGCATGAATTTATTGCCCTCTAAGTCGCTAACGCCACTTAACTGTACATCGGATAATCCATATACGTTAAATCGGTTCCTGCTTATTTGAATGAGTTCATCAAGATTTGCGTCGTTTATTTTCTCGCTTGGCTGGACAAGTGCTCTTGCCCCTCCTCTTAAATCTAGTCCTGTCTGAATATTAGTTTTTGATACATCCGCGACTATTATTTGAGGCGTCTGATTAGTGAATATTATATGAGAATTTCTGTTTGTACCTATTTCAAATTTTAGAGTTTCATTAGGATTGAACCTTATTTCCTGTAAAGCATTAAAATAGTCTGCCCTGTTTTCTATCTTATTACCATTTAATGATTTTATTATCTCCCCATTTCTAAGACCTTGAGAGAAGAAATCGGAATCTTTGTCCAGAGATTTTATTACTACTCCTGATTCAAAAGAATAAAAGATTAATATTGCCGATAGCATCAAAAGACCGAGAAATATTAAGACGCCTTTGGCCTTCCCAAATCTATGCAATGCAAAAAGTGCTCCCACTAAGAGTATAAGAAGAACAAGTTTCATAGAGGCATTGATGTTAACTATCGTTAAGATCGAAAGAATCAAAGCAATTCCTAAAATCCAGATTCTCCAAGTTAACTTCATTTCTTTTTAGCCTCCATATGCCATTTTAATAAAGAAGCGTTTGAAATCCAAGTATTGAAAATATCAAATCCTAGGCCGATTAACAAAATGGTAAAGATTTGTCTTAATGCGCCTGAAAAGTTATAAATTAAGATTAAAGAGACCGCTATGGCTGCTATGGAGGTCAGAGTCATAGTCATTCCTGTTTTGAATGCATCGTATATTCTTTGATTTACGCTCCCTCCTGCTGTCTTTCTGATCAGGCGAGTAGTGAGGAGGATGTCCGTATCTACTGAATATCCTATTAACATTAAGAATGCAATTATGCCTGCGCTTGAAAGCTGAATGCCCAATAGATTAACCACTGCTATCGTCATTACTATATCTGCAAAGGCGGCTAAAACTACTATAAAGCTAGGTACGAAATCTCTGAATATCGCAAAAACAACTATGGCCATAAGAATAAACGATAAAATCAAGGCGTACTTTAGCTGCGCATAAAATCCTGAAGACAAACTCGCTCCAGAAAATTCAATAGAAGAATTTTCATCTGTAAGAGCGTATCCCAACGAAGTTTCCAATGCAGGTTTAATCTTATCTACTTCTGCTTTTGTTGTAAGCGAGAATCCGCTGCTCTTTCCTGTAAGGATGTCCGATATTTCCCTAACTCTTAAATCTGGAAATTCTGTCTTAAGATCTGCTTGAATTTTCTTTAAATCTGCATCCTCTCCAAAAACAGTGATAGTTGTGCCTCCAGTAAGAGTCACATCTTTTGAAATTATATCTCCCGTCTTTTGAGTAAAATTATATAAATAAAAAATTGAGAAAATTAGGGCAATTATAGGCAAGATCAATGCAATTTTATATACCTTGTCATACCAATTCTTTGTATTTTGGAGTTCCATCTGATTATGACAATAATGGGGGACTTTTAAATTTAATGTTAGGATGTTTATGCAGAAGAGTTTACAAATTCTTGTAGTAAGTCTATTGATTTCTCAGCCATCTTAATTGGAACAAACAAATGGTCATGATAATAACCTGAAATTACATTTACACTTATTCCCTCCTTAGCTAACTTATTAGTTATTGCTGCTAATAGCCCTACTGCAGAAAGATCTGAATGAACTTGCAAAGTTATCATTTTCCAGACTTGAGAATATGATAAAGTGTTGGAATCTGCCTTTTCTTTTTCTATGATTATCGTAATCCCTTCCGCTTCTTTAAATGTTAGTAATGCCTCAAGATGCAATTTACCAATGTGTTCTTGGGAAATTGTGCAGAAAACAAATTCTTTTTCAATTAGCCTAGGATTCATCTCCTTCAGCAATTTATTTAGGTCCTTTATTCCCATAGACTCTAGCATGTTCAATGCGCGATACGGGAATCGAACCCGTGTCCGCTGGTCTTTTCAAATAGCTGCCTAAGCAGATTACTCATGGAAACCAGCTATTCTGCCATTTAACTAATCGCGCTTGATAAATGAACTTCTAGATAGATTAAAAAGCTTTTGCTTAGTTTCTCCTATGGCTATAAAGAGTTCTGCGCTTTTGTGGCAAAAGATAGGTTCTTGAGTCTTCTCTTCCGTGACTAGTTGAGAAGATACTCTGCTTGGGAATAAGTCTTTCCTGTTCGGATTTGTATCCTCTCAAAGATCTTAATTTTTCAAAGTTATTAATTGGGAATTCATTCTCGCCTTTATTATCTGGATTCTCTACAGAACTAATGTATTGAGGCGAGGAGAATAATCTCATCCTTAAATCCCTGACTAGAGAAATATCTCGAGTTGCAATTGCTCCTGCAACAATTATGCTGGTCAATATATTTTTCATTTTACTCAGTTGTTTGCTAATATAAAGCGCACCTGCCAGGATTTGAACCTGGGACCTACGCCTTAGGAGGGAGTCGCTCTAATCCGAGCTGAGCTACAGGTGCTTATTTTTACGAGAGAATGAATTGTTTTAAAATTATCTATCCGCTTAGAATTGCTGAATTCTACATTGAAGAAAATGCGGGGAAGAGGATTCTAACTTAGGGGTTCAAAGCTCTTCTCATCCTCTTTAGTTTGTATAAATTGGAAGAGCCTATCTCATCCATCCATTTCTTTAATTGTTTGCTACCCTTGAGCTTTATTTGATTATTTGATCTCTCAAACGAAACCCTAAATCCCTGACTGACAAGTAAAGAATAGAGTTGCCCTATTAAAATAGGTGCCTTCATATGTATGGATATACAAGGATAAACAGGTATCCCTTTGCGGTTTTTCTCAAGATAAAATGAACCATCTGTATCAAATATTCCTCTAATAACATACATTACCTTATTATAATCTAATGAATAAATTTGGTCCGCAATTTTCAAGTTATTTTTTAAACCTGCGGGAAATTTAAGTTCCTCATTTAAAAATTTGAAAAACCATTTATGCCTGAATACGAATTCAATCGTATTATTATCCTTCCTTTCTGTGAGATATCCTTTTCTTGAAACTAAGTTCTGAATATTTTTTCGATGATATAAAATAAATTGCTTATCTAATTTTAAATTACCGCATAACCCTATTAACCATTTTCCATTTTTACTAGAGAGACTATTAAGCCACCCATCTCCAAGAAGCGCACCATATATCTCAAGAAAAACATTATCTTCAATGTCTATTTTCAATTGTTTTTGAATTAAATCTTTAGTGTGTGCTCCATTTTTCCCGCCTAAAGATTGAATCTCTTTCACTGAAGCGGCACCGTATTTTTTTAAAATTATTTCATATCCTTTCTTGCCACCTTGAATTTGTCCCCAATAATCTTCCTTTTTTTCAACAACTTTAATATCTCCAACTAAAAATTTGGCAAACACCTCATGGGGGATGCACCTCTCTTTAATATAAAACCATCCTTCCAATGTCTTTTTTTTAACTCCGACTTTGCCCGCTAGCTCCAAAAGAGTACTGCAGTTATATTCTTTCTTGAGAATTTGAAGCAGTTTCTTCTTAGAATCGGGCGATAGAAGTATTTTCATATTAATAAAAAGATATTTCTATATTTATATATCTTATGTTTAGTGGCTGTAGAGGTTATTGTGCTAAAGATAATC
Organism: Nanobdellota archaeon; assembly: GCA_030698805.1. Taxonomy (GTDB): domain Archaea; phylum Nanobdellota; class Nanobdellia; order Pacearchaeales; family GW2011-AR1; genus VGKP01. The sequence goes on from JAUYMA010000008.1 coordinate 115,294, forward strand.
TTTAAAATGCTTTCTATACAAGACTATATATGCGGGGATGCCGGAGTGGTCAAACGGGATGCGCTCAAGACGCATTGGCTCAGTGCCTTCGGAGGTTCGAATCCTCCTTCCCGCATATTTTTTCTATAATGAAGAAATCTGAGAATCTCCGGGCTCTATCCTATAACTATCTTCCTCAAAATGCTGCGAACTAAATTCTATGATTTCTCCTTCCTCTAACGCAATTAACCTATGTATCCTCCCTGGCCAGATATGAATAGTGTCTCCGGGGGAAATTTCCTTCTCGATTATTTTCTTATTATTATAATCTTCTAAAGAATCATAGAGAATCATCTTAAACTTGCCCTTCAAAACGTAAAAAGTCTCATCTTTTATTTTATGATAATGCAAACTGAATTTTTTACCTGCATAAAAATGAAGTATTTTACCGCAGTATTTTTCGTTATTAACTATCCAAGATTCATAACCCCAACCTTTTTTGTGGATTTCTGGTTTAGCAATGATATTATCTTCCATCTCTTTCTTGAGTTATTCTTTTAATTAATTCCTCGCGGGTAACCGCGGCAGTACCTGCTTTTTCTACAGCTATACCTGCCGCATAATTAGCGATTGTGGCTGCTTCTACAATATTTGCTCCTGAAATAAGGCTGAGAAGCAGGGCTGCAGCAGTTGTATCTCCTGCCCCTGAAACATCCACTACTTCCCTAGCTGAAGTGAGTAGATTATGGTATCCTCCATCGTAGGTAATGATGCCCTCTTTTCCACAAGTGATAGCGGCATATTTGCTCCCCATCTTTTTCTTAAGGGCCTGGACAAGTGTTTCCTTATCCATTTCTGATTCGCCCATAATTAATTTTGCTTCGTCTAAATTAGGTTTTACAAGCGTGGCCCCATGGAATTTATTTGCTTCCGATGCATTTTTAGACTTTGGGTCAACTAAAGTAAAAATACCTCTCTGATTTGCCCAGCTTATCACTTTTTGAGGAAGGGCTGCCCTGAGAACTCTCTTATTATAGTCTGGAATAAGAATCCCATCATAATTTCCTTTTGAGATAAACGTTTCATAAAGGAAACTTTCGTCTTTTTGGGAGATGGGGGTGAGATCTTGCTCTCCATAATCCAAACGCATGAGGGGGTGATTAAATCTTTTTCCCATTACCCTAGTCTTTTTTATAGTTTCCCCACTTTTAGCTGAGATTAGGATTATTTCAGCTTCTCTACAGAGTCGCTTTATAGTTTCGCCAGATTCGTCTTCTCCAATAAGACCATATAGATATATTTCGCCCCCTAAAGATTTTATATTCCTTGCTTGATTAGCCGCCCCTCCTAACCTAAAATCTTCCTGATCTTTATCGATAGTTAAACAAAGGGCATCTGCTTCAGGATTGCCCCTCGGAGAGCCATAGATATAATGATCTAGAATAATGTCCCCTAGGACTGCTACTTTTTTATTCCCGAATCGGTTTATTATCTCAATTAGTTTGTTGAAATCTGTGTTTTCCATTCTAGGAAGGTATGCACGAAAGCTTTTTAAACTCTTTTTTCATAGCTTTTCTGAAGACGGCCATAGTAACTGGGTAATACCTGTTCCCATTCCGAACACAGAAGTCAAGCTGGTTACGTCGTGAGCGTTAGTCTCCCACAAGAGGCGAAATTCCGATGCTGTCTTCTTATTTTTCTTAAATATATTTTTATAGGCTACTTTTCTTTAATTGTCATGCGGCGAGATATCAATAAAAGACAGGCTATGGAAGAGATTAACGAATTTTTCAAGCAAGAAGAATTCACTTCTGAAAATATGAAGAAAATAAAGAGAATGGCTATGAAATATAAAATTCGTTTAGGCGAATATCGCAGGATGTTCTGCAAGAAGTGCTTATCTAAATTGAAAGGGAAAACAACTATTCGTAAAGGATATAAAAACATCAAGTGCAGGGTGTGCGGTGCAACAAACAGGCAAAGAATAAATTTAAATAAATACTTACTGACTTAATTGTGATGGCTTCAAAAAAGGTGATAGTGATAAGCCTGGGAGGATCGTTAATTGTCCCAGAAAAAATAGACTTTATATTTCTAGATAAACTTAAGAAAACTCTTGAAAAATATTATAAAAAATACAAATTTGTGATTATCTGCGGCGGGGGGAGCATTGCGAGAAAATATATTGAAGCATTAAAACATGAAAATAAAATTGAAAAAGAACTCTCTCTTGCTGGAATAAGGGCCACGCGAATGAATGCCCTATTCTTAATGCAATTCTTCGGCAAGGAAGCAAATGAGGTTCTGCCAATGGATATGAAGGAAGTAGAATCAAATTTACATAAGAACAATGCAGTAATTTGTGGAGCATTAAGATATGAAGATAAATCCACATCCGACAGCACTGCTGCGAAACTAGCTAACCATTTTAAGAGTGAATTTATTAATATGACGAATGTTGAGGGATTATACAACTCCAATCCAGTGATTCATAAAGATGCCAAGTTTATCCCCCTTATAAGCTGGAAATCATTTGAAAAGAGAGCTAATGGGATAAAGCACAAGCCTGGTCAGCATTTTGTTCTAGATCAACATGCATCCACTTTAATAAGAAAGCATAAGATAAAGACTTACATAATTGGTAAGAACTTAAAAAATCTCCAAGGAATTCTTGATAACAAGTCATTTAAAGGCACAATTATCCAAGGGTAGTATGATTGAAACTAAAAGTATCGAACTAGCAAAACAGTTAATAAAGAAGGAGAGAAAGCCAGTTATTATTAAGGCACAGGATGATAATTTTAATAGAAAATTACTGGAATATGGGAATTTTGACATACTTCTTTCCATAGAGAATGGGGAAAGAAGAAGAAATTTAAGGCAGATAGATTCGGGATTTAATCATGTACTTGCCGCCATTGCTCAAAAGAAGGGAGTAAAAATTGGGATTGATGTCTCCGAGATAGCTAGATTGGAAGATGAAGAGAAAGCTGAAAGGATAGCGAGGATAATGCAGAATGTCAAAATCTGCAGAAAATTCAATGTCTCGCTTTGTGCTATAAACTATAAAGATAAAAAAGGAGCATTTAGTTTTATTTTGTCTCTTGGGGCTTCGACTAAACAAGCTAAAGAATCAATATCTTTTTAATGTCCTTAATCATAGATTTAACATGGACCATAAAGAAGACTCTGTGTTGGAAGAACTAGCTGAGAGACTTTCTCCCTTAGAACAAAAAGTAATTCCTCACTTGAAACTTGACATTGATAAAATTGTGGCAAAGTCGGGATTAGACACCACTTCTGTTTTAAGAGCGCTACGGTTTCTCGAAAATAAAGGCATCTTAAGATTAAATATAAAGAAGGTTAAAATTATTGACTTAGGAATAAATGGCATTTATTATAAAAAAAATCATCTTCCCGAAAGAAGACTTCTCCTTACTCTAGAATCTAATAACTACCTTCCTTTGCAGAAAGCACAAGAAGCATCTGGTCTTTCAGAAAATGAATTTAAGGTTTCCTTAGGAGTATTAAAGAGCAAAGCTTTTGTCTCTTTAATTAACGGCAAATTATCTCTTACCGCCACAAAAGAAGATCTGGTTAAGAAATCTTTAGAAGAACAGCTTTTGGAAGCGCTGCCCATTGAATACGATAAGCTTGCACCTGAACAGCTCTTCGCCTTAGATAATTTGAAAAAAAGAAAAGAGATAATTGTTATTGAAGAAAGAAGCGAAACTGGATTTGAATTAACAGAGCTGGGAAAGAAAATAGCTGGGAAAGAAATAAAAACTGATTATATCGAAGAGGTTACCCCGGAAGTTATCAGAGATTGGAGCAGAGGCAAGAAATTCAGAAAATATGATATTCAAGCTCAGGTTCCAAGAGTATATGGCGGTAGGAAACATTTTGTTAATCAGGCCATAGATCATGGCAGAAAGATATGGCTAGAGATGGGATTTAAGGAGATGACTGGAACAAAAGCAGTTACTTCTTTTTGGAATTTTGATGCTCTCTTTACGGCCCAGGATCATCCGGTAAGGGAAATGCATGACACTTTTTTTGTTAAAAATATAAAAGGCAAGCTTCCAGATAAAGAGATAGTAAAAAGAGTCAAAGAATCCCATGAGCAAGGGGTCGGCGGCAGCAAAGGTTGGGGATATCTTTGGAATGAAGAAACTGCTAAAAGAGTTTTAATTCGCACCCACACTACTGCATTATCATCTCAGACTCTCGCAAAGTTAAAGAAAAAGGATCTGCCTGCAAAATATTTTGCAATCGGAAAATGCTTTAGAAATGAAACAGTAGACTGGAAACACGGCTTTGAATTTAATCAAACCGAGGGAATAGTGATAGATCCTGAAGCGAATCTTTCAAATCTACTAGGATATTTGTCAGAATTTTCTAAAAAGATGGGATTTGATAAAATAAGATTCCAACCCTCTTTCTTCCCATATACTGAACCAAGTGTTGAAGGATTAGTATGGAATGAGGGTAAAAAAGAATGGATCGAAGTTTTTGCAGCAGGAATATTTAGGCCGGAAGTAACTATCCCTTTGTTAGGCGAGCCAATTCCGGTTTTGGCCTGGGGCCCCGGCTTTGATAGGTTGATGATGATGGCTTATGAGATAAAAGATCTTAGAGAACTATATTCAAATGATCTTAAAAAATTAAGGGATATCCCTCTTTGGAATAAATAAAATGGCCACAGTCAAAATATCTAAAAAACTAATTGCTCAATGTGTTAAATTGACGCCTGACCTAGCTGAAAGAATAAGTTTAATGGGCATACCTGTTGAAAGCGAGAATGCGGAGGAGATTGAAATAGAAGTCTTGCCTAACCGGCCAGATGTACTTTCGATTCAAGGATTTCTAAGAGTTTTAAAGGCCTATAGTGGGAAGGAACCTGGCTTAAAAAAGTACAAAGTTAATGCTCCTGAAAAAAATTATAAGGTGAAAGTGGACTCTTCATTAAAAGATATCAGGCCTTACACTTGTTGTGCGATAGTAAAAAATCTAAAATTTGATGATAGTAAAATAAAGGAGATCATTGATTTGCAAGAGAAACTTCATACTACCTTAGGAAGAAATAGAAAAAAACTTGCTATTGGCATTTATCCCTTAGAAAAAATAACTTTACCTATAAGATTTGAAGCGCGTAAACCTCAAGATATAAAATTTAGACCTCTCGAGATGGATCGGGATCTTACAGGACTAGAGATATTGCAAAAACATCCTGCAGGCAGAACTTACTCGGATCTTATGAAAAACTTAGATAGGTACCCTGTTTTCGTTGATGCAATGGGTAAGATATTATCTATGCCTCCCATTATAAACAGTCATGAGACGGGCAAGATCACTCCTGAGACTAGAGAAGTTTTTATAGAATGCTCAGGTTCCAATCTAGAATCTTTAAAGAAGACTCTTAACATCATTGTCACGACTTTAGCAGATATGGGGGGCAAGATATTCTCTATGGAAGTTGATTATGGAAAAAAGGAGATTATGCCTGATTTGTCTCCAGATAAAATGAAATTGTCTATTGACAATGTTAATGCTTTGCTCGGGCTTAAATTAAAAGAGGGAGATCTACAGAAACTTTTACCTAAAGTGGGTTATGATTATTCTAAAGGAAAAGTTTCTATCCCTGCGTGGAGAACAGATATTTTGCATGAAGTTGACATTATAGAAGATGTTGCAATTGCTTATGGTTATGATAAATTTGAATATACCATTCCAAAAGTGGCCACTATAGCAGAAGAGTCCCCTATGACCAAGATCCAATCAAAGATTTCGCAAGCCCTTGCGGGGCTTGGGCTGTTAGAGATCTCAACCTACCATTTGATTAAGGAAGAGGAATGTGTAAAAGCCAAGTTGAAAGACGAACAGAAAATTGAATTGGAAAATTCTAAGACTGAATATAAATTATTACGGCCTAATTTAACTCTCCCTGCCCTTCGCATCCTTTCTGAAAATAAAGACAATGAATATCCTCATAAAATATTCGAGATAGGTACGGTCTTCTCCTTAGATAGAAATCAGAATAGTGAAACGGGTATAAGGGAAATGGAATCTCTAGTCATCGCATGCTCTCCCTCCAACTTCACAGAATTAAAGCAAATCTTAGACTATCTAACAAGAGCTTTCGCATTAAATTATGAACTGAGAGAAGTTAAAAAAGAAGGATTTATCGAGGGCCGAACTGGGAGTATATTTACCGATAAAAGAGAATGCGGATTTATAGGCGAAGCTCATCCGGATATGCTAAAGCAATGGGGCATTAAGATGCCGGTGTGCATGATTGAGATATCTATTGGAGAAATGTTTAAAGCTTAACCGAAATAACTCTTTTCTTTCTTAGAGACATTGCTTTCAGTAGACCTCATCTTTTTTGCAAGTTTCATTAAAGAGACCTTTGATGCGTTCCACTCTGAATATATTTTCTTAATTAATTCTGCTTCGCCCTTTTCTGACACTTCAATTTCCCTCTCGAAGGCAATAAGACTTAGATCGCCCAGCATACTATAAATTTTGTCTGCTTCTTTCTTATCTTCAACGTCTATCGCTTTGATAAACTGGTAATAAACCTTAGGCAGACTTGCAGGGTTAGAAGTCACTCTCTCAAAAAAATTGAGGAATCCCACTATTTTATCCATCATCAATTTTCTGATTATTCTTAAAAGAAAATCGCTCTCTGCATTAATCTTCTCTATTTCGAAATCTTCATTTATCTTATCAAAAGAAGGAAGTTTATACTTTTTCTCCAATTCAGAATATTCTTTTTTTAATTCTTTCAATTCCATAAAACAAAATGAAGAAACTGTTTTATATATTTAACTGTCAGAAATGAATATAGGTGGGAGAGGCAGGGTTAGTTCCTCTCCCATCATTATTCTCTACCATTCTAGTGTCCCTCTGTACCCTGATTTAAACCGAATTCTTTATTAATAGACTGTTAAAGTTTGTTCTAGATCTTTTTTGCATAAGATTTAAAAGTCGGAACTTCATTTTGAGGTAAAATGGGGCATATTTTATACTGTTCTCCGCAGTGGTTTTATGGGTACGACATAATCCTAGAGGTGGTCTTTGCTCTAATAACTCTCGCGGTTGCGCTTTATTCATTTAAAATTTACAGACTATGTGGACAAAGAGAGTCTCGTCTCTTTGGGACGGCTTTTCTACTAATATCCGTATCCTATTCGTTATGGGCCATATTGAATGGTTTTGCAGTATCTGAACTGGAAAACGCCCGTACAATCTTAGAAATTGAAAAAGCCAATATCTGGAGGTATTTGGGAGTGTATGCCCACATATTTTTCTTCTTAGGCGGCGTGACCACCATTGCTTATATGACTTTAAAAGATAAGAACGCCCGATTATACTCTCTTTTATTTATCCTAGTCTTAGCAGGAGTGGTCTTCGCAGAGCAGAAATATCTTGCCACCCATATATTATCAGTAATACTCCTCCTTTACATTATGCTAGGATATACAAATCAATATTCAGAAAATAAGAATAAGAAAGTATTCCTCACTTTGCTAGCCTTCACATTCCTATTTTTAGGGAGATTTGAGTTTATTTTCAGCCCTAGTAAAAATGTATTCTATGTAGTAGGGCATGTTCTGGAATTTGCTGCTTATCTCCTTATACTGACTAGCCTGATAATGGTAATTAAACAGGGGAATAGAAAGAAGATAACTGTTCCTTAAAAATAAATTTTTATAGGGGAAATATGGAAAAGAAAAGAAATAGATTAGAGATCATTAGAGATATATTAAAAGTGATAAGAGAGAAGAATGGAAAGATAAAACCTACTCATATCCTTTACAAATCTAATCTATCTCACCAGATGATGAATGAATATCTAAAAGAATTGATGGGAAAAGGTTTCATAAAAGAGATAAAGGTTAAGAATGGAAAGAGCTACCTAATAACTGAAAAAGGGATAGATTATCTAAATCAATATTCACTAATTACCAACTTCACAGATTCTTTTGGATTAAACCAATAAACTACTTCCAAACAAGATAAGAGTCCCAAATTTCAATTTCGCGTTTAGCTTCTTCGGATGAACTTGCTCGATGAACTACATTCCTGACTATCCTGCCTTCCTTTCTGGAAAGCTCTAGAGAGTCGTCACTAAATCTTCCTCTGACAGTGTCTTTACCCGCTTTTGATGGGTCAGTGGGGCCTGCCAAATCCAGAACCTTTTGTACGATGCCTTCTCCCTCATAAACCGCCAGAAAGATACTCCTATCAACAAAATGATCTACCAGAAGCAGGTAGTGTCTTTGATTCTGATGAGAGATGTAATGTTCGGCTATTTTATCTCTCGATACTTTCTCTACTGGGCCCTCTGCCACCCTTTTCCCCAGAGGATCTACCATTTCTAAAATTGGGACATATAAATGGTAGTGATCTGGTTTAACAAACATTAGGGTTCTTTCAAGCATGTTCCTCCTTCCTATTTGATATTATTAAGTATTTGTTTAATGAAAATTAGGCTTTAAAATTAAAGATAAAGCCTCTAGCGAGAGTTGAACTCGCGACCCCCACATTCTTGGGACATTGTTACCAATGTGGTGCTCTAACCACTGAGCTATAGAGGCATGAAAAAGGCTGACAAAGTAAGTTTAAAAAAATAACTGTTTTACTTAAGAGTGCTATTTGCTTGGGGAAACCAGTCCAATTTTACTACATTCGCAGTGGTTGCGCCTACATTCGAGAAGAGACTTACTATCCAATTATAATAAATATCATAAAAATTTGATAATTCTTCAGCCTTACTAAGATGGAGATCGCTTTTTGTGACAATCATAAAAGCGCCTAGAAACAGAAATAATAAAATGAGAAAGGCAATTCTCATTTTGTTTTTTTAGAAACTTGGGTATTATTGATACTCCAATCTTGTTTTGTCGCATAGCCCGCAACTTTCTTGCTATTATCAAAAAACTTGTCTAGCCAAGCAAAATAGGCTTTTGCGCCCATCATAACTTCGCTTGAACTTTTTATGTTCACCCCATTTTTAATGAAAACATAACCTGCGGTGATTGTGAAAAATACAAATAATATCACCAATACTTTGATAGCTACAGCTTGCTTTTCATTTGCCAGCTTAATTATCACCAAAACCGCAATTATGATAAAGGCTACTACAAACCACATCCCTGATATCATTAAAATTAAAATAGGCCGATCTATAAAAACATTCCGATAGTAAGTTTTAAAACTGATAAGGATCTTTGAGCATCGAAGCCCCTTAGTCTAGCGGTCAAGGACGATGCCCTCTGGAGGCGTAAACCCAGGTTCGAATCCTGGAGGGGCTATTTGTTCAAACGTAACTCTTTTAAACTGTCTTCTTGATAGATTATCATGCTCCCATAGTCTAGTGGTCAAGGACGGCGCCCTCTCGAACCGCCGAGGTTCAAGTCGACGAGACAACCACCTCAGTCCTCTAAAGGACAGGCATTTTTTAATTACCTAAACCTCAATTTCTTGAGGTTGTGGAGAACGGCGCAAACCCGGGTTCAAATCCCGGTGGGAGCATTTGGAATAAGTTAAATGCTCTATCATCGAGACTTAATAGGTCTCGAAAAAATGGTAGACTATGGACATTCACAATTACAAAAGACAACTTGAACGCCAGACTGATATTATAAAAGAGTCAAAAGACCTTCTTGAAGAAAATAAGGCGATAGCCCTAAGATTCAAAGATCATCTTCTTAGTGAAGGGATTGGAGCACCTAAGATAGTAAGATACCTCATTGACATACGAAAGCTAAATGGCCTGCTTAGAAAGCCCTTTGGAGAGGCAAATAAATAGGATATAAGGCAAGTTGTGGCGGAGATGGAACAAACTGACTTAGCGCCACCTTGCTTTTTGCTTCCATCATTTCAAAGAAGCTTTTTAATTTAAAAGCCTATCCTCTCCGGCAGAAAATTCTTAAGATAGTCTGGAGAATTAATTACTGACGAAGAAATAGTTTTTTCTCGTCGAAGTATCTTTGTGATGCATTGAATAAAAGCTTAAATAGTAAAATGCTCATTTAATTTAGATGGAAGCAAAAAAAGAGGTACAGGTCACTATAACCCCTGCTTCAAGTAATGGCCCGGGAAAAGTATCTGAAGATGAATTCTATTCTATTTTGAAAACTATTTCCCCTGGAACTAACTTTAGATCTGCTTTGGATAATGCTGTAAAGGTAGGGAAAGGGGCCCTGATAGCTGTTGAAAGCGATAGTTTACTCCAGATTTTGGATGGAGGTTTTAGAGTAAATTGCAGGTTTACTCCTCAGAGACTTTCTGAGCTAGTAAAAATGGATGGTGCAATAATCCTCTCGAAAGATATGAAAAGAATAAACCATGCCAATGTCCTGCTGACTCCAGATAGCAAGATTAAAACTCATGAGACGGGCACTCGTCATAAAGCAGCTGAGAGAACCGCTAAACAGACTGGGACCTTGGTCATTGCGATATCTGAAAGAAAACATGATATCCATCTATTTTATAAAAATATCAAATATCACGTAAGAAACACTGAAGAGTTATTGAGAAAAGCAAGTACTTATGTCCAGATGTTAGAAAAACAAAGAGAATTATTTGATATGTATGTAGATAAACTAAACAGGCTAGAGCTTAGGAATTATCATAGCTTGAATCAGGCAGTGAGTGTTATACAGAAAGGAAAGTTGATTCAGAGGATGTCTGAAGATCTAAAAAAATATATTTTTGAATTGGGAACAGAAGGCTTAATATTGAAAATTAGAATGAAAGAAATAGTGACTGGTGTGGAGAAAGAGACTAATTTAGTAGTAAAGGATTATTCATTGCTAGATCCTAAGAAATCCAAAGTTCTTTTGGATGAATTGTCGTATGATGAAATATTAGATCACGGAAAGATACTGCAAATTTTATCTTCAGACTCAGCAAACAATAACTTGAATGTAAAAGGTTGGAGAGTTTTATCAAGAACGTCTTTATCTGAAGCTGAAATAGCCAAGTTGCTTAAAGATAAAGGAAGTTTGGGGGCGACTATCCACTCAAACATTCAATCTTATGCTCATATTTTGGGTGAAGATAAGGCCAAAAAATTCAAAGATGAGATTGAAAGAATCAAACTTAATCCATAACTACTTCAATTTTCTTGTTTTTTAGGAAGTTCTTCGTTAGCCTTAAATAGTACTGCTATCTTTTAACAGTATTGGAGTAAAAATAATATGCAAATAACCTCAAAAGAATATGGTAAAGAAGTTGAAAAATCAGATATCCCTGTGGTGATAGATTTTTATGCAGATTGGTGCATGCCATGTAGGATGATGGCCCCTATATTTGATAAATTAAGCACCCAATATAAAGGCAGAGTTAAATTTGTCAAAGTAGATGTGGATTCTGATCCTTCTCTGGCTGGAAAATTTGAAGTTATGGGGATCCCCACATTAGTCTTAATTGATAAAGGCAAAGAAAGAGGCAGAATTGTAGGATTTGCTACAGAAAATGTGCTTAAAGAAAAGATTAATGAAGTAATAATTCATTAGATTCAGATGATCGATTTTGCATGTAAAAGATTTAGTCTTGAAGAAGTTATAAGATGCGGCTTAGGATTAACTAAGGCAGACCTCAATTTATTATCTTTTCTAATAAAAAATATCAATTATTTCTTTACAACACAAGACCTATCTAAAGAGATAAGTTTAGACCTATCGACCGTGCAAAGATCAGTGAGAAAACTGCATGACAAAAATTTATTGTTGAGGAAGCAAAAAAATCTAAAAAACGGCGGATATATCTTTTATTACAAGGCTAAGCCAAGAAGAGAAATAAAAGATATAATCCTAGATATTGTCGAGAAATGGGTAGAAAGAGTTGGAAAAGAGCTAGAAAATTGGGCATGATTTTCCTCGAAATAAGGTTTATAAACCGATTTTATCTAAGATTTCTATGAAAAGGTCATCAAGACGCTGGAAGAAGAAAAGACAAATGCGCTGGAAGTGGCAGAGAAAGCGCCTGAGAAAGGAAAAGAGAAAGAGAAGACTTCATAGAGAAAGATCCGCTTAATTTTATTTTCCCCTATATTTTTAACAGGCCCTCACACGAAATTTTATTTAATTTCCTATGAAAAGAACTCTGGAGGGAGGTTAAACTTTAGAGTTCTAGATAAACACAACAATCTTTATAAAAAGACAAAACACAAACTTAGTATGGGACAAAGTGATATATGGACGGAGAAATATCGTCCAACAAAATTTGAAGAGGTAGTAGGCCAACAAGAGATAGTAAAAAGAGTCAAATCTCTGGTACAGGCCATGAACATCCCTCATTTTCTATTTTCTGGTCCTGCAGGGATTGGAAAATCTACCCTTGCTTTAATCATAGTTAAAGAGTTATTTGGAGAGGCTTGGAGAGAGAATTATTTAGAGCTTAATGCTTCAGATGAGAGGGGAATTGATGTTGTAAGGCAGAAGGTCAAAGATTTTGCCAGAACAAAAGCCTTGGAAAATGTTCCATTTAAAGTCATATTTTTAGACGAAGCGGATGCTCTTACAAGAGAGGCTCAGCAAGCTCTTAGAAGAACTATGGAGAATTATACTAATACTTGTAGATTCATATTGTCCTGTAACTATTCGAGCGCAATAATCGATCCTATCCAGTCTAGATGTGTTGTTTTTAGATTTAAACTTTTAGAGAAAAAGGATATTTCTGAGGTCGTAAAAAGAATAGCTGACAAGGAAAATTTGAAATTATCTCCCGACTCATTTGATACTATTTATGAGGCGAGCGAAGGCGACTGTAGAAGAGCTATAAATCTCTTGCAGGCCACTTCTTCTGTGGCATTGGATATCAATGCTGAAATGATTAACATGATTGCTGCTTCAAACAAACCTGCAGGTATAAGAATTGTCTTAGACTACGCTCTCTCGGGGGATTTCGTAAGTGCTCGTGATAAACTTTTAGATGTTATGCTTAGAGAAAGCGTTGCTGGAACAGACATAATAAAAGAGATACAGAAAGAAATATGGAATATGCAGATAGAACCTGAAGTTAAAGTAAGACTTACTGAAAAAACTGGGGAAATAGAGTTTAGAATGACTGAAGGCAGCGATGAATTTGTTCAATTACAGTCTCTTTTAGCTTCTTTTGTTTTGGCAGGACTAGGAAAAGCAACTTAGGGCTTTTCTGAAAATTAAAGGAGAGAATTGAAAATGCATAAGAATCTAGCTGAGAAGTATCGAATAAAAAAATATTCTGAGATTGTAGGGCAGGAGAAAGCTGTTTTAGATATAAAAAATTTCTTGAAAGAATTTCCAAAAAAGAAAGGCCTTATCATTTATGGTCCTGCTGGAACAGGCAAAACTTCGTTAGCGCTCGCGACAGTATCTGAAAATGACTATGATGTGTTGGAATTGAATGCATCTGATTTAAGAAATAGGGCTAAATTAGAAGAGGTTCTTAAACCGGCCACTCTGCAAAAGAGCCTTTTCAAGAAAGGAAAGATATTGCTCATGGATGAAGTGGATGGAGTTACCGGATCAGATATAGGCGGGATACCTGAATTGATTAGAATATTAGAAAGTACAAAACACCCTATTATAATGACTTGTAATGATGTATGGCAGACTAAATTGTCTTCATTAAGACAGAAATGCAAGCTTGTTGAAATGAAAGCTCTATCTATACCCTATGTTATGGAGATATTAAAAAAAGTGGCTGCAAAGGAAATTATAAAGAAAGATGAAAATTTTCTGCAAAAAATAGCTATTAAATCCCAAGGAGATATAAGGGCTGCTTTAAACGATCTGCAATCTTACCACTTAGTGGACAGCATTGTAGATTTAAACGAGAAAAGAGATGTGGAAGACAATATCTTTAATATTTTGAAAAGGATATTTAAGGAAAAGCAGGACTTTCTAACTCTTTTTGACACCACGAAAATGTCTTTAGATGAAATCCTCTTATGGATTGAAGAAAATATCCCTAAAGAATACAAAAATGAGGCTCTGGCTCGAGCTTATCATGCTTTAGGAAAAGCAGACGTATTCAGAGGGAGAATTTATAGAAATCAATACTGGAGATTTTTAGTTTATCAGAACATATTTCAGAGCGCTGGGATATCATATGCCAAAGATTCTGTACTAACGGGATTTACTAAGTATGAACCTCCAAAAAGAATTTTAAAAATATGGCTGAATAATCAAAAAATGGAGAAGAAAAAAACCATATCTAAGAAATACGCAAAATTTGTACATTGCTCTATTAAAAGGGCTATGAGGGATTTTAATACATTGAAGCCTATAATGAAAAAGCCCTCTGTACAAAAACAGCTTGATTTGTCTGAAGAGGAAATTGCTTTTTTGAATAAATGAGGTTTACTTTAAACTGTCCATGTAAATCTCATTAACTTTTTTCCAGTTTACAACACTCCACCATTCTCGAATATAATCTGCCCGCTTATTTTGATATTTGAGATAATATGCATGTTCCCAAACATCTACGCCTAAAAGTGGTATTTTCCCCTCCATTAAAGGAGAATCTTGATTAGGAGTGCTTATTATCTCTAGTTCTTTATTTTGGTTTATAATAAGCCAGGCCCAGCCTGAACCGAATCTTCCCATTGCACTGGCTGAGAATTGCTCTTTGAACTTATCTAGATCGCCGAATTTGTCCTTTATCGCATCTGCAATCTCTCCTTTAAATTCTCTAGCCCTAATATCTGGAGTCATTATTTGCCAGAATAGGGAATGATTGACATGTCCTCCCCCATGATTTCTCACAATAAGCTTTATCTCTTCAGGAACTGCCTCTAGGCCATTAACAAGCAACTCCTCAACTTTCTTCTCAAATAGCTTAGAATGCTTTTCTAGTGCCTTATTTAAATTATCAATGTATGCCTGGTGATGTTTATTATAATGGATCTCCATCGTCTTGGCATCTAGATAAGGTTCTAAAGAGTCATATCCATAAGGCAATTTTGGTAATTCATGTTTCATAGTATTATCAAGCATTCAGTGTATTAAAATTTATTGGAGGGGAACTAGGATTTAAAATTCCTTTTCGGCAATATCGCTTTTTTTGGAACCTTTAGCAGGTTTCTTTAACTCTGCTTCTTCTGCCCCTGCAAGTTCAATTTTTCCATATTTTCCTGCGGAAAGCTGTTTTTCTCCATTAAATTCTGAGACATAGCCATTGCTTATCTTAATCTTATCTCCAACGTTAAATTTGGTTATATCTTCATTCCACAAGCTAAGTTTTATCTCTCCAGAATTATCTGCGACTATAGCATTAGCAACTCTCAAGTCTTTACCATACTTATTGAATACTCTTTCTGGTTCTTTACTTTTGATATTTAATTCAATATCGACTTTTCCCTGGCCTGCTTTCAAATCTTTGATTTCCATGTTAAAATAATAATTAAACTATGCAACCTGGCGCATTTGCTGCTCCACCGGAGGCTGCCGCAGTTCCTTCTCCAAATCCTGGACTAGGGGAAGCGCTTGATAGAGTTTGACTGCACTCTGCAGGAGCCGTATTGAATGCTCCACAAATTGCTTTTAGCAATGAAGCTGGATCTCTGCCTGTAGGGGCATCTTGGCCGTTTATTATTAAGGTTGGGCTTCCTGCGACACCGTATTTCTCATTTTCTTCCTTTGAGGTGTCAAACTTAGGGAACCTTCCACTTAACCAGCTGCTTTGATCATTAAAGTTCTTGCTTATATTGAACTTTTTGTCTGTTGCATTTACGCAAATTTGCAACTTAGCATTATCTACCTTTGCTTCTATCAAACAAGCATCAGTATTGCCTGCTTTCAAGAAGCACTTTAAATAAGGTTGGAACTTATCAGTCTGCTCTTCTTGTATACAATATTGTCTTGTTTGTTCATTAACTTCTTCCTTTCCATGCATTGCATAATATACGAATTTGACTTTGAAGTCGATTTTATTTCCTAACAACTCGACTACTGGCAATATTCCTTTTTCCATTTGAGTACCGTAAGGGCAATGGCTCATTACGAAAAGCTCAACTATAGGTTTATCAGATTTAGGGACTGTAGGAGTAGGTGTTGTGCTTCCTTGTGAAGATGAGTCTGAGGTGGCTGCACCTGAAAGAGAGATTGGATTAACAACTAACGATTTTCCATCGAGAGTAGTGTAAACTGGAATTTGGTTGCCCATATAGTCAACAGTTACTTTATACAGCCCTCCTTCTTGTTCAGCTGAAACCAAACTGGCAGTATCTCCTCCTTGAGAATTAATAAAGCTAATTACATTTCCTGCAGCTGTTTCCTTGCTAACTGAAGCTCCGCTTCCTTGAAAAATATTATTTCCAAATGCTATTACGACAATTAATACCAATGCCAAAACAATGCTTGTAAGTATCCAGGGATTTTCTCTTAAAGAATCAAGAAAATTGTTCTGCCCACCAGAATGAGATTTAACATGCTTATGCGACTCTCCCTCTTTATTATGTGTGTCCATGCCACACAGAAAGAGCCGACCTTTAAAAACCTTTTGAATGTGAGATTCATATTTTAGAAAATAATATAAAAACATTTAATAAATTCATTATTCACTTTGTTGAATGGTTTATAATATAATTCTTGGCAGAGATCACGCCGATAAGAAACTCTTCGGAGATTCGGGTTTGGTTTATCTCGGCAAAGGGTACGTTAAAATGGGCTCTTACACCTCTTTATCCAACAAAATCTGGATGGATGTTGCGAGAAGTCATGCAGTCCTTATTGCTGGAAAAAGGGGAAGTGGGAAATCCTATACCCTAGGATCAATTGCGGAAGAACTGTCAAGCCTCCCTTCAGAAGTATCTAAGAATATTGCCTCCATCATATTTGATACTATGGGCATATTCTGGACAATGAAATATGAAAATGATAAGGATCGAGTCCTTTTAGACGAATGGGAACTAAAGCCTAAAAGCTTGCCTGTAAAAGTCTTTATCCCTTTTGGAAAGATAGAGGAATATAAGAAAAAAGGTATCCCTATAGATAACACCTTTGCACTTAGGGCCTCTGAGTTAGAGGCGGAAGACTGGATAGTTCTATTCAATTTAGATATGACTAGCCTGCCAGGAGTGTTAATTGAAAGGATCGTGAGTGAGCTAAAGGAAAGAGAACAGAATTTTAGCATAGGTGAAATTCAAGAAGCAATACAAAATGATAACGATGGTAGCAAGGAAGCTAAAGAAATTGTCTCAGGTTTGTTTAAAGCGGCTAATACCTGGGGTATATTTTCTAAAGATAAAAATGGAACTGAGATTTCTGATCTAATAAACGCGGGCGCTACAACGGTTATAGATGTATCTGTTTATAGCTCTATTGGAGCGTTTAATGTAAGGGCTTTAGTTATAAGCCTCATTATAAGGAAACTATTCGCAAGCAGGATGGATGCTAGAAGGAAAGAAGAGATGGAGGCCATACACCATGGTCAAGATTATCTAACCTATAAGATGAATAGGCAAGAGCCCCTTATTTGGATATTCATAGATGAAGCTCATGAATTCCTTCCAAAAGAGGGTAAAACTCCGGCCACTGATGCCCTTATTCAAGTTTTAAGAGAGGGCAGGCAACCCGGCCTTTCTATTGTTCTTGCGACTCAACAACCAGGACAAATTCATAAAGATGTTATGACTCAGTCAGATATTGTTATCTCCCACAGAGTTACTGCAAAGCAAGATATTGACGCATTAAATGAGATAATGCAGACCTATGCTTTAGAAAGCATAAGGCAACAAATGGATGATCTCCCGCATGTAAAAGGAGCTGCGATAATATTGGATGATAATTCGGAAAGAATATACCCTGTGAGAATAAGACCTCGATTTACTTGGCATGGTGGAGAAGCCCCTACTGCGTTGAAAGCTGAAAGAATATTATGATTACTGGGGCAAAATAGATTGAGGGTGCATCACTTTCATATCTCCTACCAAAATAGTCTGCCCATCTTGTTGACAGATACTTCTAAAATTATAGATATATCCCCTTTCAGGTTTTCCCATTACACTTTTTAAGTATACTGCAAAATTAAAATTGCCCTCGTGAGGGTCTTGATGATAATAAAGGTCCAATTCCCTCGAGACTCCCGCAAGGCTATGTCCTGCTCTTCCAATCATTTTTAGCAAGGCCGCAGGTATTCCTGCCGCAACTTGTAAATTTGAGATTCTATGAGTGGGGGCAACACCTAATAACTGATAAAATGTCTCTGAATCTTGCCTACTGATTGCAAGATCATAATTGCAAACTTGTCTTAAATTCCTCACATCTCCCATATGGTTTTGCCTAGGCTGAGGAGAAAATAAAGCCTCTGCTTTCATAGAGACTTCTCCTCCAGGATTAAGAAGAGTTAATTTGGAGATTAAGCCTGCTTCGGTATATGTAGGAGTCTCGATTCTTGCCCTTATCTGTTGAGCAGGGTAGAGGGGTTTGACAAATTTAAATGAAGAGGAATGATGCAAGAAAAGATTATCTCTTCTTGAAAAAAGAGGTGAATCTAATATATTTTCAGCATATGCTGCTTGAAAAATTGCAAAAATAGGGGTGTTTGTAAATCCTAATTCGGCTTTCTCTGCTTCTTCCCTGGAGCGGTGAATAGGATTCTGATCTTCAATCAAATCTCCGAATTGAGGCAGAATACCATCAGAGACTTCAAAACTATGTTCTGGAACTAAGGCCATTTCTACACCTAAGATCGCGTTCATAATGTGATTGTCGCAAGAAGTTTTATAAATATTTCCATCCTTGAGTGAAAATGGTAAAAGCGGTGTTTTTTGATTTTGATATGACTCTAATTAATTCTAAGAACTTATTGGAAAGAAGTTATCGCGATTTAGAGCATAAATATAGCTTAAGTTTCAAAGACTTAAGCATGAGAGAAATAGTGGGCATGCCTCATAAAAAATTTATAAAAAGCTTAATCAAACTTAATAAAAGCAAACATCATTGGAAAGAAGTTTTGGACTATGATACCAAGAGTATGGAAAGGCTTTATTCTAATGCGAGATTGACTAACTTAAAATTTCTTCAAGATCTCAATGAAAGAAAAATAAATATTGGCATTATCTCAAATAACGAAGAACAGGTTGTGTTGAGATGCCTAAAAAATAAATATAATAAAAAGATAAAAATTGATTTTGTTTTGGCAGGCAAAAATGGAGAAGGGAACAAGAAAAAAGCCTTTCTTATAAAAAAGGGATTAAGACTACTAAATCTAGAAAAAGAAAACATTCTGTATGTCGGGGACCACCCTAATGATATCTGCGCGGCTAAAGAGGCTAAAGTTAAATGCGTAGCAGTGTCAACTGGACTTCACTCTCCTAAAGAATTAAAGGGATTCCACCCCTATAAATTAGTTGATAATTTAAATCAGATAAAGATCGATTTAATTTAAAACTTTAAAGTCTGCCCGATATCTATATTCTCTTACCCCTATATCTCCTGCTCTCTTTATTTTTAAAATTCTAATTCTCTTACCTGCTTCTTTAGCCTTACTTTCTATTAGTTCTCTCAAAACCCCTAAACTTTCTTCCTTGTAGAAGCCATAATAATGAACCGTGCCAGACTTATTTATTTTGGGAAAGACGACATCTAAAAAGGAATCCTGAAGATTTGGCCGGGCCATAACGATCCTATCAAATTTTCCTTGCAGAGAAGGAAGTTTCTTTCTCACATCTCCTTGAATAATCTCTACCTCGACTTTGTTTCTTTTTACATTTTCCAAGGCATATTTACAACACTCTCGGCCTAGTTCCATTGAAATAATTCTCTTAGGTTTACCTGTTTTTGCAATAGTAATTGCGAATGGCCCAACTCCTCCAAATAAAATCAAGACGCTTTCTCCCTTCTTCACCATAGAAGCTATCTCTTTCCTCTCGTTTGCTAGACGAGGAGAAAAATAGCAGGTATCTATATTGAATCTGAAAAGAGAATTGTTTTCTCGGTATAGCACTTCTTTAGTCTTCAATCCGGCTATATGCGAAGTTTTTGGAGTTCTAAGGCGCCCTTTTATCTTATCTTTCTTTTCTAAAACAGTGGTAATTCTTTTATTATTCTTGATTAGTTGTTCTGCTTGCTGTCTTTTAGATTTGGCACTTTCCCCCCTCTGAAATTTAACTAGCGCGATGTTCCCCAATATATCATATCCCCTCATAGAATAAAAGAGAAGAAATTGCTTAAAATACTTTACTTAAGATCATTATTGAAACAATAAATATTTTAACTCGTTTTTTATTGGATTATTGTGAAAGAAAAATTCTTTGAAGGAAGTGATTTTGGTAAGGGAGAATTCAAAGCATTGATGCCCGCATATTACCCTAAGAAATACAAAGAATATATTGAAGAAGAGACTAAATTGCTTAAAGCTAAATTAGCTGGAGAAAATAAAGTTCTTGAGGCTGGAGTGGGAATAGGAAGACTAATACCCTGTCTATCGCCCATTGTTAAAGAACTTACAGGGGTCGATAATGCGGACCTTATGTTACAAAAATCAAACGAGATAGCTGCTGAATTTTCTAATGTTAAGATAATAAGGGGGGAATTGGAAAATTTAAGTAACATATTTCCAGAAAGATATTTTGATTTTAGCATTTGTATATGGAATACTCTGGGTAATGTGAAAGACGAAGTCCGAGTATTGAGAGGATTATCTCGAGTAACAAAGAAGTCTATTTTTATCACGGTATACATTAAAGGCACACTTAAAGATAGAGAGAATTGGTATAAAAGTGTCGGGATTCCAATTTCTAGAATTGATAAAAAGAATGAAATATTTTATTCAGAAAGTGGATTGAGATCTAAATCATACAGTCTTAAAGATATTCAGAAAATAGCAAAGGCCTCTAAACTAAAGATCAAAGATTCCACAATTCTGGCAGAAGTAATTCTATGGATTGAGTTAGGAAAAAGATAATGCTTTATCATCCCGCTTGCAGATAAGCTTTCAAATAACTGCTTTTCAACTCTGCAGCTCTTGAAGGTATTTTCTCCGCTTCCTTCGCTTGTGCTAAATTATAAACGCTGTCTAAATTTATCCTAATTAATCCTACTTCAGAATTATTAGCAAATGATTCTATATATTTCAGCTTTTCATCTGCTATTAAATACGCCCTTTGGACTTCCTGAATGTCCCCTACCCTTGCAGCGTCTATCAGTATCTTCATAGGCCCATAAAACTCAGAGAAAGCAGCCCTATTACTTTGAAGTTCATTTCTTATTCTTATATCATTAATTATGGGCCGGATAGTTTCTAGAGTGTTATATCCTGCTGTTATATTCCCATATGTAATTTTATGTCTTGCCTCTTCTATTATTTCCCTTATTTCCCGGAGGTCCTTTCCAAACTCTTTGTCTCCCTTTATAGCATAAGGACGGTAAGAATAATATTTGTCATAGAATGAATTGTAATCTGAGGCTAATCTTTCATAATCGTTTATAGACTCTCCCCGATTCTCCTGCGAGGTGCTCAGGAGGAGGGTTTTGTAATCGTTATTTATTTTATTGAAATCCTTAAGAAAATTATTCTTGGTTATAAAATAACTTCCAATGGTTCCAATTATAAGAAAGCAAACTATTATGGCCAAAAGCCATCTCTTTCTTGATTCATATAATTCTTCTTTTACCCTAACACAAGTAGAAACTCCTAAAACCTTATAGATTAAACAGAATCCAGTTAGAGCGTTAAACAAGAGTATAAATGCAAAAATATAGAAGATTATTCTAACTATACTCTCCGTCCAGAAGAAGGCCGCTAATAAAAATATTATTCCAAAAATGGCCCTGTAAAACCTATCCATCACACCTACATTTTTATCCCAATCCATCAATTTAGAATTAAACTCTTCTTTATAATTTTTTCTTCCGAGAGATATTAAATTTCTTGAAGTTGTTTTTAGAATCCTGGTCGCTTTTTTCATATATCCTAGCTACTCTTTTTTTGAATTTGAGAAATGTTTTATTTTTTATTGCTGCTCTTGTTTGTTCCATCAAGCGAGTCATGTAATAAATATTATGATAGCTCGAAAGTCTGAATCCTACTCCCTCTTCTTGCGCGAGTTGATATCTTATATATGCACGCGTGTAGTTTTTACAAACAAAGCAGTCGCACTCTGGATCAATAGGTTTACTATCTCTTTCATATTTATTGTTAAATATCTTAATTCTACCCTGCGAGGTAAATAAAGTTCCTCTTCTAGCATTTTGAGTTGGAAATCTAGAATCAAACATATCTACTCCGAGAGAGATTGCTTCGAGAACCTCTACTGGGTGCCCTGCCCCCATTAAATAAACTGGGGAATCTTCTGGAACTATCTTTTTCTGAGCGATTATTGCCCTATATTCCTCTTCTTTTGATTCCCCTAAAGCCAGACCCCCCATTGCATAACCGTCGAATCCTATTTTAACTATCTCTCTTGCAGATTTCTCCCTTAAATCCTCATAAATTCCCCCCTGCATTATGCCAAAAAGAAGCTGTCTTTTTTTTAGAGGTATTCTTTTTTGGGCATTATTGTGATAAATTCTACACCTCTCTGCCCAGAGAGAAGTTTTTCTTACTGCTTCAGCTATTTCATCTTTAGTATGATGTAGTAACGGCATGCTATCCAAGCACATTGCAATATCTGAGTCTAGATCTAGCTGTATCTGCATGTCTCTTTCCGGACTTATGCACATCTTCTCGCCAGTAAATGGATTTCTAAATATCACTTCTTCTTCCGTGGACCCAATATAACACCTATCAGAATACATTTGAAATCCTCCTGAGTCGGTCACGTTTATACCCTTAAAGTTCATAAAATTGCCTAGCCCATTCATCTTTTTTATAAGCTTTTCTCCTGGCTTTGCATGAAGAACGAAAGTATTAGAAATTATAGCATTTACCCCTATGCTCTCCAAATCTTTTGAGGAAATATGCTTCACACTTGCTTTGGTTGCTACTGGCATGAAAAAAGGAGTTTCTATCGATCCTTTCTTTGTATATAATATCCCAACTCGCGCTTTTGAATTTTTATCCTTGTGTTTGATCTCAAAAAGGGGGGAGATTCTCATTTAAATTCCACATTCCCAAAGTTTTTAAATTGTCTTGCCCTGAAATTTAAGTCCATTAAAAAATGAGGTTATTAAAAATAAGTTTTACTTTAGTAGGTCTATTCCTAGTATCTTTTTCCCTTTTACTAATTAACTATACTGGTTATGCGGTACGGTCAGATATTGAATTAAATGAAATTCAGTCTGAAAAATTTCAAAAAGGCATAATCTCATTCACTTTTGATGATGGATTAATGACTTATTATACTAAAGTTTATCCTTCAATGAAAGCGAGGGGTTTAAATGGAACGATCTATGCCATGGCTAATTGGACTGAAGATGGCGGTAAATTTGAAGGTAGAGAAATACTCGACTTTGCCCATTTGAGATCAATGCAGGATGATGGATGGGAAATTGCAAGTCATGGGGTAAAACATAAAAAGATGACTCCCTTATCTGATTCAGAATTGGAGGAAGAGCTTTACTTGTCGAAGGCGATTCTAGAAGAAAATGGATTAAAAATTACTTCTTTTGCTTTTCCTTTTGGCCACTTCGATGACCGAACTGTAAATGTCGCCAGCAAGTATTATCAAACTTCCAGACCTTTATTTTTAGGTTATAATGAAAAAGATAATATTGACTGGCAAAGATTACGCTCTAGGTGGGTAATGAGTTCTAATTATAATGGAGATGTTTGCTCTTGGATAGCTTATGCTAAAGAGAAAGATTATTGGTTGATACTGACTTTTCACAATGTGGAAGAAAATAAATCCACCCAGTGGGATACTTCACTATATGATTTTAATGAGATATTGAGATGCACGGTTGAAATGGGAGTACCTGTCAAAACTATAAGAGAGGTTGCGGCAGAATATCAAAATAAGGGCATTAGTCCTTCCATAAGATTAAACTAGGCCTGATAGTCCATAATACTATGCTTATAAATGAAATTATAGAGAGCACTATCCCTAAAACTTCTATATGATTTTTGCTTTGATAGAAGATAACTTTATTAGTTTCAGGGCTAGGCAGAACCGCCATCGAGTTTAAAGAGGTTCTATAAACTTTTAACTCTCTTTTTGAAGGAAGCTCCTTAGCCTTCCAACTGGTGTGATAAAACTCTTTAAATAAGATTATGTCTCCCTCCTCTATTTCTTCAGAATATATCTCCAATTTGTCGGGATGATCTCTTTTTACATTATAATTGAGAGAGGCATAGACGTTACTAATATCTATATTGTCCTGAGTTATTAACTGAACAATATTTTTAGAATCCCTATCTGTTGAAGCAAGATCTTTTATTGATTCAGTATTTGATGTCTCCACCGCAATTACATTTGTCCTTAAAACAGATAATATCGGTGAAGCTCTTCTGTATTCATATAGGGTAAAAGGATAATCTGCCACCCTCATTTTCTCAACTTCTCTAAATAAATAATCGTCTTGGAACTTAGATTTGTGCTTTAAGTCTTCTCCCCCTATCTCAAAGTATTTTATTCCAAACCAATCTAAGAAAAATAGAGTTGAGTTGAGATCGTCTGAACGCCAAATAGAATCTCTCATTAAGAACAAAACTTCTGGATAAAGAATTCCTTGGTCATAGTATCCAAATGTCTGGCTTTGCGCTGGATAAAAGAAGTTGAGCGTTTCTGAAAAAACAAACCGAGTCGTACCAAACCGATAGTTAGTAAAATTGTTACTCAGAGGTATCTTTTCATTCTCTAAAACTTGTTGGATAAAATAGTATCGGCTTCCTGGGCCGTTATAGCTATAATTATTATAATTCTCATTGATCGTTTTGTAATTCGCCCAGAGTCCTAAGACAATTAATACGAGCAGTACAAAAAAAATCAGCTTATTCTTGAATTTGATCCTTCCTAATGTCAGTCCGATAAATACGCAGAGGAAAATAGAAAGAAGCACCACATATCTAACGGCCCCTATTCCAGTAGGATTATACTTTCCTAATAAACCATCCATCAAAAGGAAAAATAATCCGCAGACTGACAAAAAGTAAAGAGAATTTTTATCTTTTCTTAAATTATCTGACCAAAGAAAAGCAATAAATGACATTATGAAAACAAAGAAAGCAATCCCTATTTCTCCGGGAGCTTTGCCCCAAATATTATAATCTCCGAATCCTAATAGATGATCTAGAGAGGGTATGTATCCTAAATCATCCCCTACATAATTAGAGGAATGCGTAAGGAATGGAAGAAGCCAAAAAAAAGACAAAATTATTGGTGGAATAATAAAAATACAAATATTTCTTAAAGATCTTTTATTGATGCCTTCAAAGATAATCAGCCTCAAAGCAATAGTTGGAATTAGGCAAAAAGTAATAAATATATGGGAAAGAATAGACATTAAGAATACCAGACAGTAGGGAATTAAAAAAAGTTTATTTTTTAATGACTTCTCCAAAAATAAAATTGTGAATGGAACTGTCCAGAATGCTAATACAAATGGGTGATTGCCCACCACAATAAAATAATAAGAAGTATTCAGGACAGTTAAGAATAAAGTCCCTGAGATAAGCGAGGCTATAAAATTTTTATTATAGTTATAAACTAATAAGAATATTCCTACCGAAGTCAGAACCACGCTTAGAAAAACTATCAGATTTGCCCCTAATATTGAATTGGGAAAGAGGAAAACTAGATAGTAAAATAGGGGTGAATAAAATTTTAAGAAGGGGGCTCCGCCGTACCAGGCCATATCCCAATTTGCAGTAGGAAATTGTTTAAGATAAGAAACCTTGCTTAGATGGCCCAGAGCATCCAACCCTAAAGGTTTTCCTGAAAAAATGGCTTGAGCATATAAAATTAAGGCGATTAGAATTAGCAAGCCTGTCCCAAAAAGGATCCTATTATTTTCTTTACTCCAAGCCATTAATTTAACAAAAACAAGAGGTTTTAATGCTTTTCTAATCTAGAATCACTCTAAATGTAGCCCATAGTAAAGATATTAAAGTAAATTTTCTAACTTAGGCCTATGGATTTATCTGTTATTGTTCCGACTTATAATGAAAAAGACAATATTTCTGAGATAATCGATGAGATCCATAAAGAATTCATCAATAATAAAATAAAAGGTGAATTGATAATTGTGGATGATAACTCTCCAGATGGTACTGGATTGATCGCAGATTCTCTGAAGAAAAAATACTCTTTTTTGCGAGTTATCCATAGAAAAGGAAAAGAGGGCTTATCTTCTGCTGTTCTTGAAGGATTTTCTATTGCAGAGGGAAAAATTCTAGGCGTTATGGATGCAGACCTAAGCCATCCAGTTAATAAAATTCATGAAATGCATGCTCTTATTAAAAAAGGGCAGGCAGATTTAGTAATCGGAAGCCGTTATATTCCTGGGGGCAAAATCGAAGGCTGGACTTTGAATAGAAAAATAATGTCGAAATCTGCTACATATTTAGCTAAAATTTTTACTAAAGCTAAAGATCCAATGTCGGGTTTCTTTATGATAAAAAGAAGTTGTCTTGTGGATAAAAATCTTAATCCGAGAGGTTTCAAAATACTTTTAGAGATCATAATTAAAACAGATTGCAAGATTTATGAGATACCTATTACCTTTATCAATAGAAAAGAGGGAAAGAGTAAAGCTAGTGTCCGCGAAATAAGATTTTATTTACAGAATCTTTTAAGTTATCTGCCTTATAAAAGAAAATCTTTCATACAATTAAGCAAGTTTGCCATTGTAGGCATGATGGGCATTATAATAAATATATTCTTCCTTTACTTATTTACAGAGATCGCTGGGATTTATTATTTAATCTCGGCAGTATTTGCATTTTTGATAGCCTTAGCCCATAATTATTTATTAAATAAAATATTTACCTTCAAAGAAAGGATTAGATATAAATTCTTTACTAAGTTCCTACAATTTTCTGCAATCAGCTTATTTTCCCTAGCTATTAATCTGATTCTTCTTTATATTCTCACCGAGATGTTTCATATATACTATCTTATTTCTCAAGTAATCTCGATAGGTTTAGTTTTTATAATTAATTTTGCGGGTAATAAATTTTGGACTTTTAGATAATAATATGGAAGATCAAAGAAACATTTGGAATCGATTATACAAAAATGAAGGTGGGAAATGGAGAAAAGAGACTCTAAATTTACCTCCTATTTTTAGAGATAAGAAAATCTTAGAATTGGGGGTGGGAAATGGAAAGACTCTGAAAGCTATTCTCAGGCAAAAACCTAAGGAAATCATAGCCATCGATATCTCCAAAGAAGCTATAAAGTTATCCAAAGACCGATTTAAGAGAAAAAATACTTTCTTAATGAAAAAGAATGTGAAGAAGACTGGATTGAAAAGAAATTATTTTGATATCATCGTGTGTTATTACATACTAAATAATTTATTAGAAAAAGACAGGCAGAAAGCAGTTGTTGAAATGGCGAGAGTTCTAAAGAGGGGAGGAATAATCCTCTTTGAGGACTTCTCTGAAGAAGATCTCAGGGAGAAAAGGGGTGGAAAAATAGTGGAAAAGGGCACTTTCCTAAAAGAAAATGGAATAATTTGTCACTTTTTCTCAAAAATGGAATTAGTAGAATTATTCTCTAAATTCTCTAATATGAAAATTGATATCAAAGTATCTAAGCCCATTAAAAATAAACCTGATTTAATTCGGAAAATCATTTCTGCCGAAATTAAGAAATAAATATATAAAGGCTGAAGATTTTTTCAATGAATGAATTTATTACTTCTTTATAGCCTAATTAGCGTTGGGGCAGTCAGTATTATTTCCCTTATTGGCATCCTAACTCTGAGTATAAAGGCTGAAAGATTGAAGACTGTCCTTATCTACCTCATAAGTTTCTCTGCAGGATCGTTATTTGGTGATGCCTTCATACACCTTTTACCAGAACTAGTAGAAGAAACAGGAGGATTGGGCCTGGATATTTCACTTTATATTTTATGCGGAATACTTATCTTCTTTATTTTAGAAAAAGTTATTCACTGGCAACATTGCCATATGCCCATAACTAAAACTCATATTCATCCTTTTGCTTATACAAATTTAGTAGGAGATGGCCTACACAATTTTATTGATGGCATGATCATAGCAGGGAGTTATCTTGTGAGTATCCCGGCTGGGATTGCAACTACTATCGCAGTCGCACTACATGAAATACCTCAGGAGATAGGGGATTTTGGAGTCCTGTTACATGGTGGATTTTCAAGAGGCCAAGCACTATTGGTGAACTTTGCTTCAGCGCTTACTGCTTTGGTCGGAGTAACCCTAGTATTTTTATTGAGCGGGACTTTTGATAATCTGATCTCTATAATTGTGCCTATTGCCATTGGAGGATTCTTATATATCGCGGGGAGTGACTTAATTCCTGAACTTCATAAAGAATCAGTCCTTAGAAAGTCTATAATGCAGATCATCATGTTTGTTCTTGGAATATTAGTAATGGTTGCCTTATTAGCTTTAGAGTGATTAAGATAATTTAAACTCCCTATATAAAATCCACTTATTATGAGGTTTATGGAGGATGCAAATATTATCCAGACATAATTCGAAATTAGGCTTTTCCTTAGATAATGAAGTGTAAACCTCCTCAAAGTTTTTTTGTAAGCCTTCTCCTTCTGCCAAGGTGGCATGAAAATGCATATTAATTTTATCATACTGTAGCCATTCGATCCATTTAAGATTTTCCAGGCTTATTACCAGCTCAGAATATAGAGTTTTCATCTCCTTGGAAGGCTCGACATCTATGAAGATTACATTTTTATCAAAATACCCAATCCCTTGAAGCTTTAGGCTTGCTCGCCTATGAGACTGACAAAAGGCATCTAAATTTTCTTCTATCTCCTTTAACTGCGATAAATTAAGAAGTTGATTGAAATATTTTAGAGTTAAATGAGATTCAATAATATCATTTACTTTATAGATGGGAAATCTCTCACAAATTCTGCTAATAAGTTTATTATGGTATTCTCTAGCCTCTCCTTTGATCAGATAAACTATCACATATTTCCCAAGTTCTTCCATATAAGTAAGATTACGCCCGCGCCCGGAATCGAACCGGGAGATCCCGAAGGAAACTGGTTCTCAAGACCAGCGCAGTACCATTGTGCCACGCGGGCTAAAAAAGATTGTCATGAATACCTTATAAAGCTTTAGCACTAAAGTTTAAACTATAAAAAAATAAATCTTTTAGAGATATCTAAATCTAACTAGCCCAGTCTTGCAAAAATCAAGATAAACAATGGGAGTTTATCCGAAGAGTGATGCGAGACCTGCTGCAGACTCTGAAGGCTTTTCTTCTTTCTTCTCTTCCTTCTTTTCTGCTGGAGCCGCGCCTGCCGCTGGAGCTGCTGCTAGAGCGCTGGCATTTTCCAGT
>JAUYMA010000001.1 GCA_030698805.1 Nanobdellota archaeon
CTATTCCCAAAATTCCCAGTCCAATTTCCATTCAAGACCTTAGTATCTGTAGAGTTTCTTGAAGTATCTAAAGTGGCATTATTAGCCCCTATATCTACTCTCCCGCTGCCCCAATCAATAAGATCTGTAGTAAAATTAATGACCAATCCAGATTGAATGCTCAGATTAATTATTCCAGAAGTTGTATTGCCCGCGGTAGCAAACCCTGTAATATAATCTCCTTGGTTATCAGAAAAGAAATTTACTTTAAATGCGATTAATGATAAAACTATGGCAATTATAGTCAAAAACACTAAATTTTTGTCCGCCCTCATTTGATATTTATAATTTCAGTTATGAACCGTATATAAATCTTATCTCTTGACCTTTCTCTTTCTTAAAACAAAAAACCAAAGTAAATTAAGCACTATTAAAAATCCAATAATGACTCCTAAAATCGTAATAAGTCCTTTATTATTGCCCCCCGTGTCTGACGTAATCGCTCTTCCAAGACCGATAACCTCTATCCTATCTCCTCTAACATCTAACTGCAAATCTTGTTGGGTCTTCTTATCCGCATAATAAAGCACTATATTTGCATTATACAATCCGGCAGACACTCCTTTAGTATCCCAATAGTAAACCATTTCAGTCTTCATTCCGGCAGGGATATCATAAGTTGCAGATTTTATATCTGCAATTTCATTAAATTCTTCATCGAACACTCTCATTTCAGCATAAGCTCTTGAAATTGGCTCGTTCCATTTATTCCTAACGACTAAATTAAATTTAGCAATATCTCCTAACCTGAAATCTTTAACAAATACCTGCATTAAATCCAAGACAAATTCTCCGACATCAAATTCTTTTTCCACAATGTAATCCTGCCCATCATAGTCTATAACTGCTTTAGCATTATATCTCCCTTGAGGAACATTCACTACCCAATCAGCCGCTATCTCCGCCTTGGCTGAAGGATCTATCGAAATAGAATTTGTCTCAATATTTCTAACAAACTTGCCTTGAGAATCATAGATTGAGATTACTGCGCTCGCTTTTTGAATAGTTTCCTTGCCCCTGTTTACTATTGGAATAACAAATTTCTTTCTCTTTTCGTCTCCTGTAATGGAAAGCTGGGCATCTATATATTTGCCAGGATAAGGAACATACACTGACACCTGGGTCACAACTGCTAGCTCAGTATTTATATTGGCCTGGCCTGAAGAAGTTCTTGCCGATTTCTGCCTTATTACAATTTCTGCAGTATGCAATCCAGGCTCCAGCTGATCAGGCAGATTTATCTCAAAAGAAATCTTCTTCTCCTCTTCATTAGATTTCATGTTTAGAGAATTCTGCTTCAATTTTATGCTGCTGCTCAATTCACCCTGTACACTAATCCCTAAATCTACATTTGATTTTTGAGAGTTAATAACCGTTACATCAACATTTTTCTTCAGCCCAGGGCTAAAGTCAAGAGTTGTTCTTCCCGGAGTGACTCCTAAAGCCAAAACACCTGGCAAGCCATAAACAATTAGAAAAATAAATGCAATTGCAAAAATCGTCCTGTTTTTACTCATTTTCTCTCCCAATATATTCATCTCCAGAAGAATTCAGTTTTTCTCCAACTTCAGCAATGACGCTCCCAGTCAGGATAGCCCGATTATATACGCTAACATTCAAAGGAACATTTCCAGAGTTGATTAAATCATATTCTCCTTCGTTTTCAACAAATTTTAGTTCCACCCTGGATTCAATAATCAGCTTCCTCACTTCGCTTGATAAAGCCCCTTCTACCTTCCAATAATAAATACCAGGTTTCAAATTCAGGACTAAATTATTTTGAGCGTAAATCCTTTCAGGAGAGCTGAATTCTTCATTATCATCTAGAATGATATAATTGCCCTTGTCAAATGAAAATAATATGGCAGTATCTGTAGTGGATAAATTATCAATTGGTGAGATGATCAAAGGTCTTGAATATCCTATAAGGGCAGCTATAGCTGCCAAAGTCAAGGCAATCATTACCCAATCAATTTTCTTTATAGTTTGTTTTTTAATTTTTATCATTTTATTCTGCCAATATGGACATGAAAGTGACTGTCGCGGTTTTATTTCCAGGAGGTTCTGCTGGAGGAACCTGAACAAGTAAGTCAATGATAGCACTATCAAACGCATCAGGATATCTAAGACCTACGATGCCACTTATGTTAGTAGTGTTTGAAGGGAAATAAGTCCAAGAAGTGGATGAATTAACCCAAGAGAAAGATCCAAGCTCTAAGCTGTTATTGTTAATCTTAAATCTATAATATTCATTAGGATTTGTGACTGAACTCCAAAGATTAGTGCTTGTTACATTGACATCAATTAATGCATTCCCATCGTTCTGCAATTGGAATGGAGGAGGTGAATTATCAGTAGTGTTATCATCTTGTAAAAGAGAGAGCTGCCCAAATGAAACAAAATCTACAGGCATGCTTATGTCAACGACTGCGGTCATATTCAATTTCCAAGGCCCCGCCCATTCACTATACCCGTCGCTGTCGTTCGCTCTTACACTCCACAAATAGTAGTAATTGTTATCATAAAAACATTCTAAATCAGAAGAAGGAGTAAAGTTCATTACTCCAGGATATGCATAAATATCGTCATCACATACGAATTGGCCTGAAAATTTGACTTCGGTAATATTTATTTCATAAGTCATGCCGTCGTTATCTGCATCAGTTGCATTCCACTCAAAAACAGGGGTTCTCAATCTTGTCTCATTTCCATCCGGAGGACTCAAAAGACTTACATTAGGCACACTTCCCCGAATAGTAAGATTATTGCTCAACATAGTAGTTCCATCATCAAATTTATCATTACCGGTTACCGCAACCGTCCAAACCTCTCCTTTTGCAGTCTCATCGCTATGCATCGTCTGCACAGATCTATTCCCAATCCCTGCATTATATATTGCCTTTATCTGATTGGCTGATAAAGAAGAATTGAATATCTGCGCCTCATCTATAGTGCCATTAAAATAATTGCTGCCCCAATTCTTCCCAATCTGATTCACAGGACCATTATTTGTAACGTTTGAAGCAACCCCTCCCACTTCCTTCACCCCATCAACATACAATTCCATTGTCTTATTAGCATAATTTACCCAAACCAAAAAATGCCATTTTCCATCTGAAACATTAGACTTTCCATATTCATACTTCCACCCTCCATCGTAATGAGTATAGCTTATATTTGAACTTAATATGCCCAAATCGTTAGTTACTGGCCCGCCGGCATAATTAGATAATATGCTACCACTAATATCATAAGTTTTTACCCAAGTTGAAAACGTCCAGTTAAAGTTTCCTAGACTAATATTCTGAGATAGTCTGATATAATCATCCACCCCATCAAATTGATAGGCTCCCCCAACTTTACCTAAGGGAGCCCACACAGGAGAATTTATAGAATTACCTGCGCCCAAAGTCCCATCATTATCATAAGTAGAATAATCCCGTACTGCTCCTAGGGAAGGTGAAGAAGTATTGGTATTGAAAGCCAAATTTAGAACAGCAATGCTTGCTCCGCTCTTTCTCCAGTCAGTAATGTTTGTATAAGAATCTCCGTCTGCATCGCTTTCAGAAAAGTAAACAGTCAGATTTTCATAAGTATAATTGGTACCGTAAGTTGAATTTAGAACAACGTTTGATATTTCGGGAGGAGAATTAACCTTACAGCATACTTTCATGTCATATTCTGAGCAAGGCCCCGCATGCGCATTCGTTTCATTGGCAGCCCACTCCTCACTAGAAGCCATGCTTGCGACGCAGGTGTATCCCCCGGAGCAGGATCCAGAAGAATAAGTGCATGAAACTGCTCCAGGATCTGCCGACAAGCAGCTATTGTAACTATAAGTCTCATTAGGCCCGCTATAAGTTCCGAATTGAGCATGAGCATTTGTGAAATTAGAAAGTTTAAGAACGACCGCTTCAGAGCAGGAATTGCCTAAAGCAGAATCAGAAGAGCAGCACAAAGAATAATTATAGATGGGGCTATAACTAGAAAGAGTTGCGTTTTGCAAATGAGCATTAAAATATCCTGAGGTGTCATTTAATAGACGAAAAACTGTAATGTTTGGAGAGACGCAATTGTTTGCATCAAGTATATTGCAGCTTAAAGTTGCTGCAATCATGAACTGACTTATCAATACTGATAAGAAAACGAATCCAGCAAAAATGATTAGGGATTCTCCTGCCCCTCGAACAATTGCTCCCCTGCTGTCGAAAAAATTAAATACTCTTGATCTCTTTTTATTCTTCATATAAACTCAAGAGAGTAACTATATCCGCTTAAAATATTTTTGGTTATTCTCTTATAGCGGAAAAGTGCAATAAGATTTAAAAAGAACAAATGACAAGAATTAACAGGAACTCAAATGAAAGGAGGAAAAAGCGAATGGGAAAACAAACAATAATAATCATTCTATTAGGCGTTCTACTTCTGGGTGCTATTGGTTATATAGGATATGCTCAATACAATAAATGGCAGCAAAATAAGCAAATAACTGCTTATGCAACATTCCAGCAAGGAGCCCAATATGGTTATGAACAAGCTGTAACTCAACTTTATCAGCAAGCTGTAACCTGCCAGGCTGTTCCAGTAAAAATTGGAGAGCAAAGTATCAACATGATAGCAGTAGAATGCTTGCAACAGCAACAGCAACAGCAACAGCCTTCTCCTGAAGGAAGCCAGTAAATTATTTTATTTTATCTTTAAATTTTTTGCAGTAGAGTAAAAGGTTTTTATACTCTAAATATATCTCCAATAATATGAAAAGAGGAGAAGTCTTACTATTAGTATTGCTTTCAATAATCACTTTCTTATTTGTTTATTCACCTCACTTTGATTATCATCTTCCTTACCACATAGATGAATGGCACCATATAACTGAAGCCAGTAAATTAAGAGAGGGAGATTATTCGGGAGGATCAATAGGATTCAGGGCAGGATTCCATGTGATCTTGATGATTCTTTCCTACTTCGTAAGCCTAATCTCAGTTTATGAATTCTTGCCCGCTATTTGGGCAGTAGTCTCAGGATTAATTTTGTTTTTTGTCACATACAAAAAGACCCGAAGATTTTCAATCGCAATTTTCTCAATGCTCTTCTTTGCTACTATAAAATCAAATGTAAATCTCACCGGATTATGGTTTTTCACCCCTCTTGTGTTTTCCATACCTTTCATTTTCCTTTACTTTTATTTCTTTACCGAAGGATTAGAGAAGAAGAATAAGAGATATATCTACATTAGCCTTGCAATAATGATTTTCTTGCTCTTTATTCATTCAATCTCTGTGCTTTTTGCGCTTCCAATCCTGATCATTTATTCACTAATGCACTTAGAATATATAAAGAGAAATTACAAAATGTTTGGATGGTTCCTTCTTATCCCCCTTATAGGCTTATTATTTTACAAATTAATGGTCAATATACCTTTCTCAGATCTGCTGCAAAGCATACTAAATGCAATCCAATTTAAGAAAGGCTGGGGAGTCTTGGAATTAAATAACTCCTTTTTAGAAATTTACAGTTTAGTAGGCTATGTTCTTGCAGTCCTTGGCGCAGTATTCATATTTACAAAAGAAGAGAAGCCCAAAAAATACGCAGTATTTGTGATTTGGCCAATAATCCTTCTGATTAGCATCTTCATATACAGACTTGCAGATATATCTTACCTCTCCCCTTATCAAAGAAACTTATATTACTTTGCCATAAGTCTCCCAATTTTAAGTGCATTTGGACTCTATCATTTAATAAAACTGGCAAGAAAAGGAATAGA
This sequence comes from Nanobdellota archaeon, assembly GCA_030698805.1. GTDB lineage: Archaea > Nanobdellota > Nanobdellia > Pacearchaeales > GW2011-AR1 > VGKP01. The sequence goes on from JAUYMA010000001.1 coordinate 5,804, forward strand.
TCTTGTAATAAATAAAAGAGATGTAAAAAGAAATCTTAAAATAATAATTGCAATCATATTAATCCTTCTAACTGCCTTTTTAGCATTCAAATATTATTATGCCATGCCAAAGCAAATCGCATTATACAAGCTAGTTGATGAAAGAGATCTCCAAACCCTGGAGTTTATGAAAGACCTACCTAAATCAAGAGTCATGGCTTCTCCAGAGGTTTCCACAGTTATTTACCCCCTCGCCAATCATGATCCCGTAGCAACCATATCGTTTTATGGAAACCGGGGAGACTTAGAGAGATTCTTCTATAATTCAGACTGCAAGGTCAGAGAAGAAGTCCTTAACAAGTATTCTGTTAGGTACGTGATCTCTCAAGATAGAATAAATTGCGGTTGGAGATTAATATACAAAGAAAATAATTTCATATATGAAAGATAATCTTTTAAAAAAGGTTTAAAATACCGCAATCCCAGGTAAATATATGGGAAAAAGAATAGAGCTCAGTGTGATTCTTCCTTGCAGGAATGAAGAAAAAGCTCTTCCTGAATGCCTAAAAACCATCAAGCAAGTTCTTAAAGAGAATAATATTAATGGGGAGATTATTGTTTCAGACTCTTCCTGGGATTCTTCTCCAAAAATAGCTAAGCAGCATGAAGTGAGGCTCATAAAACATGATAAAGAGGGGTATGGCAACGCTTATCTAGAAGCAATTAAAGAAGCTAAAGGAGAGTACTTATTCATGGCCGATGCCGATGGAAGCTACGATTTTAAGGAAATTCCCAAGTTTTTGCAAGCTCTCAAAGAAGGAAAAGACCTCGTTATTGGAAATCGTCTTGAAGGCAACATTGAGAAAGAAGCTATGCCTTGGCATCATCAATATTTAGGAAATCCTTTCCTTTCATCAATCCTCCGGCTTTTCTTCAAGGCAAAAGTCAAAGATGCTCATTCAGGAATGCGCGCAATAAGAAGAAAAGACTTCCAAAAATTGAATCTAAGAACAACTGGAATGGAATTTGCCTCAGAAATGATAATAAAAGCCACAAAATTAGGCTTGAAAATAAAAGAAATGCCTATAAATTACTACAAGAGGAAGGGACATTCAAAATTAAAATCTTTCTCAGACGGATGGCGCCACTTACGTTTCATGCTTTTGTATGCACCAAAATTCCTTTTCTTCATCCCAGGCATAATCTTCCTTATTCTAGGCTTGTTATCGTTCTTCCTAATTTACCTTGGTATAATCTCTTTCCTAGGTATAACCTTTGTTTATCATCCGTTATTCCTCTCTTCAGCACTTATTATAGTAGGTTACCAACTTGTGATATTCTCTCTGTTTGCTGAAAGCTATGCCTTGAATCATCTGCAGGAAAAAAGGCCCCTAATAGAAAAAGTCTGCAGAAAAATAACATTAGAAAGAGCCGGAATATTGTCAATAGTATCAATAATTTTAGGAAGTGTAATTTACCTATCAATTTTAATGAAGTGGATAAATGCTGGCTTTGGAGAATTGCAAGAAGCAAAAAACTCTCTTTTAGCCTTGACACTTATAGTATTAGGTATTCAGACTCTCTCCTCAGCATTCATGCTCAGCATCTTAAGCATCAAAGAGAAATAAGATGAAAGAAGAAAATAAAAAACCAAAGAAAAAGATAGCTATTTTCCATAATTACTTAGACAACATCGGGGGGGCAGAAATAGTGGGCCTCACCCTTGCCAGGGAATTAAACGCCGATGTTTACACAACTAATATTGATAAAGAGAAAATAAGAAAAATGGGATTTAATGATGTGAATATAATCTCAATAGGAAAGGTTCCTCTTAATGCACCTTTCAGGCATCAGCTTGCCTTTCTTAAATTCCGGCTGCTAAACTTAAAAAAGAAATATGATTTTTATATAATTGATGGGGACTGGGCCATGTCCGGAGCAGTAAAAAATCATCCCAATCTATGGTATGTTCATTCTCCAATCAGAGAAATATGGGATTCTTATGAATATACTAGAAAGAATATTGTCCCGAAACATCTCAGGTTTATTTTTGATATATGGGTTAGCATAAATCGATATCTTAATAGGAAATATGTCAGAAAAGTTGACAATATTGCTTGCAATTCTAATAACACTAAAAACCGCTTGAGAAAATTCCTCGATAAAAAAGCAACAGTCATAAATCCCCCTATAGAGGCAAGCAAATTCCACTATAAAGAAAATGGGGACTACTGGCTTTCTGTCAACAGACTTTTAAAGCCGAAAAGGGTGGAGATGCAGATTAGAGCCTTTCAAAAAATGCCAAAGGAAAAACTCATAATTGTAGGAAGTTATGAAAAATCAGTACATTTTCTAGAATATACGAATTACTTGAAAAAAATAAAGCCTCAAAATGTAGAAATCAAAAGTTGGGTAAACCATAGAGACCTTATCAAACTTTATGCTAATTGCAAGGGGTTTATCACTACCTCTATAGATGAAGATTTTGGCATGAGTGTTGTGGAAGCTATGGCCTCCGGCAAGCCAGTAATCGCTCCAAACGAAGGAGGCTATAAAGAAACAATAATTAATAACAAAACAGGAATTCTGATAGATAACATAGATGAGGATAAAGTGATTAAGGCAGTAAAAAATGTCGGAAAGAATCCTAAGAAATACAAATCTGCTTGTATAAAGCAAGCGAAGAAATTTGATACAAAGGTTTTCATAAAAAAAATAAAAGAAGTTATAAAAAATGGCAAAACCTAGAATATCTGTAATCATGCCTGCTTACAATGCAGAAAAGTTTATCTCCGAGACTATAAAATCAATTATTAATCAAACATTTAAAGATTGGGAACTAATAGTAATTGCAGATGCCCCTACGGACAGAACTATAGAAATAGTAAAAAATTATCAAAAAAAGGAAAAGAGAATAAAATTAATCCTGCTAAAGAAAAATTGCGGTCCGGCCTATGCAAGAAATATAGGCATGAAAAAAGCAAGAGGCGAGTATATAGCTAATTTGGATGCAGACGATTTAGCAGATAGAAAAAGGCTGGGCCTTCAATATAGCTTCTTAGAAAAAAACCCTTTATATTTCCTAGTCGGATGCTCTTTTTCATATATTGATGAAAAAGGCAAGTACCTCGGCAAAGATCATAATCAACATGAAATGAGCAAAGAGCATCTTGAATGGGCTAAGAAAATACCAAACTCATCTATCATGTTTAAAAAAAATAAGAAATTCAGTTATAAGCCTAATTTGTCTCCAGTAGAAGATTTTGAATTTCTGCTAAACGCCCTATTTCAGAACAAAAAGATAAAAGTCTTAAATGATTCCCTTGTTTATTATCGAATTCACTCATATTCTTTAACGACAAGAGAAAATCTGGGGGCCTATCAACTATCAGAGAAAATAATTTCTGTGTACAAATCCTATTCTTCATCCTTAGAAAAAAGAGAGGAATTACTAAAAAAATTAAAAATGAAAGATATAAAAAACAACTTTTCAGATAAAATAACCTTGAAAAGGCTTCTTTCTGCTTTATATGAGAGTAATAAGCCGGAGAAATATAGGATACTTGCAAGAAAATTCATATTCAGAAACCCCTTATACTTTAGAAAAGAAATAGTTTATTACTTCATAAGTTATCTAAAAAAGAGATGAAAGAAGAAAAAAACCTTTTAGTAACGCTCGCAGACAAAAATTACATAGATAAGGCAAAGGCTCTATTCTCCTCAGTATATTTCAATGCGAGCTGGAAAGGAGATTATATGCTGCTTTCATATGATATTCCTGAGAAGGATTTGAAATGGTTCAGGGATAAGGGTATATTAATTTGCAAGCGCAAGCCGATTAAGATAAGAAAAGGAAACTGGCCGATGTCAGGACTGAATAAATTTTACCTTTTCACTCCTGACTTCAAGAGATGGAACCATATAATTTACTTAGATTCAGACACTCTTGTTCGCGCCTCTTTGAATAAATTAACAAAAATCAGGGGTTTCGGAGTTGTTGAAGACCCTCTTAAACTAAGAGATCAATTAAAAACCCATATTAATCCAAGGACTCTTATGAAACTAAATAAAACATTCAACTTAAGGGCCGGTTCTTTCAATTCAGGAGTTATGGCTTTCAGCACAGATATAATTAAAGAAAGAACCTTCATAGAACTCCTAAAAATAAACAAGCAGTATGACTCTTTGCGCAGATTTGCCGACCAGACTATATTGAATTTATATTTCTACAAGAGATGGAAAAAATTATCAAAAAATTATAACTTAAATCCTGAAAATTATATACATAAGCCAAATAATAAAATGGAATATTTTAGAAATACAGTCCTTCACTTTTATGGCTCAATAAAACCTTGGGATAAAAAGTCCCAATATAAAGATGAATGGAGAGGCAATTTGAAAAAAGCAGATTCAATAAACCTGAACAATAGGCCATATAAAAGAATGAGCATTACAAATGTAAAACATCATTATTACTTTATCCGCATGCAAGGGCTAATTATCCTGAATGGAATTGTGAAAGAGATCAATCCCTTCATAGGGTTAATAGGAATAAAGATAAAAAAGATATCTCCAAAGGCTTACTTAATACTAAAAAAACTATTTCCAAATAAAAAATAAGATGAAACAAAAAGAATGCGTATTGATAACTGCTGCAGATAAGAATTACTTAGAGCAAGCCAAGCAGTTATTCTCTTCAGTTTATTATAATTCAGGTTGGCCTGGGGATTATATGCTGCTTTCATATGATATTCCTGAG
>JAUYMA010000006.1 GCA_030698805.1 Nanobdellota archaeon
GGAATAGGCACTGCTTCTCCAACGCAAAAACTCGACGTCAGAGGATCAATCAATGTATCATCAGATGTCTGGATAAATAACGGAACATCGCTGGCAGCATTTGTAGCTTATAATCAGACTCAGTCTGCTTATTTCTACAACCAAACTGCACTCTCAGGCTCTGGTGCAAATACCTATGTTCCATATTGGACTGCAGCTAAAACTCTATCTGGAGAAGCCGCATTTATCTATGATGCTTCAAATAACCGTCTAAATATTACTGCAAGTAGTGCCGTAGCTACAGGCATTTACAGCAGTGGATATGTTGAAGATGTAAGTGGAATAATGGATGGAAATTATGTTCCATCGCATAGCTGGACAGTTGGAACTAATGGATCAGTAGGGATATTCACTCTGAATGGAGAGACATGGGAAAACTCAAGAGAATGGGGGACAGGGCCATTTTGGAATAGGGCGATTCTTTGGGAAGGAGCTCCAGATGGATTGTCTGGAAATGCAGACGGAGGCTGGAATACAGCTTATTTCCCTGTTAATATAAATAAAACTTATAGATTTTCAGTCTGGGTGAAAAAGACAGGAATTAATTCTGGAAGTACTTATCTAGGAACAGGCGGAACAGGCGCAGATGTGCAAAGCCTAGCAGGAGTGAATAATTCCAACCCTTACTTCTGGAGCAGCACTTTGCCTGCAACGGAGAAATGGTATTTAATTGTAGGATATGTCCATGCCCATTCAGATACTTCGACAGAAAGTTTTGGAGGAGTTTATGATGGAGAAACAGGAAAGAAAGTCAGCTCTGCGACCGACTTCAAAATGCAGCCAGGCCTGACCGGATTAAGACATCGTGCTTATTTGTACTATAGTAATAATACTGGGACAGCTCAATACTTCTGGGATCCAAGAGTTGAAGAAATTAATGGAAAAGAACCAACTATAGAAGCATTGCTTGGAATACCAAGACATAGTGGATATGGATCTACTTGGGGCCCAGGAGCCAACGTAGGCGTAGGTCATGTTAATCCTGCGGCCCTCGGAAATACCTTAGTTGTTAATGGAACTGTAAGTTTCTTGAATGCAACAGCAGGTCAAGGATTATTCCAAAGTGTAGCAGCTAATGTGGGAATAGGTACTGGAACTCCAGCCTCAAAGTTAGATATAGACACAGGATCCAATTCGTTGGGATTAAGACTAAGAGGATTAGCAGAAACAACAGAAATTGCAGATATTTTTGTAGGTGCATCTGGTAGATTAGTATTGAGTACTGCTAACACTGGAGGATCGGCCTCGTATATAGAGATAGATCCAGAAGACGACCAATTTGGACTAATTATCCGAGATGCCAATACAGGCAGCAGCCAATATGCTAACCTTTACATGACTGATGCGGCCAATGATTACCTGCATCTTGTTGTTAATTCAGCCACTGCTTCAACGACTGGATTGGTTATCAATGACAAGGATTATGTAGGTATCGGAACGACAGCTCCAAGAGGAGTATTAGACGTACAATCTGCAAATTACGCAAATCTTACAGTAGACACAACAAGCACTGGAAATGCCACAATATTTATCGACAGGCAACAAAGCGCATCGGAATCCGCATTAGTGTTACAAGATGGCGGTGCAGACAATTGGAGAATTGGTACTATGGGAACAAGCCTAAGTTTTAGAAATATAAGCGGAAATTCTAATGTTTTCTTCCAGCAAAGTGGAAATGTTGGTATTGGAACAACTTCTCCCGCATATAGATTTGAAATAAATGCAGCCAACAATGCGCTGAATGTTTCTAACTTTTTGTTAGTTAATTCCACCTCCCTTATCACTGGAGCAAGAGGAGTTAATATCAATAATAGGGGTGGAATTGTTCAAACTCAAGTAGCTACTCCAAAAGAAGTAGGATATTTGCAGGATGATTCTGCTGGAGGAACTGCCGCATCAATGAACTCTTCATTCTCAGTTTATGTATCTGGAAATTACGCTTATGTAGTAAGCGACACGGAAGATTCTCTGACAATAGTAGACATCTCAATTCCTACAAATCCAAAGCAAGTGGGAGTATTAATAGATAATAGCCTTGGAGGAACTGCAACTTCATTGAATAAACCTAACTCAATCTATGTGGCAGGAGATTATGCATATATTGGATCTTATAGTGACAATACTTTAACAATAGTAAACGTCTCCGACCCTGCTCATCCTAGTGAAGTTGGTGCTGTGGCTGCTGGAGCAGCTCCAAGAGATGTTTATGTATCTGGAAAATATGCCTATGTAGTTGGAATAAGCGGCAGTATACTTTCTATTGTAGATGTCTCCAATCCAGAAAGTCCTAGAGTCGCAGGTTCCATTACCGATAGTGGATCAACGCATTTTGCAACTCCTAATGCTGTTTATGTATCCGGCAGTTATGCATATATAGCAAGCCAAGGAGACGATGCCCTCGCCATTATCGACGTTTCAAATCCTAAAAGTCCAGTGCAAATAGGTTCAGTAAGAGATAACAGTGCAGGAGGAACTGCAACAACTTTAGATATAGCAGATGCAGTTTATGTATCCGGCAGTTATGCATATGTACTATCAGGGGGAGATCATGGAATGTCAATTATTAATATTTCAGATCCTACTAATCCTAGGGAAGTAGGTTCCATCCGAGATGGAGTAGGCTCATCATGGCTAAACACTCCTAGATCAGTGTATGTAGCCGGCAAGTATGCATATGTAGTAAGTGAAGGGGATGACGCAATGAACATTATTGACGTTTCAAATCCTGCAAGCCCTGTTCTCGTTACTTATATCCAAGACTCAGAATCGGGAGGTACAGCAACAGTATTAGATCAGCCAAGATCCATCCATATATCTGGAAAATATGCATATGTAGCTAGCGTCGCAGATTCAGGTCTCTCAATAATAGATCTGGCAGGAATAGATTCCCCTGTTGCTAATATCGGTTCCCTCAGTGTTGATTCTCTAGATGTAACAGACAGCATTGATCTTGCTAATGATTTATATGTTAAAGGAGGAATCCATAGTGGTTCAGGAGGAATTTATTCCAGAGGAGGAATTTATTCATATGTCTCTTCCCCAACAGCTACCGCAGTTGCAGCAACATTCATGGGTGGGAGTGTAGGAATCGGCACAACAAGTCCTACAGCGGCATTGGAAGTAATCGGTAGTGGAAATGTAACTGGAAAATTTGACGTTGTAGGAAACACAGAGACTGGACAAGGAGGATTAAGCGTCATAGGCACTACTTCCAGCTTGTCTCCAAATACAGATTCATCCACTCTTCTTTACTTATCTTCTGGAGAAGTAACTACTGCTGTATTTGATGGGTCAGATGGTGATGGTGCGAAAATTGCATTCCAAGAAGTGGGGTCAGATGATTTCTATCTCTATCTTGATAAATCTCAGGTAGGTTTAGAGAATACTAAGATCTGGTCAGTATTATCTGCGCCAATAATATTTGGAACAGCTAACACTGAAAGAATGAGAATTGGCAGTGATGGTAAAGTTGGAATAGGTACATCGAGTCCAAATTACAAATTAGAGGTCTCAGGAAATGTGAGTCTAAACAATTCTCTGTATGTAACAACATCAGGAAATGTAGGAATAGGGACAGCTTCTCCGACAGGAAAGCTAGATGTTGCAGGAAATGTCAATATAACGGGAGGAAGGTTGAGTATAACGGGAGGCCAAGACACGGCAGGCAATATTAAATTTACAAATATTTCAAACCCTTATATTACTGCTTCATCATATATAGTAATGCCTGGAGGGTTATATGTATCTGGCGGGACATTATATGCTCAAAATCAGCTGATGGCAAGAGCAGGAATAAGAAATGATCAAACAAAAAATACGACCTACGAATCACAGCAAGGCCTTGGATTTAACATAGATTATGATAACAATGACGCAGATACAACTTACTTTAGCTGGAATAAAAATGCTGCAAACTTTGGAGGGGGAACAGAATTGATGAGATTAAGTGAAAATGGAATATTAAGAATTAACGATACTATAGGTGTAGCTGCAGGCAAGGACTTAATATTGAACTCGACTACGGGTTCAGGAAATGTAGTAATTGTCCTTGGCTAGAAGGCTTGTTGTTATCCACTACCATAATTAATTTAAAGGCTTTTTGGAATAAAAAAATATGAAGCAAAGCATGAATAAGGTAATAGTCTTAACATTTTTATTTGCCATAACTCTGGGGTTCCTATCAAGTAGCGTTTTAGCCGAAGCTATTTACTTGAATGCCCCTAGAACAATTTCAGGTTCTGCACTTTCAACATCAAGTTCTGAATCAACTGTACTAGGAAATGGTGCCAGCGCTGCAGGCCAATATTCTACTGCTCTTGGAAGCCAGTCTGTTTCCCATAAACCCTATTCTATTTCATTAGGAAGACAGGCTTGGAGTTTAGGAGAATATTCTACTGCTCTTGGAAGCAATTCTATAGCAGAAAGTGAGTTCTCTACTGCTCTTGGAAGCAATTCTTATGCTAAAAATTATGCCACTGCACTTGGATCTTTCTCAAATGCTTCTGGACCTCTCTCAACTGCTGTTGGAAGAAGATCTAGCGCCCTCGGTTTATATTCTACTGCAGTAGGATATATTGCGAATGCGAATAAGACCGGTTCTACTGCTCTTGGATACACTTCAACCGCAAGCTCAACATACTCAACAGCGATTGGTCCATTCTCACTAGCTAGCGGGCCTACTTCAACAGCGATTGGCCCTTCTGCAAATGCTCTGGGTGAAAGTTCTTTTGCTGTAGGCCATTCATCAATTGCTTCAGGAGATAATTCTTACACTTTTGGTAAATATGTTACAGCACTTAAAGAAGGATCATTCGTAATAGGACAAGGACAAAACAACATAAAAAAGCTCGTCAATAATATTCCAAATTCACTCATCATTGGATTTAGTGCGGATCCTACTTTATTTGTGAATGGAAGCAGCATAGGCATCTCAACAGTTAATCCTTCTGCCAGCCTCGATGTGAATGGAAATACTAAAGTTAATGGAAGGTTAGATATTATAGGAAACACAGAAACTGCGCAGCAAGGATTGAGTATTATAGGCACTACTTCCAGCTTGTCTCCAAATACAGATTCATCCACTCTTCTTTACTTATCTTCTGGAGGAGTAACTACCGCCGTATTTGATGGATCAGATGGAGAAGGTGCGAAAATTGCATTCCAAGAAGTGGGATCAGATGATTTCTATCTCTATCTTGATAAATCTCAGGTAGGTTTAGAGAGCACTAAGATCTGGTCAGTATTATCTGCGCCAATAATATTTGGAACAGCTAACACTGAAAGAATGAGAATTGAAAGCGATGGTAAAGTTGGGATAGGCATCGCCAATCCAAGAACTACATTGGATGTTAATGGGTTGATGAGACTTGTTCCTCTTGAAGAACCCCCATCATGCAATTCATACATCGAAGGATCAATTTATTATAATAAGAGAGAGAAGAAGCACTTTGCATGTAATGGGGAGAGTTGGAATGACTTATATCCTTCTCGAAAAGTGTCTGAATCAAAGCCAAAGAATGAAGAAAGAATATCTGCTCCTTCTTCTGAACCTCAGCCAGTTGCAAGTAAACCAATTGTCCGATCCCTCTCCAGAAAGATATAACTCTCTAGAGCTAAGGAAAATTCTACGGCAAAATAACAAAATTATCAGAATTCTCTGTAACTAAATGATAGAATTCTGATTGAATAATCCCTTAAGCCAAACATTTCCAGCAGAATCAATATAAGAAACACAGCCTCCAGAATTATTTTTGATAATAAAACTATTATCTGGAGGGGTGCAGGTAGAACCTGCCTCGCTTACAAGACTTCCAGCTAATTTCATATTACCATTAGTCCCGTCTATCCATGCTACAACACTTCCAGTAATATTCTTTATTATAAAGTCGGTCCCGTCAGGAGTCCCAACATCATATATAGACAAGACTCCTTTAATATCCAAATTTCCCTTTTTATCAAATACTGCAACATTTGTCCCAGTTTTATTTCTGACGAACAAGCATCCCAAAGTTGCATTGCAGGTAGTTACATTTGAATAAACAATATTTGCAGTTGCATTCAAAAATTTATTAAGAAGAGGGGTATAAAAATAACTATTATCTGAAGAAAGTATGTAGCTTGGCAAGATATTCGTTGAACTAGGTGAAGAAAGGTAAAAAGTATTTTGAGATCGATTATCATAAGCGTCTAAAGACCTTAAGTTCTGAGAATCAGTATACTCCCATCTCGCTCTCCCTCTTGCATATATTTCTGCAACTTCCGTGCTTGTCAAAGATCTATTGAATATTATAAGTTCATCTATGCTTCCATTGAAAAGTTGCAAAGCAGAAGTTCTTGCCCCGATAAGGCTGGCTGCTGATTGGCTGGCATAACTGCTGGAATCATTTATGATTAAAGTCTGGGCAACTCCATTTAAGTACAATCTATGTGTTAATCCTCCTGCTCCGCTTCTTGTATAAGTAACATGATTCCATTGCCCGCTATTTAATAATCCAGTCCCTGTATAAGCCATCCAAATTCCAGTAACAATAGTGCCAAAACTTCCAGCACCTTGCCCATTTATTTCGAATTGCATTCCTCCAGCGCCATTAGAACCGTGTGAATAAATTGTCCTTCTCGTAGTGTCAAGAGGTTTGATCCAGGCACTGATAGTTACGGTGTCACCATGATTTAAACTATCATTCGCTGGAATAGTGGCATAACCATAATCACCGCCGTCAAAGGTCGCAGATTGATTGTAAATCCCGCCGTAAACTAAAGTGTCATTGTAAGTAGTAGTGCCATTATTTCCACGTCCAGAATAATCGCCATAATCGCTATCAAGATGCCAATAACCTATTAGACTATTGTTTTGATGTGCGACAAAAGGATCTCCATTAAAAGTCCCATGATTGTTCCCAACAAGATCAACTGCAGAAACTCCCTTATTGAAATCATATCTGCTAACAAGATTATTATGGCTATAATGTCCTACATCTCTCCCCAAATTATAAATGTAAGAAACTTCTTTACTCCCGAGAGAATTATTAAAGAACATAAATTCATCCATTCTTCCAATGATGCCATTTACATTGGATCCCAAGAAAAGATTCCTGCTGGAGGTATAATTTATTTTATTAGCATTGGTAACTGTTCCCTTGAGTGTGCCATCTAAATAAGAATTAACCACACTCTGACTGCCGGTCCAATTATATGTATACGTAAAATGATGCCATTTACCAGCGACTATATCTAAAGTAGTACCTGCAAAACTAGTAGTTCCTGTCCCTATCATGATCCAAGTCCTATCTGAAGGAGTATCTGACCTTACACTATAGCCAAACTCAGGACTAAAGTCTCCGTTATCATCATCTTTTGTTAGAACAAGATAATCTGAAATGCTTGTAAAATAACTCCAGTAAGAAATAGTAAAATTATCAGGTTCTAGAGATGCTGAATCGCTGATATTAACATAATCATTTGCATCAAGATCTAAATAGTGCTCTCCGAAATCCCAGTCTTTATAGCCCTTGCTCTTATCCCAATAACCTATCTTAGCAGAAATATTTGAGCCTGCTTTTCTTCGGTAATCTTGAGTGTTTAGTGCAAAGGTCTTGCCATATCCATAATTGAATTGAATCTGTTTGCCATCAGTCAATCCGGGAGATAAAAATCTTGCGCTCTGATTCAAGAATATATCCCTAATCTGAGTATCATTCAAGGAATAATTAAATATCATAACCTCATCTATGCTTCCATTAAACATTAAAGTCAATCCTTCATTCCAAGTCCCGATAAATTGATCTCGAGCATAATTGGTTGCAGTAGGATGGGGGCCTTCAGGAGTGCCATCTAAAGTCCCATTTAAGTAAACATGCATGTATCCGCTGGAATTATACGTTGCTGCAACAAAATACCATTTATTTGTGGTTAGAACTGTATTTCCCAATACGCTTCTTTGAGATCCATTTGCCCCCATACTCATATGAAGTACTCCCGTAGATCTAACGTTAAAATAAGGCAAATGATGCCCCATAAACATATTATGAGAGTTAGACAAAGAAGTAGGATTTATCCAAGCAGTATAAGTAAATCCTTCAACACCTATATCAAATAAAGGAGAGTCTGAAATATTAACATAGGAGGAAGACGTTCCATTAACCTTCAAACAGCCCCCATACAAGCAACTGCTATAATTAGAGAGTGCATCTGCATAATATCTGCCATGTAAATTATTATTTGAGTAATCAAAAACAGTGCTGGAATTATCTCCGTCGAAGTTCCAATAAGCCACTAATCCATATCCTCCGTTTTTGTAAGGTTGCCTGTCTGAAATAGGGAGATGGGCATAATTTCCATCGAATTTAATATTGGAATAATAAGCCTTGTCTGCGCTAAAAGAGATCTGATAGCTCTGATTACTAAAATGAGGAACAACCCAGGAGATATGATCTATATTTCCATCTTCATCATAATCCTCGGCTAAAAATGGAATTTCCTGCAAGGCATAATCCAAGCTATCTCCAAGGTGGATAGTAGTATCGCTTTCTAAAATGATGTCTTGTGTATCTAAAGACAAAGAGTTCAAGGAGTCAATAGAAGAGTTATCAGTTGCATTCTCATAAGCAGTGTTATTTTCTTCGACAGTTACATTAGTCGTTGTGCTTATAATTGTTCCTTGCGAACTAGAAGACAACTCCGTATCTCCTGAAATTTCAAGCAAGTCAGAAGTGTCTTCTGTTTCTGATATGGCCAATATCTCCTCAACTGACTTAACCGGATCAGATCCTCCAGGCTTATTAAAATCTCGATTATACCAATGAACCTTAATTTCAGAGCCTGATTTTATCTCATAACGATTATCAATTGAAGTTGAAGCGATAGTATTGCTATAATTAGAATGTTCAGTAGCGGAAATTACCACATATTTGCCATTTGAAACAATGCTCTCAGTAGAAACCGGAGGGTTTGTAGAATATTCCACGATGTAAGAACTGGCAGTATCGCTAAGTCTAACCTGAATAGTGCTGGAATTAGTTGAATCAGATAAATTAATAGATTCATCCAAAGCAACCACCCTGCCTGTAATGCCTCTCCCGAACAGTCCTCTAAAGAAATTGGCGATAGAAGCAAATAAACTGCTCTCCTCTGTTCCTTCGATAACACTACCTGTTATTCCTATTATAGAAGCGCTTGCCTGGCTCGTGGATTCACCCTCTATTTTTTTAACAGTAATATTCCAAGCATCAGCAGGCAATTCAATAGTGATATTTTCAACCACATCATTAGTAATATTCTTGATCCACCTCACTGGCTGATTTAGAACAATTTTCTCCCTTAAAGTCTGTATTTGCAGATCCCCTTCGGAAATTAGAATAGTAAAGTCTTTGCTAGAAATACTGAGATTTCCCAGATACGCACTAATTCTTGCATCAGTATATCCTCTAAAGTCCTCTTCGGCCTTTAAGCTGAGAATATTTTCCGATAAATTCCAGATTATATTTGATCCTTCGAAATTATAACTGTCTGCTCCAATAAAGTAATTGCTTAGGTTTATCTCTAAAATCTCATTGCCCAAGATTTTCAATAAGACTATCTCCTTTACCATAGAAAGTCTGGGAGTAAAGTTAAAAGTAAAATTAAAGATAGTCTCATTAGTCTGATTTGCTAAAGTGAAGTTGGTTTGATTTGTTAAAGTAAAATTAGTCTGGTTAACAATAGTCTGATTTGTTAAGTTCTCCGGAATTGTTACGTTAGTTATGTTGGTTATATTCTGGACAATCTGCTTTATATTGACTTCTTGCTCGAAATCAAGCAAAGGAGTCCCATTATATTCAATTATTATTCTAACCTTATCATGCACTACTGCAACGTCTAGCTTTGATAAGTTTATTAGCAAAGTAAAATTGCCTCCTTTATAATCAGCGCCGAATCCTGAATAGAGAACTGAATAATTTGTAGATACTTTGGCTAGGCTCTCGTTTACTTCCAATTTTACTTTGTCATCGCCAATAGCAAGACCATTAAAATATAAACTTCCAGACACAATTTTAGCAGTCCTCTTCTTAGGCAGGTTATAGGTAAAATCTTCATCTCGGCTAGCAGTTCCGTTTATAATCTCATCTTTCTTCTCATCATCTTCTCCATCATCAAATACTGATGCCCCTGTTATTAAGCTTCCAGAAGCTTTATTTTTCTTATCCCCATCATTTTCTTCCTGTTCTTCAAGTTCATTATCCGGTTCATTCTCTTCATTCTCTCCAATTTGATCTTCTTCAGATTCATTATTAAGATTTGTATTAGAATCCTCTTCTTCAGTGATATTCATCTCCAAAGAACTCTCAGCAGTCTCATTATCTTCAGTACCATTTACTGTGCTAATAGTCTCATTCTGTTCTTCCTCCAATTCTATTTCTTCCTGTTCTTCAAGTTCATTATCCGGTTCATTCTCTTCCTCATTTTCATCATCTTGAATTTCTTCTTCTTTTTCTTTATAGATCTCTAATTGAAAATTAACTGCTGGATAAACAGTTTTCATGCCTGCTATCCCAAATCCTTCCCCATTTCCAGATAAATTAAATCCAGAAAGATAATAATTCCCTCTGGTTGATTGCATAGAAACCAGATCCCTAAGGATCATTTCCTTGCTTTCATTGCCTATCTGGATTATTACTTTTGAGTCATGGGGAATTAATTCCCCTCCTTCCAATAAAGCCCTGAAATTTCCTTTTAGGCTCTCACCAAGAGTATAATTATAAAAATAAAATTCTTCTTCAAAATCATAGACTGCTCTTCCAGTAAATGGGCCCTGCCAAATAAAGATGGCAGAAAGCAGAGCAACAAGTATAAGAGCGAGCAACAAGTATAGCCTGATATTCTTATTGGAGCCTATTTCAGTTCCAATGTACTTTTTTCTTATTTTATCTCCATCGCGGTAAGATTCATAATAATAAGGCCCAAACTTCTTTCCATTTTTCCAAACGTATTTTTTATAAACCATGCACTCTTTTTTAACACTATATAGGGAATAATATAATATTTAAAGGTTGTTCTACAAAAAAATATATGACAAAAAACCCTGAAATTGAGATAATTAATGAATATAAAATAAAAAAAGATCTGATAAAAGAAAGGCTTGAATTATTTAAGCAGCTGCCGCAGGACAAATACTTTCAAGAGTTCATATTTTGCATCCTCACTCCTCAAAGCAATGCCAAAAAATGCTGGCAGGCTGTAGAACAACTAAGCATTTTAAAAGAATGGGACAAAGAAAGAGTATCCAACATAATAAAAACTAAAACTCGATTTCATAATAATAAGACTTCCTACTTATTAGAGGCAAGTATTACCTGGAATAATGTGAAAGAAAGCCTGAATAAAGAAAATAAAAAGGAAATTAGGAACTTCTTAGCAGAGAATGTAAAAGGATATGGACTAAAAGAAGCTGCGCATTTTCTAAGAAACATAGGCAAATCAAATAATGAAATAGCCATTTTGGATAGGCATATCCTCAGAAACCTGAAGGCCCTAAATGTAATAGAAGATGATAAAATAAAAAATAAGAAACATTACTTCGAAATAGAGAATAGGTTCATAGAGTTCTCAAAAAGAATAAATATTCCTCTGGATTCCTTGGACCTCTTATTCTGGAGTCGGGAAAACGGCGAGATATTCAAGTAAGATTAGAACCATCTTCTTTTGCTCATATCTGGATTGCCTCCGGTTTTCAGGCTGACAAATCGATCATACATTAAATCAACATTTCTTTCGCATACAAAATCATGCTGCCTAAATCCTCCGCCAAAAGTCTTGGGAATGTGCATTAGTTCATGGATTATAACTTTATCTTGATCTTTTCTATCCATTCTATCAAACCTCTCCAAAAACTCTATAGCATAAAAAGCACGGGTTTTCATCGCTCTCTGCATTAATTTTCCCAAAGCATGACACCTTGCAATAGTCCTCCTCGAAGAAGATCCAAAGCTTCTCAAGCATTCAACTCTATTGATATCAATATGGCTCATCTCTAAAGCACTGATAATTTCATTCATCCTCTCCTTTAAGTCGGGCGCATCCTCATATTTCATATCAAAAGTAACATGTCTCCCTTTAAAAGAATTGTGAATCTGGATTAAAGAATACTTTGGATTATCCGAGAAAAAGATTTAAATATCTGCTAGATCAGATATAATCATAAAATGAGGTCGGTATTTGGATATATTCTTGCAGGCATAGGAATTGTAGGTACAGCTCTGGCCAGCATAAAAGAACTGAGGGGCATTGTAAGCTTCTTGCCTCAGCCCGTAATCTCCAGCGGCTCATTCCTTATAGTCAGCTTAGCTTTAGTAGGAATTGGAATCATAGTTGCAGTCTCGGACGGATCTGGAAAGAATAAAAAAGGCGAGGAAGTACCCATTTATGATCAAAAAGGCAAGAAAGTAGTAGGATACAGAAGATTAAAATAATTTTTATCTAAAAATTTAACGCATTGATCTCACGCCTAAATCCTTTAACTGCTGTCTAATTTCTTTCGCTCTTCTTTTACCATACTCGGTGTTGCTCATTTTCTCAGCTTTCTCCAAGTCGCCAAGCAAATCAAGGACAACTTTGTCAGTCACTGATCTCTCCATGCCTCTTATCTCCGACAAAGCCAGATAAACTCTTACCCTTCGATCGAATACTGCTGCTAGCAAGCATAAAATAATGATCCCCCCATAAAGATAATTCCCAAATGATCCCAAATGAGAATATCTATGATACCAAATTACGGAGAATACGCCGAGAAAGAACAACCAAAGAATTCTTCTTGCTGCGCTTGATTGAATGCTTTTTTCCACGAAGAAAAACCAGACAATAAAGGGAATTATAGTGGTAATGGCGATGCCTAAAGTGTCATAAGACATCAATACGCCTTGTATAACCTGTATATCAGTCATATATCTGATGGATAAAATCGCCACGATTAAGGAAACGATAAAGACTACTGGCTTATTATCCTTGAATGTGGGCGTTCTGGCTAAAACTGTCTTTACAACAACGAAAGTAAGAACAAGCAGTAATACTTTAATAAAAAAAAGATCACTGAATGCAGAATCTCCAATTATTATCTCCAAGAAAGGAGTGTAAAACGCTTTGAAGTATTCAATCCCATCTTGAATTGTATTACTCAATTCAGAAGGACCGTATGCTGAAGAAAAGCCAATCAAAGAAACTAATAAAAAAAATCCTGCTATAAGCATCGCCCCTCTTTTAGAAAAACCAGTCTTCATGATGAATTAAAACGCATCGAGTTTAAAAATATTACTTAAAATTAAGTCTTTGCAAGTGTGGCATACTTCTTACTAAGATTTTTATGAAGTTTGTCATATTCTGACTGGCTGATAATCCCATTCGCCAAATCATTCTTAGATTCTGCCATTCTTCTTCTTAATTCAATCATTGCCCTTTCATTGGTATCTGCGCCATATTTCTCATATTCTACCTTGGCCATAAACTTTCTTATGGTGCCGTCTAATACTGCCATTAGCAAGCACAATAAAGCAGTAACTGGATAAATATAAACAACTGCAAATTCTCCGCTTTGGCTTAATTTATCTAATCTTGAAAGCCAAATGCCTATGAAAACGACTCCAAATAATATCCAGGCAAACCTTCTCAAAGTGGCACTGTGAGGCAATCCTTTTTCAACAACCCAGAAGTATATGAGGAAAGGTATCCCGCAAGAAATAGCAACACCTAGAACAGTATAAGGAAGAATAACAGTTTCTATCAAATCAGCAGAGGCAAGCCATCTCGTCGCCAATAGGGCGCCGATTACTCCAATAACAACACTTATCCAAGTCTGCCCTGAAAAAAAGCTAGCTGCTTTCATTGCACCAAATATAACTACGAATACCAAAATTAAGATAAGAACTCTGGCAAATAAGTATTCACCTGAAGAAGTATCTCCTAAAAGTTGGGAAAAGATTGGGCTGACTGTGGCAGCAAAAGTATTCATTGCGCCAACAACATTACTAGAAACTTGACTATTCCCACCAGAAGCACTACCTGCGGAAGATGTAGCAGGAGAAACCAAACCCTTCTTAACCATATAATCCTGAACATCTTTATATCCTAAGCTCTGAGCATCAAAATCTGAGAACATGCCTCCTGTGCCTGCTTTCCAATCAGCTGCATCCATATACCCTAAGCCCTGAGCTTCTTGATCAGTTATATCAATTGCAGATGAAAAAGAAGCCAATAAAATTAATATTGTTAGAAATGAAAAAATGTGTGCAACCTGCTTCCCTCTTTTTTCCATGCTACATTAATTCACAACTCCTTTATAAACTTTTTGTTATTCTCACTCTTTAATGAAAAAAGGAGCATAATAAAGTTTTAAAAATCACAAGCTCCTCCCTATTTCATGAAAAAAGAGTTTGCCCTGCTTATTGCCTTGCTTATTACATTGTCATTAATGCCTGCGCAAGTTTCTGCGCAAGAAGCAATAGAAGATTCCCTAGTTAAGATAGAAGATGCTAAAGATAAAGTGGATAGTGGAATAGGAATTATAACTGATTCTCCTGAGAACATCAAAAACAAATATTTAACAAAGGCCTGGGGAGATATGATCTCCAAAAACAAAATAATAGGCCCGATTCATAAATTCTTCTCCCAATACCCTCTGCCTTTTATAATAGTGTTCAATTACCCTTATGAAATATCGCTAACCTTCTTTAGTATTTTCTTTCTTTGGCTGTTCATTACAATTGCTGTATCTAAACAGGCAGGATCAAGCGGGTTAATAGGCGACGCAGCAGCAGTCTTCCTAGGTATATTTGCAGCGATTATTCTCTCTCAACTAGGCCTTCTGCAGTTGATAGTAACGTCGGCCCTTTCTTTAATACTCTCAAAAGAAGCTTGGTGGGCCAGATTAATAATAAGCATGATCATTATAGCTTTTGTCTTGGCCCTAGGATATATCAATAGTATGATTGCAAAAGGATTAAAGGAAAAAAGGAAGAAAGACAAAGAAGAAAAACAAGAGCAAATAGTGCAAGAAGCAGAAAGCTTCATGCAAGGAGTTGGAGAAGGTCAAAAAATTATGGATAAAATCTCTCCAAAGAGCAAGACAGACTATCTAAAGGAAGCTGCAAGAAAAAGAGCTTCAAGATAAAGATTAAAATGTTAACTCCCCATTCCAACTCTTACACCGCTATAATTTCTTGACATAATATTTCTCCTTTTTTCAAAGTTCTTAATAATGTGCGAGAAACCTAGGAAGAACATTACAAAAATAACCAATACTATTGCGCCCTTCAGCAGAAACCAGTCTTGAAGAAAAGAAACAAAATCAAGTAAGCCAAAGAAGAAAAAATAAGTCATAGTTAATCCGCCGCTGATTGCAACTAATAATCCTATAATGATCGCTTCGGCATACCTGACCCAGCCTTCCTGGCCCAATATCTCAAATAAAGATAATACTTTATAGATAAGAATGATTAGCATTATCCATAAAGAAAGAATAATAATTGTCTTTTGCAAAGTTAATTCCTCTGCTAGATCAAATTTAAAAATAAAGCGAAGAAGACTATCTGCCCATCCTGGAATAGGAATTTGAGCAGTTGATAATTTATTAGAGTCTGCCTTCAACTTATCAATGGGTAGAGATGCAGAAGAAGAATTCCCCATACTTGAATTCTCATCTGCAGAATACGCAAAAGAAGAAAAAAGCCCCAGCATTAAAATCACAAACAAGCTTGCTAAGAAGATTTTTTTCATCTTGATTCTAAGAATAAAGAGTTTATAGGTTTTTTGAAAAAAAGATAAATTATAATGCGCTCTCCATATTGGTCGCCCTAGCATCTAAACGGTTAGCTTCTGCATCTTTACCCATGGCCCTTAAAGCATTAGCTTGTTGCCTCAAATCACCTATATCAGCAAGAAGCTTAGCTTTGATTCCACGCTTATGCAAATCAGCTTCTGCAGTAATTTCTTCCTTAAACCAGAGAGATACTAATTTCCTTTGTGCAATGATAAAGATAAGGCTAATGATGATAAAGGCTACATATACCCAACCTTCCCATAAGTTGATGCATCTTGTTCCTGCAGCACTTGCTTTTGATGTCCAATCCACTGCGCCATTAGCGTCGAGCGTACAGAAGAACATACCAAAAATAATCTTCCATATCAAGAAGAGAATGAATGCAAACCAGATGACCTTGCTTAAAACAACTCCGCCAGCCTGTCCACTCTGGCTCATTTGGATAGTGAAGAAAGCAAGAATCACAAAGGGAATTGCCGCCCCAAGTACAATTCCTAAGGCACCATATGAAGCTAGAGCAGTGTAAATATCAGAAGGTGTCAAATAAGCAGTTGCTAAGAAAGCTACTATTGCTGCAATTAATCCTTTAACAACTGTGCCCTGATTGCCGATAGTTGGAACAAAACCAAGAATGCTAAAGACAACGAGAGCCAAAAGAATGGCAAATAAATATTTTGCAATATTAACACTTAATTGGCCTTCTTGCCAGCTTGTAAACATATCAGCTACAGGATTAAAAACAGTAGAACTTGAAAGATTAGCTACAGGAGGAGTTGCTTGGGCCAAAGCAAAACTCCCAAAAATAGAGAGCATGAATAAGCCTAGAAGCAATAATGCAAATACTCTCACCTTTCTTTCCATGCCCTATCTAAAAACAAGTTCTTTATAAATATTTCTACAAACAACTTCTCTAAAAGAAAGTAATAAAAATTAAAACAACGTCTTTTGTGCGCTCTGCTTCTTAGCTTCGCCAAGTTTGACAAGTTGGTTTTCCACCCTTTCTAAAGAAAAATTATGCTTCTCAACTAAAATTTTTTTAATTCTTTCAGGATCAATTTTAGGAAAGGCAATTTCTTCCTTTTTGACATTTGGTTTTTTGAATATCTCAAAAACAGTCTGCCAATTAAAGTCGAGCCGACCCTGTTCTTCAAATTCCTTAAATACTTGCACAGGATATTTCTTCTCTCGAACAAGAGCTAGGGCCTTTTTTGGGCCAATTCCCTTAACTCCTCCGGGATTAAAATCACTTCCGACTAAGATGGCCAAACATATAAATTGATCCGCATCTATTCCTAGTTCATTCAAGACTTTTTCATACTCAATAATTTCAGGAGAGATAAAAATATTTCCAGCCCTCGTCTTTCTAGTTTTAGCTAGAGTCAGATTTTGAATTAGTCTTTTTCCTCCAACCACTAACGCGTCATAATCCTGGCTGCCAACTGCCCATGCTTTGCCAGATTTAACAAACTCTGCGCACTGCATCTCTCCCTCTCCAGGAGCCTGAAATACTGCAATCCCCATAGCTTCTAATAATTCTTTGCTTTCAGCAATCATCTCCGCGTTTAATCTTGTCAATCCTCTAGCATATTTACCCATGGCTTCCAAGTCTTCTTCTTCCACAGCGTGGTCGTATTTTTCTCGTGCCTGCTCTTTGCTTTCATTCCTGATATCATGAGTTCTGTTTTTCAATTCATGATACTCGCCATCGAAAACATAAATTAATTTCAAACCTTCAGATAACAAAGAAATATTTCTATAGAATAATCCAGAAAGATGTGAAGTAACTCTCTTCTGAGAATCCATAAGCGGAGTTCCATCAGGCTGCCTTATGCTGCTCAAGAATTGATAAATAGCATTGAAAGCATCTACCGCTATAATTTTTCCTTTTAATTCGGCAAACGAAACTTCCTTTCTAGGAACAATATCCCCTATCTGCAGGCCCATATAATAATAGCGCCTAAAAGAGTTAAATAATTATCTAATGGGGAACAACTCCAACACTAGCCCTCATTTGCTCAAAGTAGAGATGGGCTCGCTTTGGGGAAACAGAAAGGGCCGCATCGGGCGATCCTTGTAATAAAATGTAAGGGCTTTCTTCATTGACAATACGAGTTTCCAATCCAGGGATAGCTCTCTGAATCTCATTGGCTAAAAATTCCATGCCACCCATTAAAGCCTGAGATGCATTTTCATATTCACGCAAGAAAGTATGGTACCTTAAAACTTCAACATTATTTTCAGATTCTGGTCTACCTTTCTTAAGAATTGCCCTAAAAGGATAAATCGGATCACCGCCTGACCGATTACTAATTTGGTCTAAAAAACATGAAATGAAATAAATCTCTTCACCAGAAACAGAAGTTTGGTTATAGGTCCCTTTGGGAAATTTTCTTGCAAAATCTCCTGCCTCTGTAAAATCTTGAATCTCTTTGGAGCGCATAATCCTTAAAATATTCTCAGTATTTAAAGCTTTGTAATGTTACCACGAGGTAGTTACTAAATCTAAAGGTTAAAAGCGCCTATATGGATAATTCTAAAAATGCTTCTGCCTTAAAAAATAAATGAAGGGATTCATAGTTTACGCTACTTATGATATAATCGAAGAAAAAACATTTATCCAATTATTCGGAAGGTTGGAGAACGGGCAGTCTTTTGTAACTGTCAATGCTTTTGAGCCTTATTTTTTTATATCTGAAAGCGATTTCCAAAAAAAAGAGAGATTATTCAAAGAATACAAAATAGAAAAGGCAAGTCTAAGAAACTTTAAGGGGAAAAAAGTAGTAAAAGTCTCAGCAAGCAATCACCAAGAGCTAAAAAAATTAGTAGATGCCATTCATGCAGAAGAAATAGATACTTATGAGGCAGACATAAAGCCCCATACTCGTTTTCTTATAGATCACGACCTATATGGCAGTATTTCAATTGAAGGCGAATATGAAAACTCAGAGAAAATTGACAGGATATTTAGAGAGCCTGAAATAAAAACTGCTGCATTCCAGCCTAAACTGAAAGTTCTTTCCTTAGACACGGAATCTAGTCATAATGGGGGAGGATTATATTGCATTGGAATGTATGGAGAAAATTATGAAAAAACATTTATGATTACTGATAAAAAAATGAGAAATGTTGTGCCTTGCAAAGATGAAGCGGAGTGCCTGCAGAAATTTCGTGATGAAATGCTAGCCTACGATCCAGATATAATAACTGGCTGGAATATAATTGATTTTGACTTAGTCTATCTTAAAGAATTGTGTAAAAAACGTAAAATTCCATTCGACATAGGAAGAAATAATGAATCAGTCAGATTGAGAATAGAATCTGGATTTTTCAAATCATCAAGTGCAGATATCCCTGGCAGGCAAGTCTTAGATGGAATGAATCTCATAAAAGACCCATTCATTAAAGAAGCGCCTTCAATAAAAAAAGCAGAATTTGAATCTTTTGCTCTGGAATCTGTCTCGCAAGCAATTCTTGGATCAGGCAAATTAATCAAAGGAAAAGATCGCCATCTAGAGATAGACAAATTATTCAAAACAAACCAGCAAAAGCTCGTGGATTACAACATTCAAGATTGCAAATTAGCGTATGAAATACTGAGAAAAACCGCCATGTTAGAACTAGCTATTGAGCGCTCTGAATTAACCGGCCTGCCGTTAGATCGATTAGGCGCATCAGTGGCTGCTTTTGATTCCCTTTATATAAGAGAAGCAAGAAAGAGATCATTGGTTTCCCCTACCACAAGATATACCAAAAAAGAAGAAGGAATAATTGGAGGTTATGTAAAATCATCGAAATCTGGCATTTATAATAATGTTCTTGTCTTAGATTTCAAATCACTATACCCCTCAATTTTAAGAACATTCAATATAGATCCTTCATCGCTGCTTGAAAAAAAAGAGCAAGGAGCCATAGAATCCCCAAATAAAGTATACTTCAGAAATCAAGAAGGCATCCTCCCCTTTATGATTGAGAAGCTCCATCATGCAAGAGAAAAAGCCAAAAAAGAAAATAGGGAATTGTCAAGTTATGCCATCAAAACAATAATGAATTCTTTCTGGGGGGTCTTAGCAAATCCAAACTGCAGATATTTCAATTTCGAAATGGCAAATGCAATAACTGCTTTTGCACGATGGGCTATTCAGCTTACAGCGCAGAAAATAGAAGAAAAAGGCTACAAGGTAATCTACTCAGATACTGATAGCTGTTTTGTAGAAACTAATCTGGGAAAAGAAAAAGCCAATGCATTGGGAATAGAAATTCAAGATTATATCAATAGCTTTTATAAAAAATACATAAAGGAAAATTATCATCGCGAATCATATTTGGAGCTTCAATTTGCGAAACAATATCTCTCCTTGATGATTCCAAGTGTAAGAGTAAAAGAGGGTGTTGAAACAAAGGCTGCAAAAAAGCGCTACGCAGGATTAATTGAAAAAGGAAAAGAAGAAGAGCTAGATATAGTGGGTTTAGAAGCGATTAGAGGAGATTGGACAATCGCCGCACATGAATTCCAGCGCGAACTCCTGCTCAAAGCATTTCATAAAGAACCAATAGAACCTTTCATCAGATCTTATATAAAAAAGATCCGAGAAGGAAAGTTAAATGAGAAATTAATCTATAAAAAATCAATTAGAAAAGAATTGGAAGAATATACAAAAACAACGCCCCCCCATGTTAAAGCAGCCAGGCAGTTAGACAGGCTAGAATCAAACATAATTCAATATTATATAACTGAAGAAGGTCCGGAACCAATTCAAAAATTAAGGCATAAAATTGACTATGAGCACTATATAGAAAAGCAGATCAAGCCTATAGCAAACCAAATTCTTTTTCTGCTGGGCAAGGAATTCGAAGATTTAGCAACTAATCATAAACAGTCTACTTTGTTTTAATGAATAGGAGGCTCATTTCTGATTATCTTTAAAACATCCTCAGCAAATTTAACATTATATTTTGCAAGGTTGGGGATTTCAGAATTAACAGAAATGCTGACATCTGCATTATCTAGCATGATCTTATCTCCCAGACTATGGCCCACTGCAATAATCTTAAAATCTTTTTTTAAGGCTTTGATAACAAATCCTTTTAATTCATCTGAGATGATGAGATTAGAATCAATAATTTGTCCACCTTCGATTTTAAACTCTCCCCCTAATATATTCCTTGAATCAAAACCGATTTCATTTAATTTTTCTTGGCAGATATCTTTAATCCCGCTGCTTAAAAAAACTACCGAATACTCTTCCTGTAAACTCCTTAATATTCTATCAAAACCATTTGTCCAAGCTGTCTGTTTAGCGATTTCTTCCCTTATTTTTTTATATTCTTCAAAATCGTAGCCATAAGCCAAGCTATTAAGATACCTTATACCCTGAAAAGAGCATGAGCCAAGTCGATCAAGTGCATTTCTGTCAACTGGTTTCGATACTTTCTGAGTTACTTCGCGTGTTAGATGAATAGGAACAACAAGTTCATCAAAATCAAACAATAAAAGAGTATTTCCCCTGAGACTTAATTCGGAAATTCTTTGGCTTAGCAGTGCGAGATTATCCTCTTCAGACAACATATAACAAAAGATTTTTCCAGCTTAATAAAGATTTCCGCAAATAATTCTATTAACAAAATGCATATGATCAAGCAGCATGGGCTTCTTCAAACTCGTAGTCAATTCCTTCCTTGCCCGATAGCTCGCCATGAGGCATATTCATACCCACTTGTGCTAAGTACGCAAAAGGATTGCTTATCGAATCAGATCGATAATCACTAAAATACCTAACTAACATTTCAGGCCCGTATGTCCTATAAATATATCTTAAAAATGTCTTGTTAAATGGGCCCTTGCCTTGCGAGAAATCCTGAAGTGCATCTTCGCTAGCTGCTTGGTAAAATAAAGATCCATCCTCTCCAAATAATCTGCTTAAAAGTCCCACTGCCTCTTTTTCTATTTCCCACCTCATGAATATACCTATCCTCAGAAATTTATAAAATGATATTGTCTTGTTTGAGACAACTGTTGCGATTCTCTGTCACCCTTAAACGCCGGTGAAAGTTGAATATTAAGCTTAAATATTCTAATAATATTATCTAAGCATGCATCATCTAGCCATATTAACAACTGAGATAAAGAGAAAGTATTTTCCAGAATTACTTTCAGTAAATACTCCCTTGGACTATCGGGAATTCCAGCCCAATCTTATGGAAGTTAGAAGAGAAGGAGGATTATTTTATATTACAGTAGATAATTCATTGAAAGAAGCAGATAGATCAATCTTAGTTGGAGGCCTGGCTTATCAACTTGCTAAAATAACTAGTACAATCCCCGCAGAAAAGAAGCCTTTCTTCCAAGCATTGCTAGACAAATTAAGTAAAAATTCTTCCCTTCAAAAGTCAGAATATGGCCGGCCTACAGAAAACATAGTCGAAGAAAGAGGTCTCGGCGCAGAATTAGAGATTTTCTTTAGCCGCCGCAAGTCTTGTCTTGGCTAAAAATAGTGATCAATACCCTTAAAACCTCATATTTCTTGGTTTAATCATGATAGAAAATGCAGAAAGAAAAAAATACAAATATGATTTTAAGCCTGCCTTCAAGGAAAGGATGCTAAAGCTTTTGCCAGACTCTGAAGATTTTTCCAAATTCGAATCGATAATCCATACTCATCCAAAAAATTTTATTAGGTGCAATACTTTGAAGATTTCTCCAGAGTCTTTAATAAAAATTTTAGAGAAAAAATGGACAGTCGTCCAACCTTTTCCAGATCATAAAGAGCTGATTTTAATAGATCAAAATCTCATGCCTGGAGAGCTTGGCTCTTCTCTAGAGCATCTTTCCGGCTACTATTATATCCAAGAAATTTCAAGTATGATGTCTGCAATTGCATTAGATCCTAAACCTCAGGAATTCATAATTGATCTATGTTCCTCGCCAGGAAGTAAGGCTACTCAAATAGCCTCCTTGATGGAGAACTCAGGAACTTTGATAGCCAATGACCTAAAATTTGATAGAATATCCATACTCTCATCGAACATGGAAAGATGTGGAGTCACAAATTTTATTATAACGAAAAACGATTCTATTGCCCTTTGCTCAAGACTTGCAAAATCAGATTTTAGATTTGACAGAGTCTTGCTAGATGCCCCGTGTTCAGGAGAAGGCACTTTAAGATCAAGTCCGAAAACCTTCTTAATGTGGAATGAAAAAATGATACACAAGCTTTCACGACAGCAGAAAAAGCTCCTTGCTTTTGCCCTGAAAACTCTTAAAGTCGGAGGCACCTTAGTGTACTCTACTTGTACTCATGCTCCTGAAGAAAATGAAGAAGTTGTTGATTTTGCAGTCAAAAACTTTCCAATAAGGGTAGAATCATTTAAGCTCCCATTAAAAACCCGCCCTGGAATAACGAAGTGGGAAGACATGGAGTATTCCCAGGAAGTTTCAAAATGCCAGAGGATTTATCCTCAGGATAATGATAGTGAAGGTTTCTTCGTGTCTAAAATGACTTTAATGGAGGAGATAAAAAACTAAAATGAAATCAGCAAAAATAGTGTATGAAAACCAGGAGGAGATAAAAAAGTTTATTATCCAAGAATCAAAATCAAAATATCTGGAAGATGTAAAGGAGGCTTACCTAATAGGGAGCCTTACAACGGGAAATTTTGGAAGATATCCTGAAGTTTATGAAGGATATTTTGGAAGTGACCTAGACGTAGTAGTTGTTCCAATAAAAATCAATTCAAACTGGAAATATGAGGGGGAATCCCATGATTGGAGTAAGATATACCGCGTAGGAGAAATTACCATAGAAAAAATTGTTCACCCTGTAAAATTTATGATTCCTTTCAATGACAATATTCATCTACTCTTTGAGAAAGCTGAGGAATTAAATTGGAAGGTAGAAAGGCTAAAATGAACATTCAATTTATCAAATCAAACGAGAAAAGAAAAATTGAAGAAGTCCTTGAATCCCAGTTTGGAATAGAGAAGTTGAATTTTCTTTTAATAAAAACTGCTAAGGAAAAGATCCGAGGTTTCTCAGGCACTCTAAGTAAAGAAGAAATATCTCAGTTGTCGGAGATAGCAAATATCGAGGTCATTGGCTCTTACCTCTTGAGAATTGAGCACGATTTGAGACTAAGTTTCGATGCCACTCAAATTTTGTCCAAAGATATAAAAAAGAACGTGCTGGAAGTTGATGAAGAGCAAATGAAATGTTGGATGAGGGGTTTTGACCTGCCTCTTCAGCAATCTTCGGGAACATATGTGATAAAATACAAAGAATTATTTTTAGGATGTGGAAAGTCAAATGGCCAGGTCATTCTTAACCATGTCCCCAAGGACAGAAGGCTTAAAAAGTAGTAAATTGTATCTAAGAATCTAAATAAAATGCAAGAGGAAGAAATAAAAAAATTAAAAGAGGCTGGAAAGATTGCTAAACAGGCAGTTAATTATGCTCGTGAGATAATCAAGCCAGGCATGCCCTTATTGGAAATAGCAGAGAAAATAGAAGATAAAATTCTGGAACTCGGTGGCAAGCCAGCTTTCCCAGTAAATTTATCCATAGATGAAGTTGCAGCACACTCTACTCCTTCTTGGAATGACACAAAAAATGCTAGGGGTTTATTAAAAGTAGACATCGGTGTCCACATCGAAGGATATATCGCAGATAATGCTTTTTCCTTAGACCTGGAAAACTCAGAAGAAAACAAGAAATTAATTGAAGCCGCGGAAAAGGCCTTGGAAAAGGCCTTGGAAAAATTGGATTTAGAAGTAAACTTAAGAGAAGTTGGAAAAGTGATAGAAAAGGCAATAAGCATTAGAAGTCTCCAAGCAATTAGAAATTTATCGGGCCACTCAATTGAGAGATATAACTTGCACTCAGGAATAACCCTGCCGAACTATGATAACTCAAAAAACTTAGAATTGAAACCTGGTTTATATGCAATAGAGCCTTTTGCAACCTCTGGATTGGGATCTGTCCGGGATGGCAAACCTTCTGAGATATATGTCGTGCAAAAAACCGGAAACGTAAGGGATGAATTTTCAAGAGAAGTCTTAAAATTCATATTGGAGGAGTACAAAACATTGCCTTTCTGCTCCCGTTGGATTCATAAAAGATTTGGATCTCGAGGTCTGCTTGCCTTAAAAAGAATAGAAGAAGCAGGAATACTGCATAATTATGCCCAATTAATAGAGCGAGGAGTTGGCAAAGTTGCTCAAGCAGAACATACAGTGTTATTAACTATAAAAGAAAAGTGCGTAACAACTCTTTAATCCGTTTTTAATTTTCTAATTGTAGTTTGCAGAAAACTTTCCAATTCCCTCGGAAATCCATGGTGAAAGACATTCAAATTTCCGCGGTAATTCTGGGAAGTCATTGGCACTTCGCTTCCGATTTCTTTTAAAAAAAGGTCATTTAATCTCTCTACTACTAAATCTCTAAAATTTCTAGTGGTCCTAATTGGCTGAGCCTCTGAAAAAGCACAATCTAAAGAGTAAATATTTTGGGAATTTATACTGTAAGTAATAGGATAGATAAAAATAGAGCTAAATCCCCACTCATTAAGATAAGTAAGATTAACTAGGGATATTCTTGAACCGTGACTGATACCTCCTGCGACAAGCTGAAGAGGATTAGGCCTATATAATTCTCCTCGAGATTCGGTAGGCAATATCCCATGTTTCTCAACTTCAATAGCAAGATTCATCCAGAATAGCGTGCAAATTCCTTTTTAATAATTTATATTCTCAAGCCAAGATTAATCTTCGCTGATGGTAGTAACTGTGCGCCTAGTAGAAGTTGCATGCACAGGGTTAGCCCTAGTTGCTCCGGAATGAGTGGTTGTGGAAATGCTAGGAATAAGTGCCCCTATTAACATCACAACTATCCCTAAGCCAATCATAGGTATAGCGTAAGATCCAATTACGCCCTCTCCAAAAGAGTTGTCTACTAAATCTTCAAAGAAAGCTGCGTACCCAAATGCGAATATCCCTAAGATCAATATAATAACACCAACTGTAAAAATTCCGCTGTTCATACAATACAATATGCAAAAGAGTATAAAAATAATAGAAGTACAAATTTAGACAGCATTAACCAGTATAGATAGGGCCCATTTCAATGCCTGCCTTAGCACTCTTAATATAGTAATCTTCTAGTTTCTTATATCTCTTAGCGGTGTCTGGCGATACTGAAGGTTTTATCTTGCTCAAAGCTTCATCAAAGTCTTTCTTGCTTACAGCTTTTGCATTTATATCTCTTCGAAGTGCGATCATAGCGGCTTCCATTACTAGTGATTCTATATCTGCTCCCACAAATCCTTCAGTCTGTTTTACGATTTCATCTAGAAGAGATTCTTTCTCCTTGGAGCTCAAAACAGCACCTTCTTCCTTTCCAAGTGGAGTATTCTTCAAATGCACTCTAAGTATTTCCTTTCTTCCTTCTGCTTCAGGTACATCAACTAAAATTATTCTGTCGAACCTTCCTGGCCTTAGCAAGGCAGGATCTAGCATGTCTGGCCTGTTCGTGGCTCCAATGATAGTTACATCTTTGAGATCTTCAAGTCCATCTACCTCTGCAAGTAGTTGATTCAAAACTCTTTCAGTTACCTTGGTACCGTTATCAATACCTCTTCTGCTTGCAAGAGCATCTATTTCATCAAAGAAGATAACACAAGGAGAAACCTGTCTCGCTCTCTCAAATACTTTTCTCACTCCTTCTTCAGACTTGCCCACCCACATGCTCAACAAGCTAGGGCCTTTTACATGGATAAAATTAGCTTCGCTTTCCTTAGCGACTGCTTTGGCAAGTAATGTTTTTCCGGTTCCTGGAGGGCCATATAATAATATCCCTCTAGGCGGTCTGATGCCAAGTCTTCTGAAACTCTCAGGATTTTTAATCGGCCATTCAACAGATTCTTTTAATCTTTGCTTGGTTTTGTCCAATCCGCCAATATTGTTCCAACCAACAGTAGGAGTTTCAACAAGAACTTCTCTCATAGCGCTTGGCCTTACAACTTTCAAAGCCTCTTCAAAGTCTTCTTCTCGAATTATCATTTTATCTAAGACTTCTCTAGGAATTTCTTCATTTTCCTGAAGCTTGAGATTAGGCAAAACTTTTCGAAGAACACTCATTGCGGCCTCTTTAGCCAAAGCAGATAAGTCTGCCCCTACAAATCCATGAGTTCTGGCAGCCAAATCTTCCAATGTTCCTTCCATGAAGATCTGCTTAAGTTTATCCTGTTCCTTTGACGAAAAGCCCATAAATGCCTTCTCATCTTTCTTGTCCTCTCCTGGAAATTGAACAATCTTTTCATTCAGATAATGAATCATTTCTTGACTGTCTTGTATTTCTTTCTGTATTTCTTTCTTCCTTTCGCTATCAGATATATTTTTCAGTTCTCCTTCGAGAGAAGAAATCCTATCTGAGATGGATTTCACTCTTCTCTCCAGATAGGACCTCTTTATTTGTGGTATTAAAGGCATGTTTCGCGTATGAATTTTAAGAATATTTAATCTTGAGAATTTATCAGGCACGCTTATTTCAACTTCCCTGTCAAACCTTCCCGGTCTTCTCAAAGCAGGATCTATGGAATTTATTCGATTAGTTGCGCCGATAACTACAATTTTACCTCTTGCCTTCAGGCCGTCCATCATAGTCAAGAGCTGAGAGACTACTCTTCTCTCGACTTCTCCTTGAACTTCTTCCCTCTTAGGTGCAATAGCATCTATTTCATCAATAAAAATAATAGAAGGGGCATTCTTTTCAGCATCCTCAAAAATATCCCTTATTTTCTTTTCAGATTCACCATAGAATTTACTCATAATTTCAGGGCCATTCAACAAAACAAAATTTGCCTCAGTTTCATTAGCGACTGCTTTGGCAAGTAATGTTTTTCCGGTTCCTGGAGGACCATGAAGAATAACTCCTTTAGGAGGTTCTATGCCTAGCCTATCAAATATTTCAGGATGCTTCAAAGGTAACTCAACCATCTCTCTTATTTTCTTAACTTCTTCAGTCAACCCTCCTATATCCTCGTAAGTTACATCTGGAACAGCTTCTTCCGCCATGTCTACTGCTTTAGAATTAAGAATGAGTTCAGTATTTTCAGTAATTATGCAAGGAGTATTTGGAGTAGTAGAAACTACTGTAAATCTTATTCTTTGTAGTCCTGCAAAGCCAAAATTAGCTCCGAATAATTCATGCAGATCTCCGAAGAAATCTGGGAAACCCTCTTCCATCAAATCCCTTCTTCTTTGAGTTCCTCCTAAAGAAATTAGATCTCCCTTAACAACTGCTCTCCCTAAAAGTCCGTTCTTGAATAATTCTGGGTCGACTTGTACCATTATTCCAGGCTGAGCAGGAGCGATTGAAACTTTAGAAGCAGCTTTTACATTAGCCTTGCTTACACTTACTTGCTCGCCCACACTAGTTTTAGAGTTTCTCCTGATCAATCCGTCAATTCTTATAATTCCCTCCCCTACATCCGCAGGATAAGCTCTATCTACAATGGCAACTGTCTCTCTTGCGCCTTTTATTAGAATGATATCTCCCCTATTCAACCCAAGAGCTTTCATTAATTGAGGATCAATTCTGGCTATGCCTTTATACGCATCGTCCTGCAATGCTTCTACTACTTTTAATTTTATTTCTTCATTATTCTTCATCGCCGAACCTCACTTTAAGAGTATCAAAATCTTCAAAACATAATCTTACCATTTCGTCCATTTGTCTATTCATGTTATTCATTTTCCTTTGTTGATCGTTAACAAAATCAATAATTTCTTTTGGAATGCTTATCGCATGACTATTGCCCACCATTCTCAGTTTGACAACGAAAGTCTTCCCACGTAATGTGTTAAATTGTTGAAGTGAATTTAAATCTTGTGGATGAATAATCTTATCTCCACATTCCAGGCATTCGACTGCCCTTAAACCTAAACCTGCCCGATTTACCACTGAAGGCTGCATTTCCCTGTCGCACCTTTTGCAAATTATTTTAGTATCAAATATATCAGTCATGTTTATAGCTCAATATACCTTTTGTGTATATACTATGGTGTATACACTGATATTTAAATTTTTCTATAGTGCAATACAATAAGAACTCGGAGAGAGATATCTTATACCCTTGATCTGTTTCCCTTATTATCATTAGAATGAAATTAACAAGCCTTTGATTAATATAAACTTTATCATACTTGCCTACCTATAATAAAAAATGAGGGCAGTTCTTTATCTTTTAACGCAAAACTTTATTAATACATTTTGCGCAGAACCTGTATGGCACAAGTAACAGCTAGAATAAAAGTAAAGGGTAAACATTATGAGATTCTTGTAGACCTAGATGAGGCTCTTAAAGTAAAGATGGGCAAGGGAGATATAATGTCGGCTGTCAAATCTACTGCAGTTTATAGCGATATGAATAAAGGCAGCCGTGTTCCAAACGCGGAGCTAATGGATGCATTCGGAACTCAAGAACTATATGAAATATCTCAGAAAATAATAATTTCTGGAGAAGTCCAAAAAACCCAGGAATCTAGGGACGCGGAAAAAGAGAATAAGATAAAACAAGTGATCGGTCTCATATTAAGAAATGCTGTCGACCAGAACGGAAGGCCTTATACTGAAGATAGAATAAAGAGGGCAATAGAAGAATCTCATTACAATTTTGATAAGCGTCCAGCAGAACAGCAAATGCCTTTAGTTGTAGAAAAATTAAAATCTATAATTCCAATCAAAATAGAAACAAAAAAAATAAAATTGATAATTCCTGCGCAATATACTGGCCAAGTTTACGGATTACTTAAAGAATATAAAGAAAGTGAAGACTGGCTTGCAAACGGAGCATTGCAAGCAATAATAAACATCCCTGCAGGAATGCAGTTGGATTTCTACGACAAATTGAATAACATCACGCATGGCGCGGTACAAAGTGAAGAGATTATAGAAAAAGTAAAGTAAAATTTTCTTAAGATGGTATCAAAAAAAGAGGGAGATTCTCCAGGTATTGAAAAAAAGAAGCAAGAAGCTCTTAAAGTAAGTATCGCAGAAGGGGCTGCCAATCGAGTATCCTACGGCTTCGGTAATAATTATATCACTCCTTTTGCACTCGCCCTAAAAGCTAACTCTACTCAAATTGGCATACTAAGTTCTTTATCGACATTAACATATGAATTAGTACAGCTATTTAGTAGCCGGCTGCTCGAAAAAAATTCGAGAAAAAAAGTAGTTTCTAAATTAGTGATATTTGAAGCTTTTTTCTGGCTGGTTATTGCAGGATTAGGGATAGCCGCGCATTATGGGAAGATAGGTTCTCTTGCAGTATACGCCTTGATAATTATATATATGGCACTCATGGTCTTCTCAGGTTTGGCTTTCCCAGCATGGTTTTCCTGGATGGGCGATCTAATTCCAGAAAAAGGAAGAGGCAGGTATCTTAGTAAAAGGAACATTGTAGGAGGGGCAGTAGAAATTGCCACGATGGCAATAGGAATTGTATTGATAAGAGCTTTCGAGAACTCTGGACTTTTATTGTGGGGGCTCTCTGTTTTTTTCATCCTCACAGTAATATTCAAGCTAATTGCTTACTCATTGTTGAAGAAACAATATGAACCGCGATTTAAGTTAAAGAAAACCTCTGAATTTTCCATCTTCTCATTTATAAAAAGATATGATGATATGGGTAAATTCGCAGTTTATCAAGGAGTATTCTACTTCAGTATAATGATCGCAAGTCCATTTTTTATAGTTTATATGGCCAAAGAACTGCAATTCAGCACTTTTACATATATGACTATTATGTTCTCAAGTGCAATATTCTCTCTTGTTTTCTTGCCGCTTGTAGGAAGATTTTCAGATAAATATGGGAATGTAAAATTGTTGCAGATATCTGCCTTCTTCTTTGCCCTCTCTCCCTTACTCTGGCTCTTCTCTAAAAATCCAATTTGGTTAGGCACAATACCTCAAATATCAACTGCTATTGCTAATTCTGCACTTGTAATTGCCTATACCAACTTCTGCTACAACTCTGCCTCTCGAGAGCATCGGTCACTTTGCATATCTTACTCCAATGTTCTAATAGGAATAGGAGCTTTCTTTGGGGCATTACTAGGAGGGTTAGTTTTAGACCATATCAAGACTCCAGGCATGAGCATATTCCTAGTAGTATTTATCATATCTGCGCTCCTAAGGGCAGCTACTGCAATTTACTTCCTTCCAAGAATTAAAGAAAGAAGAAAATTCGTTCATATCCCCCATCTCCATTCAAGCCTAAGCCGTCAGGTCAAGACGTTGCATTCAGAAATTGGCTGGATAAACGAGGTGGGAAGGAAGAATTATGCGGAAGGTTTAAAAATTTGGAAAACATGATGATAAGATGTTGTTTAAAAAGAAATCAAAGGATGTAAAATGTGAAAGTTGCGGTAAAGGTAGCAGTAGCAAGTATAATTTCTGCCCTTATTGTGGCGTAAGTCTAATGGATAAGTTCGAAGAGACTCTCGATTTCGGAATGATTGGAAAATCAGATCTGCGTGGAGATGAACATCTTAGAAGCAATTTGCCTGGAGATGCAAGATTATTAGACAGGGTAGTCTCTTCAATGATGAGCAGTTTAGTAAAGAATATGATAAGTGAGATAAAAGACGCTGAAGTAAAAAATACTCCAAATAGCATAAGCATAAAAATAGGATCTCCTGGAAAAAACATTAGAAAAGAAGAGAAGAAAATCTCAAAAAGCATGAGCGAAGAGCAGATAAAGAGGATGTCTGAAATGCCAAGGACCACTGCAAAAACTGCAGTTAAAAGAATAGGGGATAAAATAGTTTACGAATTGAACATCCCCGGTATAGAATCGCCAGAAGATGTGTTTGTATCTAAGTTAGAATCTGGATACGAAATAAAAGCAATATCTGGAAACAAAAAAGTATACGTAAATAGCCTGCCAGTCAATCTTCCCATTAAAAGCTTGGCGATAAACCCTGATAGATTATATATAGAATTTAAGAGCGAAGAGAATAACTTTAATTAGCTTTATTTTAAATAATTTTTATCCTTTGCTTCATTCATCAAGCAATCATAAATATTCAAGATCATTTTATTATGAGTCATATGTTTTCTTTTATAATTATCAATATCTTCATAATTCAAATGATGATTTTTCCATGCTTTTCCCTCTGAGCATAAATTTTGGAGAATAGGCTGAATTTTATCAAAAGATTTTATTATTTTGGCCTCCGAACTGTTGGAATTCTCGTAATCTTCGAACAGGCCGATAAATTCCCTTTCTAAATCTGCAGGCAGTTGAGAAAACAGTTTTTTCGATGATTCTAATTCCCTATCTTTTTTTGTTTTCTTGCCCTCTTTATCGAATGCAAAAGTGTCTCCTGCGTAAATCTCAACTAAATCATGAATCAAAGCCAATTTAAGCATCTTAACCATATCTAAATTTTCAGGCAGGTCTTTTTCGAATAGAATGGCAAACATTGCAAGATGCCAAGAATGATCTGCATCGCTTTCTCTTCTTTTAAGATCAGAGCAAAACATTTCACGCTCTATAAGCTTAAACTTCTCAACCTCTTTCAAAAAAGCAATTATTTTATCTTGTCTTTCAACCATAAAAAGCGATGGATTGCAGATTATAAAATACTATCTAAAAAAAGTGATCCCGCCAGGATTTGAACCTGGGACCCCTGTCGTATCAGGACAGTACTCTAACCAGCTGAGCTACGGGATCCTAAATTTTGCAGTTTTTGAATGTTTATAAAACTTGCTTAGAAAGACAAGATTCTTAAAAGCCTCGATCCTAAAAAAAATATGGAAACAATCAAAAAACTGCTGTTTGTGTTTATAATTTTAGAGATAATCTTCTCCATCACCTTAGTTTACACTTCCTATTCTGAAAGTAAAGTATGCGCCCCTGGATTTGATTGTGCAGGAGTTCAAAACTCTCCTTATGCCTATTTTCTAGGCATTAAACTCAGCCTTCTAGGCGCAATCTCCTTCCCCTTGCTCTTAATTTTGTTCCTCTTATCACTAAAATACAAATACCTTCAAAGATTTTATTTAGCAGCGGTTATTTTAGGGACTGTTGGAGCAGTTTACTTCCTTGCCATTCAAGCATTCATCCTAAAAGCATTCTGCTCAACATGTGTCGCGGTAGATTCCCTCATGATAGTAATCCTCATATTTACCTTATATGATCTAAAAAAGAACAAGCATAAAAAAGTTTAATTAAATAGAATAGAAAAGTTTTAGAATATCAAGGCCCATAACCATTCGAGCGGCTTTAGTACATCGGTTAGTATTCGACCTTCCCAAGGTTGAGAGACGGGTTCGATTCCCGTAAGCCGCATTCAATTTATTTTGTTCAAATCTCCATTTATGATAATGGGGGAAAAAGCAGCTATTTCATCATTTAACATCCCATCAGGAATATCATTATAAAGAAAAATTTTCTTTCCT
This sequence comes from Nanobdellota archaeon, assembly GCA_030698805.1. GTDB lineage: Archaea > Nanobdellota > Nanobdellia > Pacearchaeales > GW2011-AR1 > VGKP01. The sequence continues at coordinate 33,277 of JAUYMA010000006.1, forward strand.
GTTTCCCAGGCCTTAAACATCTCTAAAAATGTAGCTCCTCCGATATAATTCTTCTGGCCATTCTTATCAAAATTAAGGACAAGCACAGCATCATTGGCCTTTACTTTTTCATCCTGCTTTTTTATCATATTTGCCTTCCAAGAAACATGCTCTTCTTTTCCAATTTTCTTCATTTCTTCTTCTTTAAAAGGAGCATCATAGCTGTTTGGCAAAGTTATCATATGTCCATTCATCTCTAATGTTCTTTTGATTTCTGGAATTTTATTATAATGATGCTTGCTGCAGCAAATGAAAATTCTCATATCTAACAAAGAAATAATCCATATTTATAGTATTTGATGAGTATCTTTCATAATTTTAAATGCATACACTTTAAAAATCCTGTTTGCTATACTAAAATAGAATGGATGTAAAAAAAGGGCTGAAGAGATTTTGGAGATTCTTGAAAAAGGATAGCTGGCAATCCTGGATAGTTTCTATACTCCTTATTATAATCCTGATAAAATGGATTTTCTTCCCCACGCTTAATTTTATTACTGGCTCAAACCGTCCATTAGTAATCGTAGAATCTTGCTCAATGTATCACGGTTTAACAAAGGAATATTCTACAACTGCCCAGGGTTTGCAATGGACTGGAAAATACAAACTTTGTGGAGCCGTCTTTGATAAGGATGAACGTATAAGCAAAGCTGAATACTGGGAAGCTTGCGGGGAGTTTTACGAATCAAAAGGCATAAATCAATCAGAATTTGAATCATTTTCATTATCTTCAGGGTTGAATAAAGGAGATATTGTATTTGTCTGGGGGCGTTCAGCCAGTAAACTAGGAGATATAATAATCTTCGAAACTCCTGCAAAACATCCTCTAATCCATCGACTAATAGCTTTAAGGCCAAAGGCTACAAAAGGAGATCATAATGAGGGGCAATTGGCTGTTAATAATAATGCCAATGGCATAGATGAAACAAATATTGCCGAAAAGCAGATTATAGGAAAAGCTGTAGGCAAGATCCCTTATGCAGGATGGATAAAACTTATTTGGTTTGAACCATTCAGACGTTCTGACGAAAGAGGACTCTGCTAGAAACAAAACATTTAAAAAATAGGGAGAGCTTGAGAGCCAATGGAATTTTGTGAAAAATGTGGGGGGATTATAAAAGTTGAGGGAGATAAAGCAGCGTGCGCAAGTTGTGGTGTCAAAGCCAAGAAAAGGCCGAAAATAGAAGCTTCTGAAAAGATAAATCAGCAAGAGAAGATAGAAGTGATAAAAGAAGGTTCTGATAATGTTTATCCTTTAATTGCTATAGAGTGTCTAAAATGCGGTCATAAGCGAGGGTATTTCTGGACTACTCAAACCCGTGCTTCAGACGAGCCAGAAACAAAATTCTTTAAGTGCGAGAAGTGCAAGTACACTTGGAGAAAATATAGATAGTGTAACCTAAGGGTAGTAACAAATACAAACATTTAAATATATAATTTTAAGCTTGAATTTATGTACAAAATATTATTAGTAGATGATGAACCGGATGTAAGAGATGCTTATGCCGCCACTCTGGGCTTCCTTTTAGGAAAAAATAATATTCAATTAGAGGTGGGAGAAAATGTGCAATTCTTAAGAAATCAATTATTAGAGGGGAACTATGATCTCACATTCACTGATAATAATATGCCTGATGGGGACGCAATAGATACTCTTGAAGAGTTAGATCAACATCCAGCTATACGAGAAAGAATGCAAGGAAAAGGATCCAAACTGCCAGTTCTATTGGCGAGCGGACTTATGGACTCAATAATATCGGGCAGAGCTGCAAAATTGGAGAACATGGCAGTCACTTCCTTGTATAAACCAACTAACCTGCCTGATCTGAGAAGAGTTCTTCATGAATATGGTTTTCAATTAGTTAGATAAAATTTCAACACGAGATTGAAGATTCTCTTTGGTAATCTTTAAATAACTCGATTTTCTTGCTGAGATACGGCCTCGTAGCTCAGCCCGGTCAGAGTACTGGACTCTTAACATTCAAAGATGTGAGTCTTGAATGACTCACGATTGCTTTGCAATCGAGAAATCCAGGTGTCGCGGGTTCAAATCCCGTCGAGGCCATTTTTAAAAAATGGTAATTAACCCAAAATGTGATAAATGCAAAAAAGAACTTGATCAATTTGGCGCCATTTTATTTAGTCCGCCTGATAAAGAAAGCAATGTAAAAAAGTTTCACATCTGTCAAAATTGTTATTTAGAGATTATAAAGAAATTTTAACCTATCAATCTTTTTATATTCTCTATATTATCTGCTATTTCCTGGCCTCTCTTTGTTAATTTGATAAGCTTAATTCTGCCTTTCTTCTCAAACATAACCAATCCTAGCCTCTCTAAGCTCTGCAAGATCTTAACCGCATGGCTATAAGTGCAATCTACCTCTTTGGCTAGTACACTGCCATATCTTGCACGGGCCATCCTCTTCAAAGCCACTAAAAGCAGGGCAGGCTTCCTTCTAAAAAATATATCGAAATTATCTTTCATGTTATGTATATTTCCATGCTTGTAATGGAAACTATATATTTAGAGTCAATATGACGCTTTTAAACTTTTCTGCAATTTTGTTATCTAATATAGTGACAATTAACGGGGGCTTTTTACAACAGAGAGACAACACACCTATCCCATTTCATAATGATGAATCAGATTAACTTAGCACCTGTAAGATCTTCATATAACTTCAAATATCCTTTCAAAAATAGAGTAGTTTCTTTGGAACGAGGCTCAACATTGGAATCTCCAGCAGAAAAAGAATCTACAATAGAAGAAGAGTCTTTTAACATCTGAATAGCTTCTTTCTTACTAGTCCAAATTAGAATGTCTTCGTTAGGTATTTCTCCTTTTCTGACATCTATGCGTCCTTTGATAACCTCAGCGTTATAATTATCTCCCTCTATAGAAAATTCAATTTTAGGAGTATCTGAACTGGCAGGAGGATTATGAAGATTATATGCTTTTATCTTATAAAGCAAATAATACACAAAGGTTTCATTAAACTGTTGTATTGCGTCTTCATCGCTCATTCCCAGGACAGGATTTACTAATTTGCCAGACTTTTCAAGTTCAGTATAAATACTGGAGTTGTCTTTCCCTTTGATAACAAATACATATACTAAAAGAGCAGCGACTACAAGGATCAATACGATGATGATAGAAATTAAGAATATCTTCAAAAATTCCCCTCTCTTTTCCATTAAAAGTTTAAAAAATAAGAATTTATAAATCTATTTACATTTCCTTAGATATGAGTAAAAAACTAAAGTTGCTGGCTGCTTCAGATTTGCATGGGGATTCTCGCTTGGCTAAAAAACTAGCAGACCGAGCTGAAAAGGAAAAAGTGGATTTGATTGTGCTTTGTGGAGATCTTCTCGGATGGGCTGAAACACAAAATCTTATAAAACCTTTCAAAGAGAAAAATAAGCCAGTATTAATCATACCTGGAAATTGGGACTCTTTCGCAACTACTGATTTTATTGCTAGCATTTATGGGGTAAAAAATATTCATGGATATTCCGCCATCTACGAAAACGTAGGATTTTTTGGAGCCGGGGGCGCCGCTGATAGCCCTGGTCCAGGAAGAATATCAGAGAAGGAAATATTTGAAACTTTAAAAAAGGCGTATGGGGGGATTAAAGGCATAGAAAAGAAAATAATGGTGACTCATATGCACCCCTCTCCAAGCCTGTCTGAAATGTCAGGCGTTCCGGGAAGCGAAACAATCACTAAAGCTATCAAGCAATTCAAACCTGATATATTAATTCATGGCCATATTCATGAAGCGGGCGGAATGGAAGAAAAAATAGGCAAGACCCAGGTAATAAATGTAGGTAGAGAAGGTAGAATAATTGAGATCTAAATCAAAAACATTAAAAGCCTTCGAGGCTTTTCTTTAAAGATTAAAAATGGCAGTCGAAGCATTCTTGAAACCTAGTGAATCTAAGAGAACTATAGAGAAAACTGTGCGGCCCAAGCCAAAATTATCAGATTTGATTACTATTGAATCTCCCGGCCGGCCATCTCCAGCCAACCTCTTAGATGACAAAGATTCAGAGACTCCAAAGAAAGCCAGATCTTCAAGAAAAAACCCGGTCAAGGCAGAACCAAAAGTAGTAAGAAAAGGAAATGCAGTCCTCATTATAACAGAGAAACCTCAGGCCGCACAAAAAATAGCCTCTGCCTTAGGAGATTTCAGAAAATATTCTGAAGAGGGAGTGTCATACTACGAAGTAAATAAAGAGGGCAGGACGGTCTATGTCGCATCAGCAGTAGGCCACTTATTTGGCCTGACTTACAAAAAGGGGCAGAAAGGCTGGCCAATTTTTGAATTAGAATGGCAGCCCTCTTTCAACAAAAAAGGCGCTGCATTCACAAGAAAGTATTATAATCTCCTTAAAAAGTTAGCCTCTAAATCCTCTGGATTCATAATCGCAACAGACTTTGATATCGAAGGGGAAGTGATTGGTTGGAATGTTCTGCGTTTTATTTGCAAGCAGACTACCGCAAAAAGAATGAAATTCTCTACATTGACTGCCCCTGAATTGAAGAAAGCTTTTGAGAATCCTATGGCCGAACTTGCGTGGGGAAATGCTTATGCAGGAGAGACTCGCCATATCCTTGATTGGTTGTATGGAATAAATCTATCTCGGGCTTTGATGAGTGCAATCAAAAAAACAGGATCTTTCAGGCTCCTCTCTATAGGAAGAGTGCAGGGTCCCGCATTAAAAATAATAGTCGATAGGGAAAGAGAAATACAAAAATTTAAGCCCGTTCCTTATTGGCAAGTATTTGCATCTGCTCAGAATTTGGAGTTTAAGCACCCTCGAGATATCTTCAATAAAAATAATCTAGAAATATTCAAGACCATCAAAGAAGCACTGGCTGAAACAAAAAAGAGTGAAGAAAAAATTCAACCCCCTCACCCCTTTGATTTGACAACTTTGCAAAGAGAGGCATACCGCTTCTACAAAATAAATCCTTCAGAAACTCTTTCAATTGCTCAAAAGCTTTACTTAGATGGGATAATCTCCTATCCAAGGACTTCTTCTCAAAAAATACCTGAAGCAATCGAGCCTAAAAAAATAATTAAATCTCTGCTAAAACATTTCCCTGAAGCAAAATTCTGCACTAGGGACAAGCCAATAGAAGGCAAGAAATCCGACCCTGCTCACCCTTCCATATACCCTACTGGAGAATATAAAGAACTAGCTGAAAGAGAAGGAAAGATTTATACTTTGATAGTAAAAAGATTCCTTTCGGCCTTCGCTCAAGATGCAATAACTGCTAATAAAAGAATTGTCCTAACGGCCTTGGATAAGAAAGGGTCTCCTTTGAAGACGATTATAACAGAAGAGGTAGACAATGAAAATTCTAGTGAAGATGAAGAAGAAAAGGCTAATGAAAAAGAAGTAAAGCAAAAGGAATATACTTTAACTTTCACTACTTCTGCCCAAGCATTGATAGAAAAAGGGTGGATGCAAATCTACCCCCACAAAATAGAAGAGTCTGAACTTCCCGATATAAATGGGAAAGTAAAGATAGAGAAAATAAGGTTTGAAGAAAAAGAAACTCAACCTCCTAACAGATATACTCCTGCGTCTCTGGTTTCAATTTTAGAAAAAAAGAATCTGGGAACTAAATCCACGCGTTCAATGATTGTAGAAACTCTCTTTGATAGAGGCTATCTAGACGGCCAAAGTATAAAAGCAACGCCTTTAGGAATCCGATTGATAGAATCTTTAGAAAAATATTCCTCGATAATAATAGATGAGAATCTCACAAGAAAATTGGAAAATGAGATGGAGCAAATTCAAAATTCCTCCGGCAAGGAGGTGAACCTTGAAGGAAAAGAAAAAGAAATCATAGATGCTGCAAAGAAGATAATTATGGATATCTCAAAGGAATTCAAAGTTAATGAACTTAAAATCGGGCAGGAATTATTAAAAGGACTAGAAATTTTAAGGGCTGAACAGCAGGAAAGCAATACCTTAATGCCTTGTCCTACTTGTAAAAAAGGAAATCTTCGCATCATGTATTCTAAAAAATCAAGGCGTTATTTTGTAGCTTGTTCTGCATACCCTGAATGCACTCAAACTTATTCCCTTCCCCCAAATGCATTAATCAAAAAATCTGAAAAAATTTGCGAGGCTGATAACTTCCCAAAACTGCTTGCGATAAGAAAAGCAAAGCGCCCATGGGAATTCTGCTTTAATCCAAATTGCCCAATAGAAAAAGCAAAGAGAGAAAAGTGGGAAGCATCAAAAAGCGAGAAGGATTCTGATAATCAAGATTAGTAAAAAAAGATTAATTTAGAGTGTGGCCAAAATGACAATAAAGATAAAAATATATCTTTATAACGCTTAAGAAAGAATAGAGTAAAGGACCCAAATAATCAAGAATATCCAGAGAGCAATTGCAAACCATCCCCTCTTCAAAATGTTCCTATCTTTCAATATCTTGTTAACAACGGGAGCCATATCTTTTCCATAAGCTGCAATTCCAATCAGCATTAAGAAGGTAAAGAATAGCATAGAAGCAAATATCTGAACAATAGTTAATTCTTCAAGAAGATAATTCAAAGTTAATGTGCCCAAAATTACCGATATAATAGTGGTCAGAGCAGGATTCCCATAAATGCCGCTAACGACTGAAGCCCACTTTTTAGGATTGATTAATATAACTAAAAGTTTGATAATACCAATAGCAACCACAATCAAAGCCATCCATTCTAGAATTTGTAACCCCATTTTACCTCAAATATAACTAAATAAAAGACTATTTAAATCTTACAACTTACTTGCCAATTCTTCCCCAAGATCTTACACTAGGCCTTACCTTCAAATTAGGGCTCTTGCTTCTTAATCCTCTTGATTGTTTGCCTGCACTAGTTAAACCTCTCTGGGCCCTGGCATGATTCCCAGGTGTGCCGATCCAATTCAGATTCTTATCACTTTTTATTTCAGGCTTGCTTGGATCCACCAAAATTACTTCGAAGAAATAATATTTTCCATCCTTTGCAATTTGATAAGAATTCAAAACTTCAAGGTTAGGGTATTTTTTCTCCGCCCTTATCTCAGCGACCCACCTATAATTCATCTTAAGATTCTTGTAAACATGTTGCTTTCTAGTCTTTCTTCCATGTTTGTGCCTAGGCCTTTTTCTTCCCCCTCTCTTCACTCTCACTCTAACTACAAAAATTCCTTTCTTTGCCTTATATCCAAGAGCCCTCGCTCTGTCTAATTTCAAAGGTTTTTCTACTTCCACTATGCTCTCTCCAGCCCTCCATTGAATCAATTTTGGCTGCAAAAGCTCTCTTGTAGGTTTCTTCCACAATTCTCCTAAGTAATGATACATGCCCTTTGCCATTCTAAGATCTAACAAAAACGGTTTTTAAATCTATCTTCTGGCCTTATCAAAAGGCAGCAGGATCTTTTCTGGAAGTCTTCCATAATAATTCAAAATATTTTCTATATCCTTCCGCCATTTCATCATTTTTAATAACTACCGCAAATGGATTTGATTTACTCCAAAGTATCAAAGCTATTTTATCTCCATAAATATTGACTGCCAAAGGCGAGGAATACTTCTCAGGCAAAACCCTTATATCTGCATAAGGAATTTTAGGCAGACTATCTTTCTTGTTGAATATAATCCTAGCTTTAATCTTCTTTTCAGCTCTCCTCTTATCGAACCAATGAAAATAAAATTGAAGCAGCTCATAAGCTAATGGGCTGGCACCTAAAATAAGAATCTCTCCGCCTTGTGAAAGTTGATCTTCAAAAACTGTCTTTAATCCGTTCCTCCCCTTATAAAAATTAGTTTCTTCTTTCTCTTTCGTCTTAGAATATAAATCCAACATCTGAGGCATAGCTTCATCAATAACTTTTCCCCTTTCCTCTATAATTTCCTTCAATCTTTTTGGATCAACTGCTTGAAATAATCTTACATTATTCCTTAATATATAGCCCGCTAACCCTTTCTTGATTAACCGATAAGCAGTATCATAAACAACTCTTCTATGCATCCCAACCTTCCTAGAAATTAGTCCTGCATTGCTTGGTCCAAGTTCAAGAAGAGCCAGGTACATTTTAGCCTCATTATCGGTCAGCCCCACTTCTCTTAATTGTTCTCTCATAAGTATTATAGGGGAATTGGATATATAATTATTGTGGTGACTTAAGTACCCCCAACTTTTCATTTACTCCTCTTTCTTCTCAAGAATAAGAAATGTAAGGAGGAAAAGAAAACAAATGGAACAACAAATAATTGCCTTGATTGCACGGGATAGGTTAGAAATACCTTTATCAAGCATGTATCAGAAAATAAAGAAAGCTAAGGCGAAAGATGCAAAGGGCCTAGCAGCATTGGTAAAAGAAATGGATGATAAAGAATTTGAAGGTTCAAGAACATACGCACATGTAGATAGGGAAGACAAAGATAAGGCCCGAGGAATGAAAGAAGCAGTGGCCGAATTTGCGGAGCAATTCCCAGACTATGGTGCAATTCTGCTCGGAAAAATTGCTGAAAAGAGAAAAATAGCAGAAGAGCACCTTTACTTCGGTGTCAATCCTGGTTGCAGGTTGACTACTGATGACTACATCACTGCATTGCAAAGCACAGGTCTATCTGAAGGTACTGCAAGAGCGATGTATCCTGATCTTATTAACGTGAGCAGGAAGCTTGCTAAAGCAAGGGAAGAAGAGCGAAGCACAATAGTGGGAAAATATGCAGTAGACGGGCAGGCACTTGCATTAGATGAGGAGTAAAACCAAATAAATTTTATTTTACGGAAAATTCTGTTAATCTGATCATACTTGGTACAGAATTTTCCGTCCAGCGAATTCTGCTGCAAAATGACACAATTATCAGAATTCGCTGTATTTCTTTATTTTATTTTTACCAATCGTCATCATTTCTACCCAAAAAAACCAAGAGGGCCTCGGGAGATGGATGAGAATCCATATAATCATCAGCATGTTGCTGAAGAAGGCCCATAAGAATATATTAATATCTAATAGGTTTCAATAAATTCGCTTTGAAAACTGCGCCAACTTCTATCTCTTTTTTAATATCTCTTCTGTCCAAAGTGCCTTCACCATCATAAAGTCTCTCATTCAGATAACTTATGCTCAGCTTAGCCATATAAAATTACAAAAAAGAGAGTTTAAAAATATATTCTCCCCTAATAAAACATGGCAAAAACAAACAAGAGACTAATCACTGCAGCACTACCTTATATTAATAATATCCCCCATTTAGGCCATATAGTGGGATCTCACCTGCCTGCAGATATCTTTGCCAGATACTGCAGGACAAAAGGATACGAAACAGTTTTTATTGGAGGAACAGATGAAAATGGATCAACTTCAGAAATAGCCGCAGAATCCATAGGGATAGAAATAAAAGAGTTCTCAGATAAGTTACACGAGGAACACAAAAAGATTTACGAGTGGTTTAATATTTCTTACGATATTTTTTCAAGAACTAGCAAACCAATTCACCATCAAACAACTCAAGAAATCTTTAAAGTAATTCACAAAAAAGGATTTATTACTCCTGGCAAGATGAAAGTCTTTTACTCAATAAATGAAAAGAGATTCCTTCCGGATAGGTACGTAAAAGGAACCTGCCCAAAATGTGGCTATGAAGACGCAACTGGAGACCAATGTGAAAAATGCACTTCTGTCCTAGACCCTGCTCAATTGATAAATCCTAGATCAACAATGACTAATAGCCCAGTCATAATAAAAGAAACTCAACATCTGTTCTTGAGATTAGATAAATTATCAGGAAAAGTAGAATCGTGGATAAAGAAACAAAAAACCTGGCGCTCTCAAGTAAAATCTCTTGCTCTGGCCTGGATTAAAGAGGGATTAAGAGAAAGATGCATTACAAGAGATCTTAAGCATGGTGTGCCAGTCCCGCTGAAAGGATATGAAGATAAAGTCCTATACGTCTGGTTCGACGCGCCTATTGGATACATTTCAGCAACAAAAGAAATTCGTTCAAAAGACTGGGATAAATTTTGGCAAGATAAATCAACAGACATCTATAATTTCCTAGGGAAAGATAATATCCCTTTTCATACAATCTTCTTCCCAGCCATGCTCCTTGCACACGGAGAGTTTAATCTACCTTACAATGTCGTTGGATTGCAATACTTGAATTATGAAGGAGGAAAATTCTCAAAGAGTAAAAAAAGAGGCGTTTTCTGTGAGAAGCTACCTCTATCGGGTATCGATGTTGATGTAATGAGAAGTTACCTTACTTTCGTCATACCGGAAACAAATGACACTGAATTTAGATGGGAAGACTTTCAGAAGAGAATTAACGGAGATTTAATAGGAAATTATGCAAATTTAATAAATAGAACAGTAAGTTTCATCAACTCAAGATTAAAAGGTCAAGTGAAAAAGCCTTCGAAATCAGAAATCACTTCTTTAGACAAAAAATTAGAAAAAGCGGTTAAAGATAAAGCGTCGAAAATAGAAAAGTTTCTTGAACAAGCACAATTAAGAGCTGCATATGCTGAACTCCTGGCTCTCTCGTCAGATGGTAACAAATATTTTGATGATGCAAAACCATGGGAAGAAATAAATAAAGATCCTCACAGAGCTTCAACAATATTATATAATTGTGCATCATTATGCAGATCTATTGCAATCCTTTCATCTCCATTTACACCAAGTGCAGCCCAGAAAATCTGGAATCAAATTGGATTGGCAGGCAAAGTTGATGAGAAAGGAAATTGGAATACTGCACAAGAATTGAATCATGAAAATCAATATTCAACAAAAAAGGCGCAAATCCTATTCTCAAAGATTACTAATGAAGACTTAGATAAATTCAAGAAAATAGTTTCAGACACAAACGATATCTCAGAATTATTCGGAAAAAGAAAGATTGAAAAACCTGTAAACCTATCAACCAAAATGGCTGATAATGATAAAATCTCCTACGAAGATTTTGCAAAACTAGATCTTCGTGTGGGCAAGATCCTCAAAGTAGAAGATCATCCACAAGCAGACAAGCTCTATGTTTTAACAGTTGATTTAGGAGAAGAGAAACCAAGAACAATTGTCGCGGGCCTTCGTCTTAAATACAAAAAAGAAGACTTGCAAGGAAAATTAGGAGTCTTTGTCGCTAATCTAGCGCCAGTAAAGTTGAGAGGAATAGAAAGCAATGGAATGATTCTCGCAGCAGGCGACGATTATAACACAGTAGTTATTCTACAACCTGAAAAAGACATTAAGCCTGGCAGTAAGATTAAATAATTTTAAAAAATCTATCCGAAAATTCTCTCCCACATAGGAATTTTTTCTTTATAATCTGCATTTCCTGCAATTCTTGCCGCAATATGCCTATAAGCTCTTGCTGTCTTGCTCTTAGGGTGAGTATGAATCAAAGCATCCTTCATTACTAGGGCTTCTTGAACTCTATTATCCTCTGGAATAACTCCTAAGATGGGCAGTTCTAGCATATCTCGTATGTTGGCAATAGGCATATCTGTCTTTAATCCCTTAACTCTTGTAACTATAATTCCCTTTACTTCTTTTCCCATTTGCTCTATTACCTTGCTGGTCTTTAAAGCATCAGTAACAGCAGTTATTTCAGGATTTGTAACTATAATCAATTCATCTCCAGATTCAATTGCTGCCAAAGCTTCATCCCCGAGTCCTGCCGCAGAATCAAAAATGATAAAGTCCGCCATCTTCTTGAGCTTCTTTCCTACTTCTTTTAATCCCTCTGAATTAATGTTTCTTAATTCCCTTACTGATAAAGAACTAGGGATAATTTTTGTTCCTGAAGCATGTTCATATAAAGCGTCTGCAATCTTGGCCTTGCCTTGCAAAACATGATTCAAGCTTATAGGCACAATTGGGGCACCAAGATGAAGTCCAACATTAGGAGTAGTTAAATTAGCATCAAGAATTATAACATCCTTGCCAAAACCATTCAAAGCAGCCCCTAAGTTAATTGCAGTAGTAGTCTTGCCAACTCCCCCTTTTCCAGATGTTATTGTAATAATTTTTGCCATTTTCTCCGAAGCGAAATGCTCCAAAATACAGAGAGAATTACTTAATATAGCTTATAAACTTTTCTAGAAGAGCAGAATATTCTTTTAGTTTGTCGAGATTGATGTTGACAACTTCTCCCTTTGGAGTTGTGACTCTCAAATTTACGCCTTTTCTAAACTCATTCTCCCTCACCTTATCCAAGCTTTCAATATCTCTAAAAATTTCATAAACTTGAAGAGTCTGCATTACAAGAGATTCGTTTGCATAGATCCGTTTCAGCTGTATAAGTCTTGCTCGGGGCGCATTTGGAACTGGTTTCCACTTCTTCTGCTTTTTTGCTTTGTCTACCAGCACATCCATGGCCAACTCAATCATATTTTTCCACCTTAGAAGTAAGTTAACAATTACATCACACGTTTTTGTATATTTCAGACTGACATATAAAAGGTGGTCGGCGCTAATCTTCTCTTTTATTATTAACTCCATAATCTATAACCTAATGAACCCTTTAGTATGAACCCTCCTACATACGGGGCGAAAACTTAATAAAATTTTCTAGTATTTATACCTTTCTAATAGTATCTTTTATCCTGAGCGCCAGATTCTGGCCCTTATTTTCAAAGATTTTATACATAATAAGTGCCGCCGCAACTGAAACATTGTAACTTTCAGTCATTCCCACCATCGGGATAAATATAAAGTTCTCGCAAGTCTTTTCTATTTCGAGAGATAACCCCTTGCTTTCAGACCCTAATACAATAATGCATTTGTCTGGAAAAGAGCATTCCCTTAAGTCTTGAGCCCCTTCTTTCCAACAAGATCCAATAAAGTGCCATCCTCGTTTCTTTCTCTCGCTAGCAAACTCCTCCAAATTTCCTATTTTATCAAATTTTATCCATTTATTGGCGCTTGAACTAGATTTCTTGCCCAAATCCTTAAAATTGGGAAATTTGTTGTAAGTATAATAAAGGTTAATCCTTTCTATACCCAACCCATCTGCTGTTCGCGCAATTGCTGCAACATTATGAGGATCCCAAACATTGTCAATCAGCAATTCTACATCTTTGATTTTGTTAGAATAATATCTCTCTATTTTCTTTTTCCTTCCCTCATTAACCTTAGATAATTTCATATTATTTTATCTTACCTAATTTCCTAGCTAAACTTTCTGTTTCTTTTAACAAAGACTCTACTTCCTTAAGTCCAACTTCCCAAAAATTATTACTCATGATATCTATGCCCAATTTTGCAAATATGTTCTTTGGAGAATCGCTTAACCCCGCCGATAAAAATTCTTTTACTTTTTCAATAAATTGTGGATCCTTTCTCACCTTATTCTGCAATGATTTTGAGATTAACAGCCCTGAAGCATAAGAATAAACATAGAAAAAATCCCTAAAATGAGGCACATATAACCACCAGTTTTCAGATCCCTCTGTAAAATCAATAGTCTCTCCCATATATTCCTTCAAATTTTTAACAAAAATACTTCCAATTTCTTCCTTAGACAGATAGCCTTTCTCTCTAAATAGTGCGTGTAATTCCTGTTCAAATCTATAAAATGAAATTTGCCTGAATATTGTTGAAATATCTTGATTTAATTTAAACATATAAATAGACAGCTTAAGCTCATCGTCTGCTTCTTTCATTAGTTCATCTAGGACAAAATCTTCTATAAAAGTGCTTGCAACTTCAGCGGTAGATTTAGGGGTCCCAAAATCAAGGGAGTTTCTCACTTTTCTCATTAGCTCATTATTAATCCCATGCCCTACTTCATGAGCTAAAGTTCTTACATCATTTAGTCTACCCGTATAATTTAACAAAATGTAAGTAGGTTGTCCGATTAAATTGTGTATGCACCAAGCTCCAGATTTTTTACCTTTTTTGGGAAATACATCTATAGATCCCTCTTTCCTAAACTTATCGAATATGCTTGAAAACTCTCTGTCCAGATTATTCAATACTTTTCTTACTATGGCAACAGCGTCTTCATAAGAGTATTCTTTATTTATAGAACCATAAGAAACATTCCTTTCATAGTACTTTATTTTAGAAACTCCTAACAACTGAGCCTTCAGCATATAAAACCTCCTGGCAATGTTAAAATTCTTAGCGACTTGCCTTACAACTTCGTCTACAACTTCGCTTTCTATATCATCGTCTAGATGTCTGGATGAATCTGGTCTGGCAAGTTTTCTCATATCATCCATTATTTTCTTATAGCTCAAAATAGCATTTATCTCTGCTTCGGCAGTATCTTGATGTTTGCTCAAAATCTCGTTGAAAGCTTTTGCAGCAGAATCTCTTATTTCTTTATTTTGATCTTCCATTAAGCCTTGTAATTCTTCAAAGCTCTTTTTTTCCCTCTTTTCCCCCACCTTAACTTCAGGTTCTTCTTTTGAAAGGAAAGAGCTAAGCATGTCCACCCACTTATCATAAGAATTTGTGGAAAGGAGATTAACAATCTTTTCTTCTGCTTCGCTTAAATGATGCTTAGCCTCTCTAAACACCTTTTCTAGAAAATGTCTATAGTTCTTCAATCTTTCTTCCTCAAGAAATTTCTTCTGTTCAGATTCAGGAATCTTAGCTAATCTTAAAATAAAAAATTGTAGGCTATTCTGTATTTCCTTTGCCGCCTCGTCTACTTTCTGTCCTTTGGCTTTAAGCTCAGAACTCATTTGATCAATATATCTCCTTAGATGAAAATAATATCCTGCATTGCCTGAAGTGCCATAATTTCTTATTAATTCTTCATACTCATCTAAAGCTTCTTTCAAAATTTCTGGATCTTCAAGATAATCTTCTCTGCTTTTCCATTTGGTGACGAATTCATCTGCCTTATTTTTAATAATTTTCCTTTCTTTCTCTATTGATGAATCATCATCACTTTTAAATAAAATATTTAGATCCCATTCCTTTCTCCCCACATATGCCATCCTAAAAATAAATCTCCAATCTATAAAAATCTTCTTACTTGCTCAGGCTTATAATCGCTTCAGCTATATCTCCGCCTGTTTCTTCCAATGCTTTCTCCGCTTCTTCTCTGCTCTTGCCGGTCTTTTCAGCAACCATATTGATATCCTCTTCAGAAATTCCTTCTTCCTTAGTCTCTTCTCTTACCTCTCCAGCAATCTGCCAGCTTATATTCCCCTGCATGCTTATTTTCTGTACACTTGCAGGCTCAATGACTATCCTCTTCTCTTTAGTTTCTATGATTACTCTTTCCGCATCGATCTCTTCCTGTTTGATACCCATTTGCTTCATCATAGCCTTCATCTGTGATGGATTAATTCCGCCTAACATATTTTAGAAAAAATAATTCAGTATAAATAACTTTCCTATCAACCTATGGGAAAGAACATCTTCATAAAGATGACAAAAAGCATGACTAAAACAACAAATATGATTACTTGGGTTGGACTAATCATAAACTTGCTCTGATACTCTTCATCATATCTGATAAGCCCTCCAAATGCTCCAGGCATGCTAATATTACTATCTGCCATAGAAATATAAGAAAAAAAGCATATAAAAATCTATCTGAAGATGTTTCAACTTTATTATTCTTTAAGTTTATTCAGAATCTTTAGTTTATCTCTGCCACTGACTTCCTTTCCCCACAAAACTAATATCCTATTAATGCGAGCCCAGTATTTCTTTGGAGCAACTTTCATTAATTCAAGTTCAGTTTGATGAGGATTCTTTGTCTTGACAAAACCAAGTACGTTAGAAAGACGATGAACATGGGTGTCTACACATATCCCATGTTTAGCATGGCATTCAGTGATTATGAGGTTAGCAGTTTTTCTTCCTACTCCTGGAATTACGATTAATTCTTCAATAGTATCTGGCACAATGCTCCGATATTTTTCAACTAAGATTTGAGCTGCAGCTATTACATTCTTGGCTTTTGTTTTATTATAATTAAGGCTTCTAAAAATATTGAGAACTTCAGGATATTTAGCTTTAGATAGCTGTTCTAAACTCTTGTATCTCTTAAACAAATTTTCAGCAATGGGGATTGTAGTCTCATCTCTGCTCTGTGCACTCATAATAGTCGCAATCAGAGTTTGCCAATCTGCCCTCCATCCATCCGCAGCCAGTCGATATTTGCTTCCCCCATATTTCTTCTCAGCTTTCTTAAATACTTCTAAAAAATACTTATTTTTATTCATATAAAAGAATTGGTTTTTCCCTATATAAGCTTAGCTCATAATGCTTTTCAAATCGCCATAATTCATTTAAATGCCTTGATAATAAAAAATTTATGAGATTTAATAAGAGTCTTATGCAAGGAGGATTAGTAGCACTTTTACTTCTTGGGCAAACTTCACAAGGAAATATACCGAATCAGTCATCTAAAATAATGACTGAGAAGGAAAGAATCAAGTTAGAGCAAGATAAATTTAATTCTGAAAAGCCAACAATTTACGGAATGCGAGCTCACCACCTCCATGATGAAAACAAAGATGGGGTTTACCACACTGGCGAAGGGCTAACAAGAGTCTACTCAGGAACTTCAGGAAACATTATGCACATAAAAGAGCCTCTTCCCGGTGAAGGGGCCCTGGGAATATATGTGCCTCAGGAGTCCTATTGGGGAACTAAAATAATTGCTAAGCTTACAGATCTAACTAACGGGAATAATTATGTTCTGGACGAAAGAGTAGTTGCGGATCTCACCAAGATAAATTTAACAAATTCTTACCCTGGAAAACCTCAAGAAGTGGCATTAGTAGATATTCAAGAATATAGGAAACAGCTAGAAAAGATGCTGGCTCCAAAAAAACCTGGTCTTCATCATTACCATCTGCTAATCATTGGAGAAAACGGGTCTGAAGCCCATTCAATAATATTCAGAGTAGATTATTCAACCCTAATAAAGGATCTGAATGCAAGAAAAGAAGATTGAGCTAGCCTGACAATGTATCGCCTCATACTAAAATTAAAAACATAGACTTTTTAACTTTAGCTGTAAGGCTAAAGGTCTAAAGATTCCTTCAGGAATCTTTTTAACCCCTTCTTTCTTAAAAAAATCAAGCAATATGGCTGAAATAAACTTCAAAGAGATTGAATCTAAATGGAGAGCCTATTGGGAAAAAGAAGGAATCTATGAATTTAATGAGAAAACAAAGAAGAAGATATATTCCATAGATACTCCTCCGCCAACCGTTTCAGGAGAGATGCATATTGGCCATGCCTGTTCATATTCACAGCAGGATTTCTTAGCCAGATATAAAAGAATGGCTGGATTCGAAGTATTCTATCCTTTCGGGACAGATGATAATGGATTGCCCACTGAGCGCCTTGTAGAAAAAAGGAAAGGTATCAAAGCAAAAGATATGCCTCGCAATGAATTTATTAAACTCTGTCTAGATTTCTTAAAAGAAGAACTTCCTAAATTCACCCAGGATTGGAAAAACATAGGAATAAGCTGTGATTTCAACCTATCTTATTCAACTATAAATGAGCACAGCAGGAGAATTTCCCAATGGTCCTTCCTCGATTTATATAAAAAAGGCAGAATGCAAAGAAAAGACGCGCCTGCAATGTGGTGTCCTGAATGCAAGACAGGTGTTGCGCAAGTAGAGGTAGAAGACAATGAGATTAGTTCCACTTTCAATGATATTATTTTCAAAGTGGGCAAAGAAGATTTAGTGATTGCAACAACTCGTCCAGAGCTCTTGCCTGCCTGCGTGGCAATTTTTTACAATCCCAAGGATTCCAGATATAAAAAATATCTTGGAAAAAAAGCAAAAGTTCCTCTCTTTGATTTTGAAGTCCCTATAATGGAAGACCCCCGGGCAGATCCCGAAAAAGGAACAGGAATTGTAATGTGCTGTACTTTTGGAGACCAAACAGATATGGAATGGCAAAAAGCACATAATCTTCCAATAAAAATGGCATTAACTGAAACAGGAGAGATGACAGAACTGGCTGGAAAATACCGAGGCCTAAAAATAAAAGATGCTAGGAGAATAATCATTAAAGACCTAAAAGAGTCAGGACTATTAAAGAATCAAAAACCAATAAAACATATGGTTAATGTACATGAAAGATGTGGCACAGAAATAGAGTTCATCAAAAGCAAACAGTGGTTTGTTCATTATCTTGATTTAAGAGAAGAAATGCTAAAATGGGGCAATGAACTAAACTGGTATCCCGAGTACATGAAGCATAGGTATGAAAACTGGGTAAAAGGATTACAATGGGACTGGCTTATTTCTAATCAAAGATATTTTGGAGTTGCATTCCCTGTATGGTACTGCGCAGATTGTGAAAATCCCATTTTAGCAGAAGAATCTCAATTACCCGTTGACCCTCTTAAAGATTCTCCTCCAATTAAAAATTGCCCTAAATGTAAATCTTCTAATATAACTCCTGAGAAAGATGTCCTAAATACTTGGTTTACTTCATCTATGACTCCTCAAATAGCAATCCAATTAGTAAAAGATAAAAAAGTCAGAGAAAAGCTTCTTCCAATGAGTCTAAGGCCTCAAGCCCATGAGATTATTTCTTTCTGGCTATTTAATACATTAATTAAATCGAGACTCCATTACAATAAGAATCCCTGGAAAGATACCGCAATCTCAGGTTTCGTCACAATGCAGGGCGAAAAGATGTCCAAGTCAAAAGGAAATGTAATCAGGCCTCAGGAAGTTATGGAAAAATACGGGGCTGATGCGGTCAGGTATTGGGCAGCCTCGTCCAAGTTAGGAGAGGATTTTGACTATCAAGAAAAAGATGTAGTCACCGGAAAGAAATTTGTGACCAAAATATTGAATGCTGCAAATTTTGTTTTTATGAACCTTCAGCATCAAGAGAAGACTCCAAAACTTCATGAAACAGATCGTTTAATGCTCTTGCAATTAAATAAAGCAATAGAAATTTCTACAAAAGCATTTGAAGAATATAATTATGCAAGGGCAAAACTAGAAGCAGATAACTTCTTCTGGAAGACATTTGCAGATAACTACCTTGAAATTGTAAAGCAAAGAGTCTACCAGGGTAATGAGGAAGAAAAAGCGTCAGCCTCTTACACTTTATATCAGTCTTTCCTAGCAATTCTCAAGCTTATGGCTCCAATAACTCCTTACATTACAGAAGAGATATATCAAATGCATTTTAAAAAACATGAGGATAAAAAATCAATACACCATGAGGACTGGCCCTCTAAAATCAAGGTAAAAGAATCAAAAGAAGATGACTTGACATGGAATAAAATGATTGAAATAATTTCCCTAGTAAGACAGAAAAAATCAGAAGCCAAGAAATCAATGAAAGCTGAGATAATCCTTTCTTTGCCAAAAGAAGATCTCTCTTTGTTGGAAAAAACTTTGTCAGATCTAAAAGCAGTCACAACTGCTAAGGAAATAAAAGAAGGGCAGTTTAATGTACAATTTCTAGAAGCTTAAACATAATTAATCTTGATGAACTTATCAACTTCTTTCCAAAAAGCATTTATAAGATCATCTGTTAACCCATGGCCTAAATAATGTTCTATATAAGTAACCTTATTTAATTTAGGAAGCATTTCCTTAGTATGATTAAAAGAAACTATTTTATCATTAGGGTCATGAAAAACTAAAATTGGCAAGTTCATCAATGCCGATATGTAATATTCAGGGCTTAATTCCTTAAACTTGGCCATCTTAGTCTGCAGATCTTTAAAATTTATTCTATAACAATTTCTGTAAGCTCTTTCGCAAAAAGTAGTTAAATGTTTTAAGTCCTGTTCACCCCCGTCTTTATTATGATTCGTAAAATCCCAAACTGGAGAAGCTAAAACGATATAGCTAAAGTCTGATTGTTTTGCAGCTAAGCCACATGCGATAGAACCTCCAAAACTGCCAGCAATAAGGATCTTCTTATTAATCTTAAAGCTCTGCTTTTTCATATCCCACAAACTTTTAGCAAATCCTTTATCCAAGTTTTTAGAAAACATAATCAAATCATCCACAGGATTCTTAGATAAAAAAGTTCCAGAACTTTGGTAGCTACCCCTATAGCGAGGAACAAAGACATGATATCCCCTATCAAAGAATAATTCGACTAATTCGTTATAGTCATTCCTTCCTGGAAATCCAGGCAAGATAATTACTGCATCTGCGAGCCTATCCTGTAAAACAAATTCAAAGAAAATCCCTCCATAATAGGCCTTTAATAAAGGCTTTTTCATGTCTATTCTAGGAAAGAGGAGTATAAAAAGGTTTCAAATGAAGATTCAAACATCAGACCTTAACTTTTATTAACCCTCTTTGCGCATTCATTTTTATGGCAGAGAGATATGTACCAATAGACTTAACTCCGAAACAGAAGCAGGAATTAGAAGAATTAGTTATACTGCTGGGCAATATAAGGGGCAGCCATACTGAGCTTGTTACGGTTTTGATACCTGCGGGAACTAATATCCACCAAGTTTCAACACAACTATCTTCTGAAGCGGGCACTGCTGAGAATATAAAATCAAAAGCGACAAGAACCGCAGTCGTAACGGCATTAGAGACAATTATTAGAGAATTAAAAAATTACAAACAAACTCCCCCTCATGGATTAGCTATTTATTGCGGAAACGTATCAGAAAAAGAAGGTGGCCAGGATATTCAGATCTGGGCGTATGAACCTCCAAAACCTTTGAATATTAGGCTCTATAGATGTGACAAAGTTTTTGTGATTGATCCTCTAAAAGAGATGTTAAACGTCACAGAGGTTTTTGGATTACTTGTTATGGATCGCCGTGAAGCAACTATTGGAATATTAGAAGGTAAGCAGATAAAAGTTCTAAGAACCCTTACCTCAGGAGTGCCTGGAAAAATAAAAGCAGGGGGTCAGAGTGCTGCCCGTTTTGAAAGATTGACAGAGGGGCTGGCCAAAGAATTCTTTAGGAGAGTGGCGGAAGCGATGAAGGAAATATTCTTTGAAATGCCAAGACTCAAAGGAATCATTGTAGGAGGCCCAATTCCTACAAAAGAAGAATTCCTAGAATACGGAGATTTAGTAACAAAACTCAAAGAGAAAGTCATAGCGATAAAGGATATAGGTTATACCGATGAACATGGTCTTAAACTGTTGGTAGAAGCTTCTGAGGAGGATATTGCTCAGCAAGAATTCATCAAAGAGAAAATTTTAATTCAAAGATTCTTTGAGAAACTGGGGAAAACTCGTGATAGAGCCACCTATGGCTACGAAAAAACAAAACTAGCGTTAGAAAGAGGGGCGGTGGCAGTCCTTCTTCTGGCAAAAAACCTTCCAAAAGATCAGATGCAGGAACTAGAAGCGCTGGCCGCCAATATCGGCTCAGAAGTTCATATAATCTCTAATGAAAACCAAGAAGGAGAACAATTTTATAATCTCACTAAAGGAATCGGGGCCATTCTCAGATTTGCTATTGAATAAATTCTTTCAGTTGAAAATATCACAACAAAGCCTATAAACTCTATTCTCCCTAAATTTTTATGGAAAAAAAGAAACAAGAGGAATTGATACTTGAGGCGAAAAACTTCTTTGATGCCAGTAAAAAAGATATGGCTCAGTCTGTCAGGCATGAAGAAGGAGTAGTTCCATTAAATTTTCAGCAAATATCTGAATACTCTCCCAGTCTCGCCGAATCTATAACTGAAAATCCTGAGGAAACAATTGCCTTAATGGAAACTGCTTTAGAAGAGTCGAGCTTGGTGAAAAAGGCCAGAATTCGTTTTATTGAAATACCTAAAACTTGCCATATTAAAATAAGGGAAATTAGATCCAAAAATCTAGACCAATTAATTTGGATAGAAGGAATAGTCCGACAAGCATCAGATGTTCGCCCCCAAGTTGTAAATGCAAAATTTGAATGCCCCAATTGTGGAGCCACGCTCTCAGTCTTGCAAATAGATAAAAAGTTTAGAGAGCCATCGAGATGCACCTGCGGTTGGAAAAGTAATTTCAGGCTCATCTCTAAAGAAATGGTAGATACACAAAGACTCGTAATAGAAGAATCTCCGGACGCCTTAGAGGGGGGAGAGCAACCTAGAAGAATTAATGTTTTCTTAAAAGAAGATTTAGTAGAGCCAAAAATGGAGGAGCGTACCACTCCCGGAAGTAAAGTAAAAATTTATGGGGTACTAAAAGAAGTCCCGGTGCCTTTGCAAACCGGATCAATTTCCACACGTTTCGATATCGCAGTTGAGGCAAATAATGTTATTCCCCTAGAAGAAACTTTTGAAAATTTGGATGTTTCTGAAGAAGAAGCCGAACAGATCCTTGAACTTGCCGCAAATCCTAATGTGTTTAAAAGAATGACTGAAAGCATAGCGCCCAGCATATATGGCTTCGATTTAATAAAAGAAGCTGTATTGTTGCAAATGTTGGGAGGGGTAAAAAAAGTAAAGTCGGATGGCGGCTCCACTAGAGGAGATATCCACATTCTTCTAGTGGGAGATCCCGGAGTTGCAAAATCCGTAATGTTAAAATTTGCCTCAGGCATTGCTCCAAAAGGTCGCTATGTATCTGGAAAAGCCGCTAGCGCTGCAGGAATGACTGCAGCAGTCGTTAAAGACGAATTTCTCAAGGGATGGGCTCTAGAAGCAGGAGCCATGGTCCTTAGTAATAAGGGAATGGTTGCCATAGATGAAATAGAAAAGATGAATGAACAAGACCGAAGTTCGATGCATGAGGCAATGGAACAGCAAAGCGTTACCGTCTCAAAAGCAAATATCCATGCAACCTTGCGTGCTGAAACAACAGTTCTTGCAGCAGGAAATCCCAAACTAGGGAGATTCGATCCCTATACTCCTATAACTCAACAAATAGACATCTCTCCAGCATTGCTCTCCAGATTTGATGTCATATTTGTAATAAAAGACTTACCTAATAAATCTCAAGATGAAGCCATAGCCTCGCACGTTCTAGCAGAGCATAAACAAGAGGTCATTAGAGATGTTGTGGACCCTAAATTGATAAGAAAATACATATCTTATGCTAGAAGAAAATTCAAGCCTAAATTAACTGACGAAGCAATAGAAGAAATAAAAAACTTTTATGTAAGACTTAGAAATCAGTCAGTAAACAGCGACGCCGCAATTAAACCTATCCCTATCACAGCAAGGCAATTGGAAGGAATAATCAGATTATCTGAGGCTCACGCTAAATTAAGATTAAGTAAAGAAGTAAAAAGAGATGATGCAAGAAAAGCAATAGAATTACTCAAAATTTCCTTAACTCAAGTAGGTTATGATGAAGAGACTAAAACATTTGATATAGATAAAATGACTACTGGCATTACTTCTGCAAAAAGAAATAAGATATTAACCTTGAGAGAAACACTTTCTCACTTAGAGTCTAAATTGGGCAAATTAATCCCTTTAGAAGAACTCCAAAAAGAACTGGAAGGCAAAATGTCTCCTGTGGAATTGGAAGATGCCATAAGTCAACTGTCAAAATCAGGAGACATATTTAGACCAAAAAAAGGATACATCCAAAAAATGTAACTAGCCAGAATCTAAAAACTTAAAAGGCTAAAAAAATAAAGAATTAAATGACTGAACAATACAAAAGAAACGTAGCTTATAAATTAAAGATAGGCCAAATCCTTACCGGAAAGCCCATCCTAGAAAGTGAAAAATTAAAATTCTTAGAGCTGGGGGATAAACAAGTAGTCAGAGTTAATTTGATTGCCAACATCATAGACAAATATATGCAAGAAGGAGAGAAGAAATTTGGATCCATAACTTTGGATGACGCTACGGGCCAGATAAAAATAAAGTCTTTTGGAGAAGATGTTGATAAGTTCAACGATCTTAACCAGGGAGATACAGTCCTAGTAATCGGCCTGGTACGCTCCTGGAATAATGAAGTCTATCTCTCTCCTGAAATAATAAAGAAAAAAGACCCTTCATTCCTGCTTGTAAGAAAACTCGAAGTGGAAGCAGAAGAGCCTAAGAAGAAGAATAGGGAAGAAATGCTTGTTCTCAAAGATAAGATCTTAGACATGATCAAAGAAGCAGAAAAAGAGGGAGGCATAGATATAGAAAAAATAATCTTGCAAATAAAGGAGTCTCCAGACATTATAAATGAAGAAATAAAACGCCTTCTCGAAGATGGCGTAGCCTACGAACCTCGTCCAGGCAAGCTAAGATGGCTTGGTTAAAATGGAAATTAAACTATTTGTAGCAACCAAAGCATTCATCCTTTATGAAAATAAAGTCTTAATAGTCAAAGAATCTTCTAGATACAAAGAAGGGGTAAATACCGGTAAATTCGATGTGGTGGGAGGAAGAATTTCTCCAGGAGAAAGTCTACAGGAAGCATTAAAAAGAGAAGTTTTAGAAGAGACCGGTCTCGACATTAAGATAGGAAATATTTTCTTTGCCAATGAGGCAAGACCTACTCTGGAAGGAAAAACCTGCCAGATAATAAGGATGTTTTTCACTTGTCAAGCTAATAAAGATGAAGTCAGATTAAGCCAAGATCATGAAGAATTTCTCTGGATAGATCCTCAAAAATATCAAGACTATACAATTATAGAAAATTTGCACGAAGTATTTGAAGAATTCTTAAAAATAAACAGTCTCAAAGATTAAGGCTTAACTTTTCTTGTACTTCTAGATCCTTCTTTAAATCCTTTATTCAATCTTAAAGCAATCCAAATTAGCAGTACTAAAGAAACAAAAAGCAATAAAAATCTCCAAATATCATTTAGATTTCCCCAGTTTCTTATTGACCCATAAAAAATGGCCCCTATTCCTGAAGCCATTAGAGAGCTTCCAACTGGCTCCACACTCAATATCCCATACCCTAAAAATAAAGTAATAATTCCGACAACCAAGGAAATAACAAATAAGTTTCTCTCATATGCCTTTCTTTCCACCTCATAATCTCTCTGGCAAAAGTCGCAGCTAACTGCACTAGGGCACCCTTGCTCACTATAATTATAAATGGGAATTCCCTGTTCAGAAGAACATTGTTGAGCTTGCCTATCAATTTCCTGGTTAAAAGTGCAATTTTCCCCCCTCACAAAACCATCAGGAGAGTAAGGCTTTGGATAATACATTCCTCCCGAGCAGAAGTCTCCATATTCAGGACTCGGATAAAAAGCAGATATGCCATATCCAAGCATGAACATATAAACAATGAATATGCCTATGCCCAATACTAAATTTTTCACCCTCATACCTGAAATAAGGAAATGGGCCTTAAATAACTTATGAATCTATAAAAATGACTTAGTTAAGCTTTAAAACCCTCCTTACCTCAGAATTTTATGGAAGATTATGAAACTCTATTAAAGAAAGCTTATGAAAAGGTAAAAGTAGTCAGCTCTAATTCAGATAGATTTGAAGTACCAAAGGTGGAGGGTTTGATTTCTGGAAAGAGTACCATAATAGTCAATATATCTGCAATTGCAGGTTATATAAGGCGTCCTGTTGACCATCTGGCAAAGTTCCTTCAAAGAGAATTAGCTACGCCTGGCAAAATAGAAAATGACCGGCTGATCCTGAATACAAAGCAGAGCTCAATTAAAGTAAATGAAAAAATATTACAATATACAAAAGAATTTGTGATCTGCAATGAATGTAAAAAGCCAGATACTGAAATAATAAATGAAAGAGGCATAAAGTTGAAGCATTGTCTGGCCTGTGGTGCAAAATCTCCTGTAAGAAGTTCTATCTAAGATGTACTTGAAAATACATAAATCTTATCGGCATGTAGTTGCCATCTGCGACAAAGAACTAATTGGAAAAAAGTTTGAAGAAGGAAAACGGCAATTAGATATAAAAGAATCCTTCTTCAAGGGTCAAGAAGTGAATGAAGAAGAATGCTTAAAGATAATAAGCTTGGAGGTCAGAGAGGATGCTACGTTCAATATAGTGGGAGAAAAATCAATAAAAACTGCTATAAAAGCAGGCATCATTGCCCCTGAATCAGTGGCCAAAATCGAGGGGGTGCCATTCACCCTCACATTACTATAACAAAAAATTAAAAAACTCGCTTTCACGTTAAATAAGATGGAAACTTTATTCTTTGAAAAGACTTCTGAATTGAAGAGAGAAATAAAAAAGATAGAGGAAGCTCTGAATGTTAAGCTCACTCTTAAAGGGCGAAAGTTGGAAATAGAGGGGGAATTCTTCGCGGAATATGAAGCCATACGAATATTAGAGGCCATGCAATTTGGATTTTCCGCCAAAAAAGCACTGCTCCTAACAGAAGAAGATATGATTTTCAGAACAGTTCCAATAAAACATTTTACCAGAAGAAAAGATTTATCGGAAGTGAGAGGTAGAATAATAGGTAAAGAAGGTAAAACAAAAAGGACAATTGAAGAAATATCTGGTTGTGAATTATATATTAATGAAGATATCAACCAAGTAGGGATTATCGGCAATGCCGAAGGTATAGAAGAAGCTACAACTGCTTTAACCAATCTCATTAGAGGTTCAAAACAAGCAAATGTATATAGATTCTTAGAGAGAATAAACGCAGGGAGAAAAACACACAAATCAGACTTAGGATTAAAAGGTAAAAATGAAAAAGAAAAAAACTGAAAGTAAGAAAGATGAAGATAAATTCACGCAAGAAATGTGGATAAGGCTTGCAGTTCTGATAGTTGCAGTTATTTTAGCCTATCCAATAGCAATGCTATTGTTATTATTAGTGTTAGTTAATATAATAATCACTCTAATAAAGAAAGAGCCCAATAAGAAGTTAGTAAAATTCTCAAATGCTGGCCTAGAAGAAATGTTTAATGTTCTCAGGTATCTTCTATTTGTTTCAAATAAAAGGCCATTTAAGCTTTAACCTAGCAATAAAAATGTTTAAATAACCTCTGATTTTTTCCCTTTCAAGTCCCCTTAGCTCAGCCGGTAGAGCACGCGACTGTTAATCGTGGGGTCGGAGGTTCGAGTCCTCCAGGGGACGTGTGTCTTTTCAATAGAAATTTATATAAAAATAAGGGCAATTCCAGCTAGAATAAGCAAAGCTAAAACTAAAAATATCCACATTAGCTTTCTCTTTCTTTTCTCTTCTCTCTTTCGCTCATAATAGGCCTCGTAAGCTTCATCTATCTCTCTTTTATGCTCTTCCTTGAGCTTAGGGGCATCCTTAGGGTAGGAGAAGCGCTTCAAACCGCCTGTATGAACTTCTTCACTCATGTTTAAGGAAGAAGATCATTTATTATAAATTTTAGGGTGCCTTATTATTTTTAGCAAATTTGATGCTCTTAGACAGAATGCTATATCTCAATTCTGCCTTAGGATGCGTGTCTCCTGTAATCTTCCCATCTTCAAATAAATGCCCCAAATGTTGCCCACATTTCCCACATATCGCTTCATTTTTCTTTATGTCAGAATAAACTCTTTTTCTAACATTTACCGCTTCCTTAAAAGCCTTTCTAAAACTAGGCCAGGGAGTCCCAGAATTGAATTTGGATAAGGAAGAGAATAGCGGAAGACCACATTTAGAACAAAGATACTTGCCTTTATCCCAGAAATCACGGTATTTTTCTCTCATACTTTGAAAAAGAGACTAGTATAAATAACGATTATGAAGTTCAACTCTTAAAAGAAAAATAGTTGAATTTTTATAATTCATAGTCATAAATTAAATATGGGAAAGAATTTTCTCCTTGTAGCAGAAGTCAAAACAATCTCTCCTTTCAATTTTAAATCCTCAAAATCATGGGAAGAATTATTTGAGATTGCTAACAAAGAAGGAGATATATTATCTATTCATACAAATCCTAAATGGGGGGGTTCTTTTGAATTAATAAGGGAAGCTAGGAAAAGAACATCAAAGCCCATACTGGCAAAAGGAATACACTCTTCCGATGAAGATATTAAAAGGGCACTAGAAGCAGGAGCAAATTTCGTCCTAGTTGTAGGTCGAATTCCTTTAATATGCCTGGATAAATGTTGGATAGAGCCTCTAAATCTACATGAGCTTTCTCAAATTCCTCCTACCTTTAAGGTAGTGTGGAATACTCGCGACCTTTCAACTGGAAAACTCAAAGAAGAAAGTTTCCAAGAAGCGAGAAATATATGGAAAGGATGGATGTGCCAAGCAAGTAATTTGAAAACAATTAAAGATATTAAAGAAGGTGTAGATGCCGTATTGGTAGGAACTCATTTAGAGGAATTTGTAGAAAGTTTAAAGCTTATAAATGGGCAAAATAACACAAAAACATGAAAAACTCAAAAAAAACAGTACTGCTGGCCCTTTCTGGAGGCGTGGATTCCGCTGTAGCTGCCATGCTGCTCAAGAAGCAAGGATATAGGATAATAGCCGCATTTATGAAGAATTTCTCAGATACTAAAGATCCTTTAACCAACCAATGTTCTTGGAAAACTGAAAGAAATATGGCTATAAAAATTGCATATGCTTTAGAAATTCCTTTTATCACATTAGATTTTGAAAAAGAATACAAAAAGCAGGTAATAGAACCTATGTTTAAAGCTTATAAAAAAGGCCAAACTCCTAATCCAGATATCCTTTGCAACTCGATCATAAAATTTCCCCTGCTTTGGAAAGCTGCCAAGAAGTTAAAAGCAGATTATCTTGCCACAGGCCACTATGCCAGAATAAAAAAGACCTCTAAAGGATATCACTTATTATCAGCAAAAGATTCAACTAAGGATCAGTCTTACTTCCTAGCAGACGTTACGCAAGATGATCTCTCACACACTTTATTCCCAATAGGAAATTACACAAAAAAAGAAATCAGAAATATCGCCAGGAAAAATAAATTTCTAAATTGGGATAAAACCAGCACTCGAGGAGTCTGCTTCATCGGAGATGTAAATTTCAATAAATTTCTCAGAGAAAAAATAAAAGAAAAACCTGGAAAAGTAATAAATCCTGAAGGAAGTCTTCTAGGCACTCATAAAGGAATTCCTTTCTATACTATTGGTCAGAAAGCCTTGCCTTCTCAAGGAATCATGATAAACAAACCCTCTGGCTTTGAGCAAAAAAGATTCTATGTGGCAGGAAAAAGAAAAAATAATATTTTAGTTGTTGCCCCTGAAAATCATCCTTCATTAAAAAGAAAGCAAATCCTGATAAGAAAGATCCATCTAATCAACAAAAAGATAAGAATGCCTAAACGACTAAAAGCAAGAATCCGGCATCTGGGTATCCTTCACTCAGGCAACCTCAAGAAAATAACTAAGGGTTGGATGTTCACTTTCGATAAACCTCTAGAAGCGCTGGCAGAAGGCCAATATATAGTATTCTACAAAAACCAAGAAGTCATAGGTTGCGGGGAGATGAAGCTAAAATGAAAATAAGGCCTCCTTCAACCATGCATGAATATGCAGAGTATTATGAAAAAAGATGGGCCCTACTTAGAAAACCTTGGAGTGAGCCAAGAGGCAGTGAAAAAGATAATCTGGAACAAGAAAGCTATCATGTTATTGCAATCGAAGAAAGCAATATTATTGGGGGAGGAAGAATTCATTTTAATAGTGCCTCGGAAGCGCAGGTAAGGTATATGTTTGTTTTGCCGGAGCACCAAGGAAGAGGAATAGGTAAAGAAATTTTAAGCGCTTTGGAAAGTTATGCTCTTTCGCAAAAAGCAAAAGTCATAAAATTAAATTCTCGAGAAAATGCTATTCCTTTTTATGAAAGGCAAGGTTATCAAGTCTCTGGAGAATCTCCTAAACTATTTGGCATCATTGCTCATAAAAGAATGCAAAAATCTATATGGGTAAAGTAAACAACAGCTTTTTATATCCCTGCATATTATTAAATTCATGGAGTTTGACTCTGTTATAAAAAAGAGAAAATCAGTAAGATCTTTCAAAAATAAAAAAGCCAGTTGGAAAGATGTTTTAGAGGCTATAGATTCCGCAAATCAGGGTCCTTTCGCAAATAGTAACAATAATCTCAAGTTTATTATTATCGAAGAGCCAGATACAATAAATAAGCTAGCAGACGAATGTGATCAGCTTTGGATGAACAAGGCTGGAATGCTGGTTGTTGTGACTTCTGAAGATAAACATTTAGAAAAGATGTTTGGAGAGAGGGGTAGAATTTATTCAAGACAGCAGGCAGGAGCAGCGATATCAACATTTCTTCTAAAGATTATCGATATGGGGCTTGCCTCATGTTGGGTCGGCTCATATGATGATCATGAAATAAGGAGATTGCTAAAAATTCCAGAAGACCGATTAATAGAAGCAATTCTTCCGATAGGATATGAAAAAGATAAAATTGAAAAGAAAAAGAAAAAGTCTCTAGAATCAACAATCTTCTGGGAAAAATGGGATTGCACAAAACGCCCAGAATTCTTTGAAGAACAAAAAGATTACTATTCGGTTAGATAAATCAAAAGCATCTTCAAACACAGAATTCTTTGAAAAATAACTTCGACATAAGTTTAATAGAAATTAAACTTGAAAAGCTATAACCTGATTCTCGAATCAGGAGGGTAAATAAAAAACGTCCTAATAAAATTTTCTAATACAAAATAATAATCAAAAAAAATAATAAAATGAAAGCAGAACCGCGATTATCTTCGCTTCTTCTTTGAAACTTTCTTTTTTGTTGGTCTCTTAGATGCCTTTTTTTTCGCTGCCACGTTCATAACCTCTTTTCATTTTATGAAAATAATAAGCATCTTCTATATATAAAGCTTTATGAAAATTTTAATTTTTGAAAAATATTCTGATAATCTTAATTAGATTTATCGTCGAGGAAATTTTAAGTGAAAAATAATATTATTTCAAAGGCAATTTATTACAAGGGAATATTATATCAAGACTCATTGTCGCGCTTTCTATTTTCTGAATATTGTGAGAAAAATTTTTGGTTAGATCTCCCATTTCATTATCATATTCTGCAAAACCTTTAGTAAATAGAACTAATTCTAAATCCCATGGTGCTATTTGCCTCACCATATTGATTATTATCTTATTGCCCTCGATATACCTGCTTATTTTATTAAAAAAATCGGCGTCATACTTTTTCAAATATAAAAAGGCCTTATGAAACTCATATCCTATCGCTTGATAATCTATTACAGCAGTGTATCTAACGATTATTTTCTCTTCTTCAAGTCTCTTTATCCTATTCCTTACTATATCTACAGTAGTTTTCAATTTATCAGCAAGGATGGCGATATTCTCCTTAGCATTCCAATAAATTTCCTTAAGAATCTTAACGCTGATTTCATCTAATTCCAGATTTTCAACTTTCTCGGTAAAGTTAGTCAATTTAGTTTCCTTATCAACAAGAAAGTTTTTCTCATGCACGCTTACGCCTACAAGAAAAGTCACCTTGCAATCAATAATTATATCTCCGAATTTACTTATTAATTCATGCTTAATATTGAACAATTCTTCATTTGATTTGATAAAATGGCTCGCCCCTATATTCCAAGATCCTTCGGCCACGCCTATCCAATAAGTTTTAGGATCATTTTCAATAAATTTAATCAATTTTTCTTTCTTCTCAGGGATGTTAAGCAATGTTAAATAAAGAGTAGAAGTTCTAAATCCCATCTTAGCCAAATCAATCCATGTCTTATATCCATTAATCACTTTCTGTTCTTCAAGTCTCTTTATCCTATATCTCACAGCATCCTTACTCTTCCCAACTAATTTAGCAAGTTTAACATCCGCAATTCTAGCATTCTTCTCAAGTTCAAAAAGTATCTTCTTATCAATTTCATCGATTTTAATAATTTCACTCATTTTAATCATTATCGGTCTTTATATTTAAGTTTATCCATTTTATTCTTATTATTGTCCAAAAAGTTAATTATATAGTGTTTATGTCATTTCTGTATAGGAGTAAAGAAAATGGAAAAAATAATTCATAAGCCCTTAGAAAAAGGAAAAAATGTTCCAGCATTAGTAACCACCCCGTTTACAATCGACCCAACAAGGAGAGAAGTAGCATTGTCCCAGTTTATCTATGTACCGCAGAAAAAAGTCTATATCACAAAAATTCCTTTTAAGTTTGAAAGATTAAGATTAAATTGGGAAGATTCACACTATTTCCTAGCCGATTTAGGATTTTTCATGCCAGATATCGCTACATTTATGACTCATTACATAAATGTAAGAAATGCCTCACTCGATACAAAAACGTTATACTATGCAGATGGAAAAGATGTAAAAGTTTCAGAAGCATATTCAATATGGCAAGGGCTTAATAGTTATAGTAAACATGGTTCCAGTTGCGTTACTTGGTTAGATAATATATGGAGTATTAAAGAATCTCTAGAATATAGCCAAGAAAAGGAGATAATTATGTCTTCTCAGCACTTTGTAAGAAGAGGAAAAAGTGGACTAGAATTAAGAGGCAAAGAAAGAACAATAACTATGCCAAAAAATGAGAATTATAATTCCAGTGTAAGGCTTCCCTTAAGTGATGAAGGAATGCCTCTAGAATGGGTTACAAGAGAAAACTGTGCACTCGGCGTTTCCCTCTATTTCAAGATGCCTCAAATGGGAAGGGTAACACAATACTCTTCAGGGCAAGACGAATGTATGATTGATTGTACAGCGGATAAAGGTCGTGGACCAACAATGTTATACGCCTGTGCACATTCCACACTCTCCTTGAAATAAAATGAACAATGATGAAATAAATCTGCCTCAAAACATATGTACTGTGCAAGAATTAAGAGAATTAAGAGAGATTGTAGAGAGAAAAGATGATAAAACGTTTAAAGAAAAGATAGAAAAATATATGCAAAAATTCAAAGAAGCAAATCCTCTCAAAGAAAAAGAAGAATTGGAAAAAATAGCCCTAAGTTACATAGGTGCAAATTGTATGATGGCAGACCGCGGCTACATTTCTATAGGAATCCCCTATCCTCCTGCGCCACTTGGGCCTGTAGAAAAACAGTTTCTAAGAATTTACGATCCTGAAAACTACCAAAGATTCAAGAAAATTAAGTGGAAAAGAGATTGGCATACCTAAAAAACAAAAGAAAGATTTCTTCACAACCTTTATATATAACTTATAAGTTATAACTTATATGAAAACGATAGCCTTAAGCGAAAAAACCTTTGAACTTCTTCAAAAAATGAAAGCTGAGAAAAAAGCAAGCTCATTTGAAGAAATAGTAATAGATTTAATTATAGAAAAGGACAAAATTCCACATTCTCTTTTTGGAAGTCTGAAAGGCAAGACAAAAAGATTTGATTCAAAAGAAAGGAAAAACATCTGGAAAGACAGGCAGATATGAGAGTTATAATAGATACATCAGCTTGGATAGAGTATTTTCAAGGCTCAAAAGAGGGTGAAACAGTAAATCAATACTTAAAAGACAATGAAATAATTACTACAGTTGTGACTTTACTCGAATTAAGCTATAAAGCAGATAAAGAAGGGTGGAATATAAAAGATTATCTTAATTTTATAAAATTAAAATCGAATGTAGTAGGAATAAAAGAATCTTCAATTCTTCAGTTCGGTAAACTATACAATGAAGCAAGAAAAAGAGAGAAAAGCTTTGGGTTTGCAGATGCCATTATTCTTCTTACATCAAATCTCGAAAAAGCGCAGATTTTAACAAAAGATCTTCATTTCAAGGGCTTTGACAATGCAATAATGTTGAAATAATTATATCGATAATTCTGATGATCAGTATAAAATTTGTCCAGAATACCTAAATTATTCATTTAAGATGGATCGGATGTAAAAATCAAGAAAAAGAAAATAAAAAAAGAAAAAAGGGAAGAAAAAATAACTTCCCATCTAGGGATTGCGAGTTTATCTAAACACTTCTATGCCTAAGTCAGACATTTCAGATTTCATAGGGGCCTGTTCTCGGTAAGCTCTCTTACCTAATACGTATGGAGATTTAACTCCAGTCATAATAGTAATAACTCTTACTCTGTTTTGGAACTCCTTGTTAATTCTGGCTCCGATGATAACCTGCGCGTCTGGACTTATATTCTCAGTCACGAGTTCACCTACGCCGGAGAATTCATCAAGCTTGAAGTCTGGGCCACAAGTTATGTGGATCAGAGCTCCAGTTGCTCCCTTGTAATCTACATCCAATAAAGGATGTGTCAAAGCCTGTCTTACAGCCTCATTCACTCTGTCAGTTGTGTCAGACTCTCCAACACCAATAACTGCAACGTCACCGTTCTTCATAATAGCTGAAACGTCTGCATAGTCTAAGTTAATCAATGATGGCAAGGTAATAGTTTCCACAATTCCTTTGATCATTGTACTTACTAGCTCGTTTGCTACTGCGAAGGCCTGTTCCATTGGCAAATTACCTGCAATGTCTACAAGTCTATTGTTATCAATAACGATAACAGTATCCACAACCTCAGTTAGCTCCTGAAGGCCAAATTCAGCCTTGTCTTGTCTGGCTTTTTCGCATTCGAAAGGCATTGTAACAACTCCAATAACTACTGCTCCAGATTCTTTAGCTAATTGCGCAACGACAGGGGCTGCACCGGTTCCAGTACCTCCACCCATACCTGCAACTATGAAGACCATATCTGCTCCACTTGCAGCTTTCTTAAGCTCTGACAAGGATTCTTTTGCAGCTTCTCTTCCCTTTGCAGGGAAACCGCCGCATCCTAGTCCTCTGGTAAGTTCCTTACCAATGAGAACTTTCTCATCAGCCTTAGTAATACTTAAGTGTAAGGCGTCAGTATTGACACCATAGATAGTCGCTCCATTAATACCCTTGTTAAATAACCAAGTAATAGTATTGCATCCAGCTCCACCTGAGCCAAAGACCTTAATATTAGCCTTTCCAGCCCTTAATTCATCAAAATTAATGCTATGTGTAGCAGCGTTTTGGATCGCCTCTTTTGCAAAATCAAGTACCATTTATTTTTACCTCCTTTCAATTATGAAGAAAATAATGCGAAAGAGTTTAAATATTTGACTATGATAAAAAATATAGAATTTTCACTGGGTTTTAACAAAAAAATTATAAATTCTTTATCCTTCTCTTAAATTCGGCATAGTATTCTTTAGGGAAATTAGCTCCTGCTGCCTTAAAATGCCCGCCTGCATCAGAATTTTCAAATCCGTCCACCAATTTATTTAATAATTCCGGCAGATTTTCATTTCCATCTTGTCTTCTTGCAGAAACAGCACAATTATTCTCATTGCACTCTATTACAAAGATAGTTTTATCAGGATGCTCTGTGCTAATCTCATTAATCGCCAAGGATTTTATGGAAAATTGCGATTTAAATTCAAAGAAATACCTCTCGTTAAAGATTTCTTTTTTTTCTTTGAAATCTTCTATGCATTTTTTTATGTCTCCTTTAACTTTTTGTGCAAAAGTTTTTAGCTTATCTACATCCTCTAATTTATCAGTGAGCATTTCATAAATCTCCTTCTCTTTGCCCTCAAAATAAATTAAAGCTAATGATATTGAATAAGCTGCATCCCAAAATTTGCCTCTTCTCGGATCCTCTGCATTAAACTCTTCAGAATATCTCCCATAAACTTCTCTCATCCAAGAAGAATTTTCTTTATAGCACCAATCAGCCAAGCTGGAGCAAGCAATAAGCCAGTCATATTTATCTATGTCCTTAATTTGAGAAAGCAGATAATAACAGACATATCCTGCAGAAAATCCCTTGCCTGTAGTGTTAAGAAAAATCGTCTTGTCAGAATTGAAATCTACTTCAAAAATATGATGATCTATAATTAAAATTTCTGCAAAATCCTCAATTTTTTTAACTAAATCCGCTCGGTTTATATTAAGATCTGTAAAGATGACTTTAGTCACTTCTTTTTTCTTTAATTCTTCAATAAGATCCCCATTAATATCTGAATAGTTGACAAATATTAAGAAATCTGCATTGACAACTTCATTCATAATTTTAGCGCAAGCAATCCCATCTAGATCAGTATGGCTTATTAGCGCAATCTTTCTAGATCCATCCAATCTTTTTATAAAATCAAAAAATCTTCTTTCATCGCCAACAGTAAAATCTATTTGTTGCATAACCCCTCTAAATTTTTTCTAAAATTTCTGCATGGATGCCTTCCTTCTCACAACATTCCACAAATTTCTGAGCATCCTCTATAGTTCCTGCAACACCTGCCCCATAATGCATTGGAATTGCAATATCCGCATTTACTAAAGATGCTGCCTCTGCTGCTTCAGAGGGATTCATAACATATGTGCCAGAAACAGGCAGTAAAGCGATAAATTTATTTCCATGCTTGCCATACCCACTTAACCTCTTCATCTCAGGGATCAAATCAGTATCTCCCGCATGATATACTATAACTTTATCAAATTTTATCAAAAACCCTAGCCAGTCATCTGCTTTGGTATGAAAATCCTTATCCACATTATAAGCTGGGAGGGCTTCAATCTTTATTTTTCCAAATGTCATCTCATCCCCAGATGCTATAACTTGCATTTCTACATTCTCCAGCTTGGCTACTTTACTTTGAACATCTGCGGGTACAACTAAAACTGTACCCTTGCCTGCTACCTTAATAAGGTCCTTTATACTACAATGATCATAGTGGCTATGAGTCAACAAAATCATATCTGCTTTAGTCACTTTATCTGAAACATTGTAAGGATCAATAATGAGCCTTTTTCCACTCTCATTTGTAATAAGGAAACCAGAGTGGCCTAAAAACTCAATCTTAACTCCATCCACTTCCATCAATAAAGCAAGGAAATCTATACTTATAAGATTAATGGTATTAGAAGTTGTTAACTGATCAACTCTAATTTTTTAGCAATACTGAACATCTTACTTTCCTGACCTTTTCCGCACATTATCTGCAACCCTATAGGAATTTCTTCCCCCTCTTCCTTTATAACTCCTGCTGGAATAGACATAGCACATATACCTGCCAGATTAGCAGGGATAGTACAAGCATCATAAGCATATACATCTTCAGGTTTCATCTCCAATCCCTCCCCGACTTTCCAAGGTATTCCAGGTACAACAGGAGAAAGAATACAATCATACTCTTCAAATACTTTCTCAAACTCTTCTCTTATGATCTCCTTAATTTCCAATGCTTTTTTGTAATACCTTCCAGAAAACTCTTCTTTAGTTATCTCTCCTCCTCCTAAAATACGCCTTAAAACTTCTGGCCCGCAACTATCTTCTATCTTCTTGCCATACCTGCGCCCATCGAACCTTCTAGTTCCTGAAAAAAATTCTGCATAAACCAGAGGATAATAAGTTTGCACTGCAAGATCAATATGATTAATTTCTACTTCTTCTGCGCTCCAGCCATATTTATTTTTTAATAATTCTATCTTATCATTAACAATTTTTTGAATCCTCTTATCTACGTTCTTTATCTTTAAGATTCCCACTTTAGCTTTCTTCAGATCTCCTACTTTTATAGGAGACGATTCAAAAGTTTTGGCATCCCTCTCATCTTTTCCTCGAATAACCTCTAGTAACAAAGCAGCATCTTCCACATTTTTAGCAAGTGGTCCTATTTGGTCTAAACTCATGCTTAGATCAATTAAGCCATATCGAGAAACAAGACCATAACTCGGCTTTACTCCTATTATCCCACAATTACTAGCTGGAGTTCTGATGCTGCATCCAGTATCGCTTCCTAAGGCAACGTCACAAAAGTCAGCAGCAACAGCAGAAGCGCTTCCGGAACTGCTCCCGCCTGGAACTCTTCTAGAAGATTTAGGATTAATCGCACATCCAAAAGCACTATTCTCCCCACTACTTCCCGCTGCAAACTCATCCATATTAGTCATTCCGATGATGACTCCATCCTCGGCCCTTATTTTCTCAATGACAGTTGCGTCATAAGGAGCTTTATAGTTCTCTAAAGTTTTAGAAGCACAATTGCAAATCAATCCCTTAACATTAATGTTGCTCTTTACCCCTATCACATATCCATAAAGCTTTCCCTTTTTCCCGCCTTTTGCAATCTTTTCATCAATGACTCTAGCTTCTCCCAATACTTGCTCATTCAAATGCAAAAAGGCCTTCATTTTCCCATTTTCTTTATTTATCTTATCCAGATACTTCTTTACTTTTTCTTCTACTAGTCTCATTATTGTCAAAAAGAATAAGGTTTATTAAATATTACTGATATTTAAAGAAATGAAAAAAAGAGGGGGCAAAGCAAAATGTTTATTCTGTGATTTTGCCCAAGGCATATCGCAAAAGCATAGAAATGGCCATTCTTTCTCAAAGCTAAAAGAAACCAAGAATACCTTGTCTTTTCTTTCTCTTGACAGCCCCATCAATCATGATGCTCATATTCTGGTTATTCCAAAAAATCATTATGAAAATTTCCACGAAGTTCCGAATAATATAAAACACGAACTATCTGAACACATTTCTCTCATAGGGAGCTTTATAAAAAAACGCCATGAGGGATATAATATTTTATTAAATAACGGCAAGGCAGCGGGCCAGTACGTCGAGCATTGCCATTTCCATTTGATTCCTCGGGATTTAAACGATAAGATTAAGATAGAGATCTGGAGAAGGAAAAGGATCTCAAAAAATAAATTTGAAGATCTCGCGCGTAGAACTAAAAAGCAATTAGAGTCTAATTTCTAAAATGTCCGACAATGCCTGCAAAAACAACAGTTTCTAAATAGCCAATTAACAAGCCTGCATCTAAGAAAAATGAATAATCCTTAATAAAAAGAGGCACCGTGATAATAGCATCCAATACAATTCCAATAATTGCAAAATAGATTCCTAACATTAACCCTTCTCGCACATCTCTCTTTATCCTCCCACTTTTAAAATAAAGCAAACTTACAAATGTGGCGAATATAGCGACTGAAATATAATGCAAAATAGAATAAAAAAGATCTTCTCCATCCAGATTAAACCCAAACATCAAAATGCTTACTTCAAAGAAAATTAAAATCCAGAGTAAAGCTCCAAAATAAGTTCCCTTTTTCCAATTCATATTTTCTCTAAGTATAAGAAATATATAAAACTATGTTAGATTACGGCTTGTGCATTGGCCTCTGCTTGGATTTCTTGCCTTATCTCTGCTTCCGTAGCGTCTTTTTCGCTGGCTAGAAACGCCCACCAAGGCTTCTTTGCCCCTATAATTTGGCCTGTTTCAGCATCAACTTTGGCTTGAACCATCATCTTCTTCTTAAATAAAAATAAGACTCTTGAATCTTTCTCAGTCTTAACTTCGTAAGCTAGTCGTGTTTTACTTCCTTCGCCAACTTCCTTTAATACCACTGTGCAATTTCTCTCTAAACATTTAGCTCTTAATCTAGTTAGAGCTACTTCTGAAGCTCGATCAGGCATAATCTTTATACTGGCGTTTTGACCATTTGATAATCTAGCTCTTAAATTAGTAACATTGCCATTTAAATCATCTGCGGTAATATTGACTTTGTATTTTGCATTTATTCTTCCCACAAGAATTTCCTTATCGCTCCCAGCCAATTCCCTAACAGTTATATTTCTGCCTTCGAAATGCATCCACCCTCTTTGTCTTGCTAAATCAGAAAGCCTCATAGCTGCCCTCTCTTCTCTCATCATTGCGAGTTGGGCCCTTAAATCCATCTCGATCAAATCCCTTACTTCTTTTCTTATTGTTTTATTATCCAAATCATTAACGCTAAGATTTAATCCATATCGAGAATTTATTCTAGCTACAGTCTCCTGCTTCTGTGATAAAGTCATATTCTGGATAAACAAGCTCAAGTTTGCCATAAAAGAAGCTCTAGTATCTGCTCGCATAATTGCAACAGGATTATTTCCAGCGATGCCTGCCCGCATGGCCCTCATCTCTTCTAGAATGCTTTCTCTCACTTCTAATCTCATCCTCATGCTTTCAATATCTGAGAGGGTTAAATTCAAACCAAATCGAGCGTTTAGTTTATTGAGCAAGATATTTTTTCTTTCTAAAGGAAGTCCTCTCACATAACTGTTTACATCTGATCCTGCTTCAACAGTTCCATTTGTGCCGGCACTACTGCTAGCACTTGCGTCAAATCCTGTACCTGCTCCGATTCCTCCAGCATTTACAGTTGCTCCGGCTCTCACACTTGAATCTAATTCGTAAGCTTGAGAATTAATGAAGCCAAAAGCAAGCAGAAAAATTGTTGCACACAAAACAAATATCGCCCTTTTCATAAAGCTCTCAAACAATTATTATATATAAACCTTATGCAAAAAAAATCACCATTCCACTTTGCTTACCTTTCTCTTGACATATAAGATCTCTTGTAATTCATAAAATTCTAAGCTAGTTTCAACCTGATCGCTGAAATACCTCAGTTGATAATCCTTATCCGCATTAGGATCAAATAATTCTATAGCCATTTCCTTTGTCTTTCCATGATCTATCATGACATAGTGAGCATCCACTTCAAGTTGCTTATCATCAACTCTGACTTTATCCCCTTTCTTTATTGCTGAAACTGCTTTGGAGGCTTTTATAGTGACTTCGCTATCTCCCAACTCTTCTCCGCCATTCTCAATCTTCTCTAATTCTTCAAGATCTTCCTCGGCATCGTCAAGCTCTTCTTCTAAATCTTCTTCCTTCTTTTTCTTCTGTTTTCGAGGCTTGCTTTCACCATATTCCACATCTTCATCGTCAGCAAAAGCATCGTCTAAATCCATGCCAGAATTCGCTTCTTCTTTCTTTACCTCTTTAGAATTCTTAGTAACTTTCTTTTCAGCTTTCTTCTTTGGTTTGTTTTTGCTCTTAGTTTTCACCATTTTTTCTTCTCAGCGATTATATTGTCTTTATTCTTGAAAGGCGCATTATCAAACATAATTTCCCTAAAACTACTTTCCCCTCCAGATCCGACACCCTCCTCCCTAGATCCTCCTTCATTCTTTTTAAATTCTTTCTTTTGAATCTTAACTTTTTGTAAAACTTTGGAAAAGTTTTCAAGTATTTCCTGGGCCTGTTTCCTTACTTTTTCCCTCTCTTGTTCGCTTAATTGTGCCATATCTCCAAGAAGAATGTATTCTTTATAAATTTACTTCTTGACTCCAAATTTAACCTTAATTTTACCATTCACCTCATTAATTTCCGCAATTGCATATTGCCTATCGTGCATAGAACCGGGATTTACGCAAATAGTTCTCCCTATCTTTTGTATCCCTCTACCTTCATGAATATGCCCTCCGATCGCAAGAACCGGCTGCCATTTGTCTATAACCTTTCTAGTCAGCTTAGAACCGTAATGCTCTCCTCTTACAGATTCATGAGCTTTCATACTAATCTTGTCTAGTTTAGTGTTATAAGGCACATTGTGTGAAATAAATATTAATTTTCTCCCTTTATTTTGTTTTCTTAATTTTCTGAAGATTTGATCTAAAATATGTTTATGTTTCTTAAAGGATTTACTTTTAACCTGGCCTGGGAAACTATGCCCTCTCATTCCAACAAAAATATAATTTTTGATTTTAACCCAAGAATAGTTTACTAAATGCACATTTCTATAATTCTTTATTAAGCCTAAAAAATAATCTTTCCTATTCTCATCAAAATCCCAATTATCTTTAGATTTTTTAATCTGTTTTAGGTCTGCAACATCGTCAGGATCAGGGTAATCTACAT
The DNA here is from genome assembly GCA_030698805.1 of Nanobdellota archaeon. GTDB lineage: Archaea > Nanobdellota > Nanobdellia > Pacearchaeales > GW2011-AR1 > VGKP01. Next base: position 74,800 of record JAUYMA010000006.1, read on the forward strand.
TGCCCAGGACCGTAACCACTGGAACAGGTAATTTATTCATTTTTTTTAAAACTCCTTCCCCTTTTCTTAAATCTCCTTTTATCAATTGTTTATACTTTTGTTTTCCGATAAACTCCCACAATCCGAGATCCTTATCAAAACAATGTTTAAACCATAATTTCCTATAAGCAAATGGAAGATAATCTCCATTAGATATTACCAAATCTATTTTCTCTTTCTTTATTAAATCTTTAAATTTTTTTGGAAATTCTCCATGGAAATCGCCGATTACTAAAAATTTCATAACTCTAAGAATCTCTGGAACTATAAAAGGCTTATTGATTAAATCTGCCTTCTCTCAACTTTATCTGGATACTTGGAAGCGTACAATAACTTTAAAGAATCACGAAATAAACTACCTGACAATAAATCTACAGGCGAAGACTCGCAGACCGAAGCTAATAGTTCAGAATCATATCTTCTTACGCGTCTCGCAGCATGTTTTAAAACGCCGATATAAAATGAATCAAAATGTTTCATATCTCGCGGTGCGCATGATTCTGCCCGAGACGAAAGAGAATGGCCATTTACACCTCCCAAATCAAGAGATTGCACTAACGAAGAATCTCCAATAAAAGTCTCACTTAAAATTGCGCGAACATAAGCTTTTTGCGTCTCATTTGCTGGATCTGGAGGTTCTTCTTGAATTTCCACTTTGCTTGGTTATTTTTTTATTAAAAATAAGTATTTAAAACTATTCCCTATAATTGCCAAGCAGTAACCATTCCTTGTTCTGCTCTTTCCTTTTGTTCTCTTTCTTTTCTCATCTCTAAAAGTCTATCCCAAGATTCCTTGGCCCAAGGATAAGAAATTTCCTCGCGAAAAGCATCTCTCTTCAAAACCCAATAAGCTCTAAATTGCCCAGACATACCGCTTACCATCTCATATTCTTCTTCTCTTGTAGGAAAATTCCCTGTGTCATTATGATGATTAGAAAAAGCAGTCCATGACCAGACACTTTGTTGTAAGCGATAGTCTTCAAGGTTGAAGTATCCCTGAGATAATCTGGAAAGAAATCTTTCATGTTGTTCCTGGTTCATTGCCCTAGCAGTAGCAATCAGCCAATAGTCTTGCGGAGTAAATTCAATAACCTTAAATTCTGCAGCATTTAAACCTCGCGCCCTAATCTCTTTTAACTCCCCTGGAGAAACTAAATTATTGCCTAAAAGCCAGGAATAAACTCTTCTCCCCCTCGAAGTATGGATCTCCTGAGGTACATTACTACCGTAAGGAACAGAAAAATCATAAGATTGCACAAATTGATCTACAGAAATATCTTGTTCACCTCTTCCATCACTCGCAACAGTAGGCATTGCGATCATTATTAAACTAATAAGCTTCTATATTTAAGATTAACTCTTTTTGCCTTTCTCTTTTTCCTTCGGCAAATCCAATTTAATATGCAGATCCTTCAATTGATTTTCGCTTACTTCGCTAGGAGCTTCAAGCATTGTCTCCCGTCCATCTGAATTCTTGGGAAATGCAATAACTTCTCTGATAGATTCGGCATTTAATATCAACTGCATAAGCCTATCAACCCCTATAGCTATACCGCCGTGTTCTGGAGCCCCAAACTTAAGAGCATCTAATAAAAACTTGAATTTCTTCTCTTGATCTTCTTTGCTAATTTTAAGGATCTCAAAAACTTTCTGCTGAACTTCCTTGTCATGAATTCTTATACTGCCCCCTCCAATCTCCACACCATTCAAAACAATATCATAGGCCCAGCTTCTTGCTTTCTCAGGATTTTTCTTAAAGTCTTCCATATTCGGAGAAGTGAAAGGATGATGATTAGCAACATATTTCTTATCTTCCTCAGAATACTGGAAAAGAGGAAAATCAACAACCCACAAAAATGCATATTCATAAGGATTATTCTTGTCTTTTCTCATATCAGGTCTGTCGTTCCCATAATTTTTCATTGAATCTTCATAAGTCATTCGAGGGAAAGGAGTCTTAATGTCAACATTCAATACTTCTTTCCAAATCTTTTTCAGCAATCCCTCAATAAGTTCAATTATATGCTCTTGATTGACAAAAGACATTTCAATATCTATTTGAGTAAATTCAGGTTGCCGATCTTTCCTTAAATCTTCATCCCTTAAGCATCTGGCAATTTGATAATATCTTTCCATACCTGCAACCATTAAAAGTTGTTTAAACAACTGAGGAGATTCAGGTAATGCCCAGAATTTGCCGGCATCTGTTCTAGAAGGCACAATAAAGTTTCTCGCTCCCCCAGGAGTATATTTTACAAGCATGGGAGTCTCAATTTCAGTAAAATTCTTGCTATCAAGGTATTCTCGTGTAGCTTGGAATAATTTGGCTCGGGCCTTTAAATTTTTTTGCATCTGAGGTCTTCTCAAATCAAGATACCTATACTTTAATCTAACTTCCTCTCCAACTTCTTTATTATCCAGTTCAAAAGGCAAAGGTGGGCAAATATTATAGATTTCTAATTTTTCTATTCCCAATTCTACTTTCCCAGTAGTCACCTTATCGTTTTCTGTTCCCTTAGGCCTTAAATTAACGCTGCCTTCAACACTAACGCTGCTTTCTTTAGTCAGCTTTTTGGCTTCATCAAATATTTCCTTATTCTTTGCAGAAACAACTGTTTGAATAGTTCCTGAAATATCCCGGATGTCTAAGAAAACGAGCTTGCCATGCTCTCTTACAGTGTCAACCCAACCCTTGACAACTACTTTCTGCCCGACATTTTTGTCACTCAAATCTCCAATGTGAATTCTTTCCATACTTCTTCTACAAAATACCTCTTTTTAACCTTTATTGTTAACCTTTTATTTAACTAGTCTATCCAGGATTTCCATTGCCTTTCTTTTATCTACATCTTTCCCAAGCTTGGCAATAACTAGGCCCATATATGCTCCTCCTCTCAACCCTGGTTTCTCAGAGACAATCTTTCTTATTTCTTCCTCTAATTTATTATCATCTATCTTATCAAATTTTAATGCGTCTTCAACACTTTTTCCATCTCCTGCAATTTTCCATAATATCCCTTTTACATCTCCCTCATTAATTTTCCCCTTAATCAAGGCTTCTAAAACTTCTTCCAAAACTCTCTCATTTAATATTCCTTTGATCTCTTCGAAACTCTTTTTCAATTTAGAGGCAAATTCATTTCTCCAAAGAACGACTGCCTTGGCAATAAGGTTTGCATCTTTATCATAAACCTTAATCAAAGCTTCAAACTCATCCAAGTTGCCGTCTAAGATTAAATTAACCATCTCATCACTCAAACCTCTCTTCTTCAACTCTTCCTTAATTTCCTGCTTCAGTTTGGGCAAGTTCTTCTTTAATTCATTTATCCGATCTCTCCCAATTCGAAGTAAAGGCAAGTCTGTCTCAGGATACATTCTTGCTCCTCCAGGCATTGGCCTTAAGAATTCAGTGCTGCCGTCGTCCTTAGAATTCCTAACTTCACCATTATTCTTTCCCTTCTTCAATTCCTCGCCTTGCCTTTCAATCTCTTTCTTTACAGTATCAATCATGATACGAGGATCCTGAAATCCTTTTACCTCTACTCTGTCGTGTCCCTTAATACTAATATTCAAGTCCTGCCTAATAGTTCCAATTCCCCTCTTAACTTTGCAAGCTCTCAAAACCTCTCCAATCTTTAAAGCGCATTCTTTAATTTTCTCAGGAGTATCAAGTTCAGGTTTAGTGGCAATTTCTATTAAAGGAATTCCCAATCTATCTAGCCTATAAGTCGCACTCTTTTCATCTCTTTTTACAATTCTTGCAGCATCTTCTTCCAAACAAAGAGTCGCAATTCCCACTTTTCCAAAGGAGGTTTCGATATATCCATCGTGCGCCAACAGCACAGTTCTTTGAAATCCTGAAGTATTGGAACCATCAATTACAGTCTTCCTCATTATCTGGCTAACTGGATAAATTTCACAATTCAAAAGTAAAGCAACTTTCAAAGTTTCATCTAAAGCTTGCTCATTGATAAATTTAGGAGGCTCCTCATCAAGTTCGATTAAACAAGTGCTGTCATTATATCCCTCATAAATGAATTCCCTATCGATTGCAGCTTCGTGCTTTACTGCCTCATCAACTGATCCAGTCTCTCCAGCAACAGCATGCAATCGTCTCTTTATTTTAAAGTGCGGCTCATCGCTCCTCAAAAAGCTAGGACATTTGCAAAATAATTTACCAGTATCAAGCTGTTGATGTATTTCTAATCCTGCTTTTAGCCCCAATTTAACATAATCCATAATAAGAACTAGAAAAGAGCATTATTAAAATTTATTGAAAAAGAATTCTCATTCAGGTACATACTTATTGGCTTCAAATACTCTTGCCATTGTGGCAGGGACTACATCTGAAGGGTTTTTCCCAACATGTCTTGCCAAAGATTGCAAGAAACCTAAATAGACTGGAGTCAATACATAATCTTTAACTTTAGGAGAAAATCTAACATATCCTCCCCTTCCTTGAGGTTCAGGAAGAGTCTCAAATCTGACTGGGCAATAATCTGGGTTGTCCATAGTAATAATTTTTTCAATTTCCACAGGGATAACTCTGCCAGCTGTTTTGGCTTGTTCATATTCTAAGTTACGATGGTCTTTCTTTTTTGAATCTTCAATACCAATTGTAGTATAAGGCAATCTTTGAGAAAAACCTCCTTTTATAAAATCAACAATTTGACGAGAATCTTCGTGAAGTGACCTTGTATCATCTCGATAACTTCCTTTCAAGACCTTCTCTCTTATTTGAGCAATTTGAGAGGCATAAGCATTTTCAGACAAAATATCAATGTCCCTTAAGGCCCCTAAAGCAACATCATTCTCAAAAGAGTGGGATCTTTCCACAAGATCCTGCCTCAATTCTCTTTTCTTCCTCTGAGTAGCTTCATCAACATTGGCCAAACACCTAATTACAGATGCTCCACTTACTACTTCATCAATAGCCATAACTTTAGGGAAAGAATGTGGAGAGTCTACAACATCATCTAAGAATCCTTTATACCATCTCTGTATAGATTTGCCCACATCGCAGATTCTGCTAGAAGCAGGCATATATCTAACTTTAGAAATATCAAAATCTTGAGAGACTATGGCCATGGCGTCAATAAAAGGCACGGATCCAAGCATAGGGGCAACTATATAATCAGGATCAAGTTGCTTAAAGGTCTCAGCAGCCTGAAGCATGGCGTCCACATATGAAGTGAATATTCTATTACTCATAAAGTTTGTAAAGAAACCCCATATTTAAACCTTTCTTTTGTAACCTCTTGCAAGTTACAACAATTTCTTATTTTATTAATATTACGCTCGTGTAACATCAAAATTAGCTCGATATCTATCACTTGCATGCTTTAATACTCCCATCATCATACCCTCGTAACGTTTAACTTCTCCTTGAATAACTGTAAGAGTAACATTAAATCCATATTCTCTACCTTGAGAAGACTCTTCTTTAACTTGAAAGCAGGCAGATCCACCTAATCTTGCATTTAAACCCTTAACTTGAGTTTGAACTGCTCTAGGAACCTCTACACCTCGGACATTTTTTACAGCAACATGATAATTAAAAATATTTTTAGATTTGGGATCTTCCGATTGCTGAACACCATCGGAGTTTTCAGGAGAATCACGATGACCTTTATAGTGTTTTGCACCCATGTCCAAATTACCGAAAAGAGGTTTTTAAAGATTTAGCAACTGCTTTTTCATAGTCAAAGGTGCAATGCAAAACCTTTTATTATCTCATTTATTACTAGAAGGATGGAAAAAGAGTTGAATAATTATTTGCCATTTTTTAAAAAATGGACTTTTGGGCAAAAAGCAGCAGACCAGGTTACCACAAAGATGGGATCTTGGACATTTATTATAACTTTTATCATATTTCTTATTATGTGGATAAGTCTGAATGTGTATGGCTGGGTCCAAGAATGGGATCCTTACCCTTTTATCCTCCTTAATCTAGTCCTTTCGTGCCTTGCAGCCATGCAAGCTCCAATTATACTTATGTCTCAAAACAGACAGTCGCAAAAAGACCGTTTGAGGGCTGAATATGATTACCAAGTGAACAGAAAGGCTGAGAGAGAAATTGAAGATTTGAAAAAACAATTAGATAGAATAGAAAAAAAACTGGATAAGAAATAAGCCCAATTCTTGATAATTAACCTGCTTCTTGCACAAATGAAAAGTATATAATAATCAATTACCTTATAAAATAAGCCTAAAAGGGCGCAAAGCGCTAGTACCGCAATGTTTAAATATTACGACTCTGTAATAGTAACATGGTGACAAGATTAGAAACTTTAATACAAGGAGCTAAATCAGCAGGCAATAAACTAGCTTCGTCTATCTCAAAAAAGGCTAAAACAGCCCTATCTTCTCTAGCATTAGGCGCAGCATTGCTTTCCCCCTATGCAATTCCAAATGCAAATGCCGATGTAGTCCTTACCATGGAATCAAGAAATCTCAATAATTATCCAAAAAGATTTTGGATGCCCAATCGTCAAACATTGAAGATTTTTGTATATGCTGATAATACCTCTCAAACAGAAGGAACCTCTGGAGTAGAATGGGAATTAAAAGCACCCCCTCAATTTGAATATGTAGGGTTTAGAAAGCCTGATCCGTATGTCACTCTAAGTAGTTCGGAACCTCACACTGCCACTAATGATTTTTTCAATCCTAAGCCTATGGATTCTTCTGCTAATTATGTGTCTTCTCCTGGGCAAAAAAACTGCCGTTTAACTGAAGATGTAAATAGATTAAGTGGAACAGGAAGCACAAGCAGACCCCCTGTAGAGAATAATAGAGGGTGGTTGGGGATATATTATTTCAAAATTCCCACAGATTGCCCTTATGGAGATTATCAATTTGAAATAAAGAATGTAAGGGCAGAAGGAGCAGATGGTGAGCCTCAAATAGCTAAAGGCACAAAAATGACAGTAAGAGTTATGCAAGATGCAAGATCATTATATTTAAGTCCTACTGATCGACCGGCAATGTTAATAAATTACAATAATGGAATTCCTTATATCCATATATCTGAAAATTCGAATCAATTACAATTAGAGGCTTCCTCAAACTTAGAAAACTGGCAGATCCTGAAAGTAAATGACAGCCAAAATACTCCAGGAGTAAAACCTTATTGGAATCCTTTTGATTTCGTAGACCGTGACGCGCCCAATCATGAGAAAAGATTTTACCGAGTCAAATCAATAGAATAAATTTATTTCTTTCTTCTAATTTTCTTTTTGTTAGATTCTTTCTTGCCAATGATTCCTGTTTTAATTAAAACAACATAAATTAGGAATAGAACTATTGCTGCTCCTGCTATCTGCCAGGCAGTAAAGAATGGCAAGGATAAGAATGCCCTCTCGCAAGGAAGGTTATACAAAGACTGATCTTCACAAGCAGTTACCTGATTTACACACTCAGTGGGAGAACCCAAAGGCAAAACCCTCGTAGCATCAATAGTGGCACTTTTAAATCCAGTTTCAGCATTGCATTCGCTGGAATACTGAATAGTAAATAAGCACTTATCAATTTCCCTGCCAAAAGCATCAACCGCTATCTCTTGAGCTTTGCATCTTTCCTCCCAATTAGTTTCGGTTTCATCCCAATAACAAGAAATCGACTTGCCTGCAGAATCACAAGTTGCGCCCTGTAAAACCCTGCCCTCTCGAGGAGTTGCAGTATTGCAATCATCTCTTAAAGAATTTAGGGTAGTCTCATCAGGAGAGTCAGATCCCTGCAAAGAAACGGGAATTACATTTTGACATAAGTCTACTTCTCTAACAATAGTAGCCCTATTTAATTCGAATTGATTACTTGCTTTTTCATCAGTTATAGTCGGATCCGTCGGATCAGTATAAGTCCATTTAAACACAAATTTATCCTCATATTGAGAATCAGATGGAATAATATCTGCAACTTTTAAAGACTCGCCTGCGGTATTAACTTTAATGCTTAATTTCTGATCTGCCGTTACAGCGCTAGAAGAAGGGGCAGAAGGAGAAGGTAAATTATTAGATACATCATCAATAGAATAAACTTCCAAATCAATAGTTGTTCCAGGAGCATAATTCGCAGTTGCACCAAACAATTCAATTTCTTGATCCCAATCAGCACCCAGTAGTCTTGTATTAGAAGAATCTCTCCACTCAGCTGTAACAATATCAGGAGTAACTATAGTGGCAACTGTGCATTGTAGGCAATCACTACTGCAAGTTCCAGCCTCACCACTAGTTGCGATACATGAATCTCCAGGTAACTCGCACACTTCGTTTCGTGCTGTCTGTACAGTTCCATCGCCGCAAACTCCCTTTTCAGGATTCGGATTTTCGGGGCTATGGCAGCAGATTTTCAGCCATCCAGGAATAGGAATCTTAGAAAGATGAGCATTATCACTTCCAGACATAAATGCAATTAGAGCTTCATTCACACTGCAAGATTGAGTTGAAGATTTAACAGTACATTGTAAGTCTCCATAACAAACAGGATTATCATACTTTGTTTGGGCAGGCGTTTTTCCTCTTCCAGTTTCTGCTGCATGGGCATTCTTAACAACATCCAATCTTACAACTTCATTTTGATTATTAGATTTGCATTCCCATGGATTGCCGCCTGTAAATCCTTGGAATGGCGCCCCATAAATATCATCGTAACAAATAGAAACTTTGGCATTTGCATCTTTATTAATTAAATTAAATAAAGAAGCATGGGCATTGCTGTTTTCGTATAAAGTTAAAATTGTTTGTGTTGGAGTGCGGCATCCACCCTGGCGAGGAGGATTGCTTGGACTATTACAGCAGATCTTAGAAGCGCCTGCAAAATAGTTTTTCGAAACATGAGAATTAGTGCCTGTTGGAGAAGAGAAGTAAAGAACTGCCGCTTGATCAGAAGAACATGGTTGAGTTGCAGTTTTATATTCGCATCTTAAATCACCATAACAAAGTGGGAAATATCCAGTAGTAGTCCCATCAGGCCTCTCTGCATGAGTATTGCTTGCTCCATCGCCGAAGGTTCTTAAAACCGTATTCTTGGGCTCTGTAGCCACGCAACTATGAATATTGCCTCCAGTATAGATCCCTGCAAAAAGATCATCATAACAAACTTTGATAGTTCCGGCCCCACTATTCCATTGATAAACGTGGGTATTGCTCTCTGTAAAGAGGCGCATGATTATTTGATCATCATTTGAACAGGAAGTTGCATCTACATTCACAGTGCAAGTAGCAGTTTGAGGAGTAGAAGCAGAATAAGAACCGCATGAAGATCCAGTATATACAATATTACTAGTGCTTTCTTCAATGCTTGCAGATCCATCCCTTACACAGCCAAGATCTTTATTCGTGGCTGTCTCTCCAGGTCCTCCAGCATTAGCCCAATATCCTGCGGTCCCATCACAATTTGTCCAAGTTACTACTTGTCCGCTTCCAACATTGTTGGCCTTTGCAGCTCTGCAATTTCCAGCGGTCCCACTGCTTTGTACATTGACGGTCTTCTGACCAGGAGTGGAATATTGAATTTGAATAGCTGGTCCGCTTCCAGAAGCGGGACTGGCTCCAGTAGTTGTCCAAGAGTAAGTTCCTGCGCCCCCAGTAGCACTCACAACTATGGGGCTATTAATTGAAGCAGGATTTGGATCAGCAGAACAAGTCAAAGCCGCAGAACTAAAAGGCAGAATTATAATACTTGCAATAACTGCAAAGAATAATATAATCAGCCCTTCCCTCTTCATATTGGTTTCAAATAAAAGAACTTTATAAACATTATGGAGAGTGACGGTGAATGAGCTAAATTTGATTATCTCCTGGTCAATTTCTCATTCAATTCGCCAGCCATATTCTCAAGCATTTTCTCCTTAACCTCTTTCTTCCATCCATAATGCCCTAGCACATATCCTAACTTTACTAAAGCACACTCAGCCAGCATATCTTCCAGGAAAATTACCCCCGCATCTATCAACTCTCGACCATTGGAATAAACCAAAGGATCCAATCTCCCATATATTGTTTGAGCAGCAGCGCAAACAACAAAACCATTTTTAATATGCTTCTTCAAAGCAGGAATCCATGTATGCCCTGCTTCGCTTACAGGTAAATGCCCTAGGCCCCCCATTTCGATTACCACGCCTTTATATTTCAAAGCATAAAAGTCGAGAATATCCGAAGTCTGTCCAGGATAAAATTTGATTAAAGCAATTTTATCGGTAAATGAAATATCTAATTCAGATTTTCTTTTATCATCTCTCTTTCTATAAGAAGAAAGAAATTCAACTCTATCCGGCCAAACTTTAGCAATGGGTTCTGTATTAACCGGCTTAAAAGCATCTCTTCTAGAAGAATGAAGTTTTCTTACCTTGCTGCCCCTCAATGCATAACAATAATCGTCATTCAAGTCTGCATGCCCTACTAACATTACTTCCGCAGCATCACTTAAAGCCATTTCAGCAGCACATTGCAGATTCAAATTAGCATCGCTGCTAGCCCTGTCAATACTTCTCTGGCTATAAGTCAGCACAACGGGCTTATTCAAGTTCTTTAGAAAGAAACTCAAAGCTGCAGATGTATAATGCAAGAAATCAGTCCCGTGTGTCACGATAACGCCTTTAATCTCATTATCCTCTAACATAGGCTTAATGGCTTCTGCGATTTTTATCCAATGTTCAGAAGTCATCGCCTCGGAGGAAGTCATGAAAGGCACTTCTACTTTCTTAACGTTAACTTTTTCAAATAATTCTGGATAAAATCTCTTAAACTCTCCCAGATCAGTAAGCCAAGACACTCCTCCTTTTTTTGGATTTAACTTGGCAGCAATTGTTCCCCCAGTAACCACAAGACCGATTGAAGGCAATCCCTCTTTCTTTACAATTTCTTCCGGTTTCCTCTCGCTTTCTTTAAACTTCTTCAAAGCCCTACCGGCAAGTATGTTCTCCTTTGGAATTCCAATATTATATCCTGAATCCAATTTAAGCAAAACAATAGAAGAATCAGGATTGTCAACAATAGTTCCCTCTATTTCCTCTAAAGCCAATCTCAGTTTAACATAATCTCCAGCCTGAAAGTTCAATTCAACCATATTCAACAAAGAAAAAAGGTGTTTTTATAACTAACGAAAAAATGCTGATGTTAATTAGGTGCTGAAGGAGCACAGAGAAGAGCTACTTTATTCTGGGCATTGCAGTAATGCATCCCAACAACAAAGTATGATGCAGGACAAAAGGCATACTCGCCAGCACCAGATATATCGCATGCAGGATTAGAAGTCGTGCCCGGAGTAAGGCCAGAATTCAATCCCTGATCATAATACCAATTATAACTACTCCATGTAGAGTCCTTTTTTAATGCGACAGTCACCGCACCACTCACCGAGCTAACGCTGATCCCAGTGCCACCAGTAACACTGCTGACGCCTCCGCCAGCACTAACACCTCCAGCTAACAGCTCCTGCACAGTCTTAAAACTTCCATCAGCCATTTTCACGACTGTTTCATCAGCGCTATGTCCGAAAGTCGGTGCCTGAGCAACAGTTCTGTCAAAAGTAGTTGTGTAAGCATAAGTTGCGATAGCACCGGCAAGAATTAGAATTAAGCCTAAAATAGAAAAAAATCTAGTCTTAGTAATATTCACCTCAAGCTTCATGCTTTTATATAAAATTACTAGTATTTAAATTTTAGTAAGCGCGGGCAATGTAAACTCTTTCCTTTCCAGCCTTGCCACAAACCGCGCATTTGCCTATTTTATTCTCTTCTCCTAGCTTAGTTCCCCTAACCTGGGCCCCGATTTCTTTCTCCACCATTTCAGCGCACTTTGCTCCTTCCTTATCAACAGAACAGAAATTACAGGAAGCGATTCCACCCTCCTCAATAATTTTTTTCATTTCTTTCATATTAGAAACCTCCTTGACTAAATTATCAAAAATATGATCTGCCTGTTTAACAAGATTTGCATCGAATTCTTTTGCAATCTTATGAATATAATTAACTAATTCTTTCTCATCGATGCTTTCCCTCTTATTCAAGTCCCTTCTAAAAATGCTCAATTTCTTTGCATCAATTTCTTTTTCCCCTAAATCAATTCTCAAAGGAACTCCTTTCATTTCCCAATGATTAAATTTCTCGCCGGCGCTCTTCTCGCTTTTATCAATCTCAACATTCATAATTCCAATAGTTTCCGCAATTTTCTTCTTCAATTCTTCAGCTTTAGCCAGAACCTTATCATTATCTTTAATAGGAACAATTACAACTTGCAAGGGAGATATACTCCAAGGGAATCTTAACCCTTTATCATCCCCATGCACTATTACAACAGAAGCAAAGATTCTTGAAATCGCAGGACCATAACAAGTAATCCAGGGATATTTCTCCTTACCATCATTATCCTTAAACTTCACATCAAAGCCCTTTGGAAATTCCTGAGAGAGCAAATGAGTAGAAGGCTGCTGCACAACTTTCCCGTCAGGATTCAAAACATCCGCTGCAAAAGTCCTATCTGCTCCTGCAAACCTGTCCCAAGCAGGTCTTTCAAAAAAGATAAATGGCAAACCAAAATTGTCATGCAAAACTTCTTTTGTTGTTTCCATGTCCTCATAAACTTGTTTCATGGCATCTTCTTTTGTCTTATGAACGCAATGAGTTTCGATCCAATGAAATTCCCTGCTTCTCAAAAATGGCCGTGTGGCTTTAGTCTCATACCTAAAAACATTGGCTCTTTGATAAGTCTTGAAAGGTAGATCCTTATAACTTCTAATCCAGGTGGAAAACATCTGGTAAAAAGCAGTCTCAGAAGTAGGCCTTAAAGCTAATTTTTCAGTAAATTTAGTTTCCCCGCCTTGAGTGACCCAAAATACTTCAGGGGTAAAACCCTTAACGTGACTGGACTCTTTTTTCAAGTTGCTTTCAGGAATTAAGGTAGGAAACCAATAAGGTTTATGTCCTTTTCTCTGGAGGGCTGTCTCTAAAATACCATACATTTTTTCCATAGCGAGAACACTCCAAGGTTGAAATACTAAGAGACCTTTTACATTATATCTTAGATCCGCAAGTTCTGCTTTCTGAATGATTTCAGAAAACCATTCTGAGAAATTCTCATTTTTTTTCACGCTTACAGCCTTTACATCTTTATCACCTTTAACTTCAGATCTTTTAGATTTTTCTTCCTTAACCATTCAAACTAGTGCAAAATCTATTTATTAAATCTTATTATTTTCCTAGAATTCATTTAGAATTAGAATTCAAGTAATCTACCAGTCTTCCTGGAAATTTCCCCGCAAAACCAGATATTCCAGCAGTTACTACTGCCGCCCCTAATTTGGTTATTAAAGGGCTTTCACGAATGGCATAATCAATAGAAGAAACTCTCCCTGAAAAATATTCAGCAGCGAACACGGCATTATCCCCAATTTTCCAACCTAAATAAGCCCCAAGCATTATTGCAGCGCCTTTAGTAAGGGTCTCCATAGGCCCTTTAGTTTCCAAACAATATCTTAAAATGCCCATGGATAAAAGGAAGTTTTTTCTTTTATAAATATTCTCTGTGAAAAGTCACTCTGAGTCCCTAGTGAAAAAGAGAGAGTTAATTATTTAATTATAACTTTCTCTAATCCAATATGAACTCGCTGGATATAGACTACTTTCTTTCGAAGTTAGATCCAGAACATCATAAAGTTCCTAATCCTGTCCTTTTCAACCAGCAGATAAGGTGGAGGATAGAAAAACCCTCAAGCCTGGATAGAAAAGACCTTGATTCCTGGCTTATAAAAGGAAGAGGTTTGTATCAAAATGCTCGTGAAAAATATGAAGCCATCAAGAAAAAAGCGATCAGAGAATTTGAAGATAAATTATTTTTATATGAAAGAAGAAATTAAAAATTAATTTCCCTAAGCTAATTTATAACTCAAGGCTAACTCTATTTCTTTTGATTCTCCTGCTTTTCTCACAAACTCAAGAAAGATTTCATCTGGTTTTCCGGGCCTGGAAGTAAATTCAGGATGAAATTGGGCCGCCATAAAAAAACGATGATTGGGAATTTCTAATATTTGCATTATCTTTCCAGGTTCATCGCATCCTGAAAAAACCATTCCTTTTTTTTCAAAAGTCTCAATAAATTCAGGATTGCATTCATACCTATGTCGAAATCTCCTCCGGATAATCGCAGAGTTATGAATCCTCCTTGCAATAGTTCCGGGTTTGATGAAAACATCTTTTCCACCGAGCCTCATACTGCCCCCGAATCCTTTAACACTTTTTTGTTCAGGCAAGATATCAATTACATTATATCTAGTATGCGGATCAATCTCAGCAGTATGTGCTCCTTCAAGCTCGCATACATTTCTCGCATATTCCACAAGAGCAAGTTGAAAACCATAGCATAATCCCAAAAAAGGGATATTATTCTCTCTGCAATATTTTATGCAAGAAATTTTTCCCTCTACTCCCCTTGACCCGAATCCTCCCGGTACAATCAGACCATGAACATTATTCAAGGACCCTTGAACGCTTATTGTCCCTCTTTCAATTTCAGCAGTGTCTATCCATTTTATTTTGATATTCTTTTTATAAAAGAAACTGCAATGTTCTAAACTTTTGGTGATAGAAGCATAAGTATCGCTTGCCCCCAAATACTTGCCGGCAATGCCAATCACTATCTCAGGTTCTTTCTCGTCTACATTCATTTTATCATTCCAAATCTGTAAAGATCCATTGCCTTCTATATGGAACTTTTCTTTTATGTTTAAGATCTCGCAAACTGCATCATCAAATCCCTCGTCCCTTAGATCTAAAGGCAAAAGATAAATATTTTTTATATCATGAACCCCAAACACTCTCCTTAAAGACACGTTTGCATGCAGGCTTATTTTTTCTTTTACAGATTGGCCGATAGGGGACTCTGATCGGCATACAATAACATCTGGTTGGATTCCTATCTCCATTAGCGCTTTTATTCCCAATTGCGCAGCCTTGGATTTCTGCTCTCCTAAAGATCCAGGTTCCAAGATATAAGTAACATTGATGAAGCAAACATTTTCTTTCCCTTCCTCATAACTTAACTCTCTTAAAGCCTCCATAGCAAACATGTTTTCATAATCCCCCACAGTGCCCCCAATTTCTATCAATATAACATCTGCGCCGGTTTTTACAGCGAGGTTTCTGACAGCGAGTTTTATTTCTCCAGTAACATGGGGAATAAATTGGACATCTTTGCCAAGATATTTGCCAGCTCTTTCTTTCTCGATAATCTGGCTATAAATCCTTCCAGAAGTTACAAAATTATCTTTAGTGAAACTTTTGTCCAATAATCTCTCATATGTGCCTAAATCTAAGTCAGTTTCAGTGCCATCATCTAAGACAAAAACTTCTCCATGCCTGAAAGGATTAAGAGTTCCAGCATCTACATTCAAATAAGCCTCGAGCTTCATGGGTTCTACCTTCATTTTACGGTCATGCAAGAGTTTTGCCAGAGTGCTGGAAATAGTGCCTTTCCCAATACCAGAAATAACACTTCCAGTAATAACAATATATTTAGTCTGGCCTATCCTATAGCCTGCAGGCATAGGAGAATAAAATTCTTCAGGTATATTGCTTGCCTCAAAATCCTCTTTTTTGTGTAGCATAATAATAAAAGTTCTTTGCATTAAAAAACATTTCCAATATACAATAAATAGATGGATTAAAACAGGCCTACAGGGAATCGAACCCTGATTTCCCGGTCCGAAGCCGGGGAGTCTAATCCATTAACTTATAGGCCTACAAAATCATTAAATAATAGGGTTTTTTAATTGTATTGAAAAAGGATTGTATGGAAATTATAAAAAAGAGATGAAAATTCAAGACTCAAATTTCTTAATAGCAGTATTTACTCTTATAGGCACAATCATAGGGGCAGGTTTCCTTGGAATCCCATATGTGGTAATGAAATCAGGGTTTTCTCTAGGAATGCTCAATATAATAGTTATTGCAATAATAGTTTGTATAGTCATGCTTTATCTAGGGGAAATAACCTTGAGAACAAAAAGAGTGCATCAACTTCCAGGCTATGCTGAAAAATATTTAGGAAGAAAAGGCAAGAAAGTTATGTTTTTAGCAGCTTCCCTAGGAATTTATACTGCTCTAGTTGCCTATTTAATCGCTGAAGGCGAATCAATCAGTTACCTATTGTTTGGTACAGTGCAATATTCAATCCATATGAGTTTTTTCTTCTGGTTCATTATGTCTCTAATAAGCTATTCAGGCATTAGAGCTTTAAGAAAAGGAGAGCCCCTGGGAATAATGTTGATGTTTGCCATGATTGTCTCAATCTCAATTTTGCTTATCAATAAGATCAACCCTGAAAATCTTTCATACATCAACCTAGAAGAAATTATGACTCCTTTTGGAGTCATCTTATTTGCATTTTTAGGATTTACAGCTATACCTGAATTAAGGAGGATATTAAATAGTGAATGCTATTTAATGAAACGCTCTATTATCGTGGCTTGCTCAATCAGCCTTATTGTTTATACCTTATTCACTCTTTTAATTCTTGGTTACAAAGGACTAGCCACTCCTGAAATCGCAACTATTGCTTTGGGAATACCATTTATAATTCTTGCAATGATTACAATGTTTAATGCTTATTTAGCGCATTCCATCGCTATGATGGATACATTCATGTTCGACTTTGAAAAAAAGAAAGCAAGAGCTTGGCTTTATACTGTCTCTCTCCCGATAATAATCTTAGTAATTTTAAAATTGATTAATAAAGCGAGTTTTACAATAGTCATGAGCATAGGGGGGATTCTCTCAGGAGGGATAGTGGCAATCCTCATTCTTCTAATGGTAAGAAAAGCGAAATTACATGGGGAAAGAAAACCAGAATATTCTATACCTTATACAGATTGGCTGATCTGGGTAATTGCAACTCTTTTAATTCTTGGAGCCTTTTTCGAAATAATAAGCCTCTTTTCATAAACATAAAAACAATAATTATTTATAGAGACCCCCATATAAAAATAAATGAAAAAGAGATTGATAACTACATTTTGTGCTATCCTTCTCTTCCTCTCTGCACTTTCTCTTGTCTCTGGCTGTCAACCACTTCTAGAACCTCCCACATATATGACTCTAGAAGAGACAGTGAATGCTTCTCAATCAATTATTATTGCAGAAAAAGTTAGAGAAGGACCTATCCAAGAGGAATTTCCATATGGAGGAGAACCTGAATGGGTAGAAGTAAGAATAAGTTCTGTTTTGAAAGGAGATTCTCTGGCCACAAATACAAAAATAAAACTTTCCACCTCAAATCCTTGTGGTTACGATGATAGCTTCCCTGTTCCCCAGGATAAAACACAGTATATTATATTTCTAGGAACAAAAAGCAAGACTCCATCCAACGAAGAAGTCTTTTATCCCGCCTATCCCAATGTCGGAATATCAAAAACCATTCCTAAGCCTGTGAGAATACTGGAAATAAAAGAAGATAATATTCAAGAACCAAATGTAACTCTTACTAAATTCGTAGATTTATATCTTAATCCCGGAAAGACTCTTTCAGTAGGCGAATATATAAGAATAAATAAGATAAAAAATAGAGATTATAACGTAAGCGGGTATGTTATAGATAAAGGAAGTCTCCCCTGGAATTGCCCAGGTAATGCGGAATGCAGCCCTCCGATATTTACCGATTACTTAATAATCAATGATTCAAAAGAAGATTCTGAGGGATTATGGATTGGATATGGAGGTTATAATCCAAATAAATTTGAGATAGGAAAAAAGTTTATTTTTATATTAAAGCAGGAAGAAAATAAAACAAGAATGCAAGCTTATAGCGAAAGTGAAAATTGCGCAGAAAAAGGAGAATTTGTGAATCCTTCTCCAGGTTACAGCCCTGATTTCCCAGATGTTTGCTGCAAGGATCTAAAACCTGTGGGGGCCTATGATAAAGAAACCGGAGAGATGTTGGAAGGGACTCCCTATTTAACCTGTATCTCTTGTGGGGATAAAATCTGCGAAAACACTAATATGGAAAATAAATATAACTGTCCTGAAGACTGCAGCAATAAGAAAACTTCTGCTTGGCAAAAAATCATTAATTTCTTTAAGAGAATATTCTAGCTTTTTATTTTAACAATTTCTGCAGAACTTCCCTTGCCACCTTAAAGTCTGCTCTCTTCTTGGTAACGGCCATGATTTGCCCCATCAAGAAATCAAAACTCTTGCTCTCTCCTTTCTTATAGTCCTCGACTGCTTTCATATTCTTTTCCATGACCTCTCTGGCAATTTTCTCCAACTCTCCGGCATCGCTTATCTTACCTTCACTCTCAGCGCTAGGCATGAAGCTCTTAGGGTAAAACTTATTCAAAATCTCTTTGCCTTTCAAGGGAGTTATCTTGCCGTCCTTTACAAGTCTAAGCAATAAAACAAAGTGCTCCACATCAATCTGCACCTCATCCAATTTTTTATTATTATAATTCAAAAATCTTAATAATTCAATAGTGATCCAAGGAAGAGCAAACTGAGCATCAATTTTTTCAGCAACCTTTTCAAAAAACTCTACGATGTCAATATTCTTTGCTAATATTTCAGCATTCTTTTTATCAATCTTATATTTCTTAATCAATTTCTCTAACTTTTTCTCAGGAGGCTCTGGAATTCTTGATTCTATTTCTTTAACAAAATTCTTGCTTAGAACAATATCCTGCAAATCAGGATCGCTGATAAATCGATAATCTGCCTGTCCCTCTTTAGTCCTCATCACAATGGTTTTTCCAGAAACATCATCATATCTTCTTGTTTCTCTAACTTTGCCGCCCTCTTGGCTTTGCCGGTCTAATTCATATTCTATTGCTTTCCCAATATTTTCAAGTGAATTAATATTTTTTATTTCAACTCTCTCGCTCTTCCCAGGAATGCTTACATTCACATCCACTTTTATTCCTGCATTTGAGTCAACACATTTCAGATAAGCCATATTGTGCAAAAGCTTTTTCAGCCAATCAATAACTTCTTCAGAAGTAGAAAAATCAGGCTCAGTAACAATTTCTACAAGAGGCAGCCCAGATCGATTATAATCAATCTCGCCCGTATCAGGATTCCAGGATGCAGGATCTTCCTCAAGATGCATGCTGCTGATTCTTATTCCAAAAAATTTCCCATCGACTCCTGTAGGAATAGCGTGTGTTCCAGATAAAGTATTTTGATATCCTTTCGGCATATCCGGCCAATCGTAATGTTTTCTCTGCCATACAGTTTGATTATTAATAGTGCATCCCAGCATTAATCCAATCATTACTGCCTTTTCCACAGCACTTTTATTCGGCAGCATAGGCTTTGCCCCCGGCTGTCCCGTGCATATCGGACAAATATAGATATTGGGCTTTAATCCTCTCTCCCTGCTTGCCTTACATTTACAAAATAGTTTCTCTTTTGTAACTAAATAAGTATGAATTTCCAGTCCGATCATCCCGTTCATCTGTTCAACACCTTTCATTCAATCTCCAGAGTTGTCTGATTTTTAATTCTTTCCCAAAACAGCTAATATGTGCAAGCCACAGAAAGAGTCTGGCTTCCAGAAGTCACCCTGACGGTCGCAGTAGTTGGAGGATGAGTAGAATCATATACCCAGTCATTTAAGCCTGGAGCATCTTCATATGTCGTGCCCGTTGAGCTCGGAGATATGGGCAGATCTGAATCTCCTTGGTAAAAGAAGTATTCTGCCCTCTGGTCAAATACTGGAGTCCTCAAAACATAGGTATATAATCCATTACCCCCAGTTGCAATACCTTTTACCGTATAACTCACTGGTTGCCCTGCAACTTGAGTATTAGGAGTAATTTTGCACGATGTTCCAGCAATATTCAAAGCCACATCAGGATAACCCACTTGACAGCAGTGTAAGAATGACGCACAATATTTCCAAGTTGTTTCTACATCATTGTCCCATTCTTCGATCCCAGTTAGCAAAGGGTAATCAGCAGGGCATGCATTAACACTTTTGCAATCTCCTCCACTATAAAAACGTTGGCAGTTCTTGACGACAATTGGCCCTCCAGAACCGCCACTAACCCCTCCAGCTAACAGCTCCTGCACAGTCTTAAAACTTCCATCAGCCATTTTCACGACTGTTTCATCAGCGCTATGCCCAAAAGTTGTTGCCTGAGCAGCAGGCCTGTCAAAAGTAGTTGTGTAAGCATAAGTTGCGATAGCACCGGCAAGAATTAGAATTAAGCCTAAAATAGAAAAAAATCTAGTCTTAGTAATATTCACCTCAAGCTTCATGCTTTTATA